>NZ_JBLWIT010000146.1:0-46279 GCF_048381435.1 Rhodococcus mengyinensis | reverse complement strand
CCCGCCGCACACCCACCCTCCCCGCACCGCTCCATGTCATACCCAAAGCATACCACCCACCCTCCACGCAACTCGCACAGTCGAAAACATCGCAACACCCAAAACTATTGATCTACAACATATTACGTACCTTACAATCTCATATTTGTGCACAACACTTGTAAATAGTTATTACACAATTGGTTACTCAAACATATTGCAAGTCAACAACTTTCAAATGTCCTCCAAAACGGGCGAAACGGACACCCACGCGCCCCCGGCACCGGCCCCTCCCCGACACCTCTCCGGCACTCCGCCCCCACAGGTCGCCGGCGACCCCGCATCACAAACCGGGGACATGCCATCACACCAGGTCACAACCCCATCACACCTCTCACACAGGCGCGGCCCGCACCCCGGAAACCGGATGCGGGCCGCGGCTTGCGGGGTGCGGGGTGCGGCGGTCCACGTCACGGAGTCCAGCCAGGGCCGATCCTCCCGGCCCTCCACATACACCCCACCCGGCGGACCATCGAGCCACGCTCAGTCCGGGGTGAAGAACAGGTCCATCCCGATCACGAACCACGCCGCCAACGCGGCGATCGGCACAAACGGAACGGCGAACTGCCGGGCAGCGCGCCACGGAACCGTCACCAGCACCGCCGGTCCCGCCCAGCTCACCCAATACCCGACCGGCGGCGGATCCAGCCCGAACGACGTGAACGACCCGTGCGGATACACCCGAGGTCGCGGAACCTCGAAAAAGTGCTGCCACAAGATCACCGCCGGCACATAGCAAAAGAACCCCACCAGCAGACCCGCGCACACCCCCAGCGAAATCCGCCAACCCCTCGCCGAGCCCACGGGTGTCACCTCGTCCACACCACCCATCATCAGCCTCACCGACGACCGATCACCCAGGGACGTGTCATCTCCCCAGGTCAAAGCGCTCACCCAGGCCGCCGTTCTTGCCGTCCATCCACGCGATCACATCGAACACCCGCAGCGCCGAGACCTCCTCCGGAAGGCCGGCCTCCTCCCGAATCGACAAGCAACCGGCGGTGCAACGCCCCGCCGTCGGCCCGCAGCGCCTCCCAGACCGGGTTCAGATGCGAGGACTATCAGGCCGAAGTTCGGCCCCCTGTTCAAAGGCCGGACGACCTCCGCTGGAAATGCGGCTGTGTATCATCCGACCTGAGATCCATAGGGAGTCCGCCGCGACGCGCAATCCTCTCGACTTCCTTCACTCGCGACTTCTCCTGCTTCAGGGTCTCGATGACATACGACGCCATGACTGCCGACCAGCCGAGCGCCATCGCCAGGTCCGTCGGCAACTCCGTCGATCCCTTGGGTCTCAGTCTGAAGTTGTCGGTCGCAGCATCCCATTCCAGGTGGCGAGCCAGCGTGGATGCTGACGGGTGTACTGCGCCAGACAACGACCTGTACACCGTGTAGATCTTCTTAGTCTTGCCGTCGAATCTGTCGCAAAGGGATTGCATGTTGGGAAAATTCCCTCCGTCGCGCGAAGGATCATCCGCACCGGCGAGAAGATCGTCCGGGATCTTCGCATACTGCGCAAAGTCCTTGACAAACGCGGCGCTGCTCCGCCGGGTCGCGGCCACGAATGCGCGTTCACCCTGATCCGTGAGCAGGACCCATTGAGCGACCAGTGCGTGCTCGAACGCAACCCGCACGTTGGCGACGGCCGGATACACCAGGCCAGTCCTGATGAGCGTCAGGCAGGCCTCGACCTGGTTCAGTGCATGCCGTGCGATCGGATAGCACACGCGGAAGCAGTGGTTGTCCTCTTCTGCGACCAGGACTCTCGCCGGAGGAGTCTCGAATAGCTGTAGACATTCCTCGGCCGCAGCCATCCACCGTGATTCCTCCGGAATGAGCTTCACATCAAGGGAGACCATGGAGCCCATTGTGACGATTGACGGTCACCAGGTTGAGAACCGGCCCCGGGGGCCACTCGGAATTGCTATCCCCACCGCTTGTACTTCGAGACTACTTCGCGATGACGCAGGAGCGTCTCCTCAAGATTCTTGAGGTCCCCGAGGAGGCCGGTCCACGGCCAGTCTCTCGCCCCCTTAGCTGCGCTCTTGCGGAACTCTTGTTCTGCCGTCAGGCTGCCATCGGCTTTCCATTCTCGCTCCCCAACGTACTCACCGCTCATAGCCCTGTAGGCGCCTTCAGCTTTGGTCGCTTCTTGAACGAGGCCGACTCTGTACTCATATCCGTGAACAGCTGACGCATAACCTTGGTAGTCCGGAAAGAACTCTTGCAGCACCTCTCGAAGGTCTTCTTTCAGCATGTGGCTGCCCGGAAAATTCCAACGAGTTCCCCCGAACCGTGGGAGAGCGTTGACGACTTCGCCATCCAATCGAGCATTCACATGAAGTGCGTGGACGGCCGGGACCGACAGGTCGTTCCGATATGGATCACGCATCTCAACCTCCAGCAGCAGACGAATCAAGTCTGCGTCTCGGTTTCTCGCGACAGAAACCACACCCATCGCTTGGAGCGCCAACAGCGCTGGGTAGAAGCGGGCATCCCGCAGATGTTGGTTGAACGAGCCGTTAGGAATTGGTGCATTCCCCGCGGATAGGAGTCGTTGCAGGACTTCGCACCACAGTCCTGAGTGCTCACCTTCATGGTCGTGCCACACTCCGGTTGTGAGCAACCGCAGCAACGGAATCGACGACCGCAAGAATGCTGTATAAGTCTCGTCAACGAGTTCCCAAGTGCAGTTCGGATCACTGATAGGTTGGTCCCCGATCTCACGAACGACTCGGTCAGTTGCGTCCATCAGAAGGTCATAAAGATCGATCCGGTGAACGGGGTCCGGGAGGTACCTCTTGAGTCGAGCAATCGCCATCGCAGTAGTCAGTGGAGGTTCAGCGAGCCTTTCCAGCGCCTCGATGCTGGTCTCGAGGTTCGTGAAGAGTTCGTCTGCGTCGGCCGCCTCGACAACGTGGCCGGCCCGCAAGCTCAATAACCGCCCTGAGGTTGTGCCCTTGCTTGATCTGCGGTCCCAGTAGAGCGGGTAGCGCCGCGACTGCGCACGGTCGAAGGCAGCGACGAGGGCCGTGTCCCAATCGGCGGACCACCCTGAGATGAGCAGTCCATACTGGTCGAAGACCTGGTCAAGTAGGTTGTTCCACTCGGCGGGGTATTGCTCCAGCTCCTCTGGGGTGTTGCGTGTTTCCAGATCCGCGTAATCGCCGTGCAGTTTGATCACCGTCGCTCTCGCGTGGGCGAGGGGCGCCATCCCCTTCACCGCCTCGGGCCGGGAAATCACCTGAGGCGCGATCCCTTCTGCTTCGAGTGCTTGCTCGGTAAGTCGATCGAAGTTGGTTGTGAGGATGACCCGAACCGTTCCCCGCTTCACGAGCCGCGCGAGGGCTTCGTGTGCGGCGCTGGGAATCCTGGTCCCGTCGGTGCCTGAGGGTTCGAAGTATCCAGCGAGGAGACCCTGTCTGTTGGCCGGCGTCGGCGCCAACGACTTTAGGAGTGACGAGTAACCGAGCTCACCGTCCGCGTTGGCGGCCCACCAAGCTTCCGGGTCCTCTTCCGCAGCACTGACCGAATCGGGTGAACCCGGATTCGAAGCAATCGCTATACGTTTGACGAGATCTTTCACCACGCCCCACCCCGTGGGGATGCCAGCGCCCGTCGAAACGCCCGAGCCGATCAGGACGGCGTACACGCCAGGCTGTGAGTACATCGAAACCGCCAGCATCACGTGCGGTGTCAGGGCGTTCGAAGGTGACGGCTGTGTCAAAGAACTCTCCAAATCTCGAAGCTACCGATTCACTATTGCAGGCGCTTGGTTTGGACAAGGGATAGGGATAACAACTCATCGCCGTCGGCAAGTCCATGCACCCACGCTGGCCATAGCTGGACCTAACAGTTCACGAAGTTTGGCACAGACGGGGTTGGCGGGCAGCTGATGTCGGGCGATGTGTGTCGGTTGTTGTCCCGACAGCTGCCACCGCGATCGCGGCCGGCTTACCTGCCTCTCGCCACGGATGGCCAGCCATCTTCGAGGAACTCGCTGACACCCTTCCACGCATCCGGCATGAAGGTCCGGCATCGCAGGCTCTGACCTCGGGAAACGACACGTCCCCTCATCTCCGAGAGAGCCGAACGAGCCCGACAGTGAAACACGCTCAGGGCGCGCCCAGCCGATGAGTCGCCTCTATGGCGCCCTCACAACACACGGCTATCGCCGGATCACTGATGATGCACGGATGAGCCGGAGGCGTCACCGCACGCGGTGCGTGTCTCCTGACCGAGATCTACCGGCTTCTTGTGATGTTGCTCCCTCACATGACACGACCGACCGGCGTGTATCCCCTACCGCACACTGCGCCGCGCCGCGTCCACGACAGCGAATACTTTGACCGCTATTTCGCGTTCTGCATCCCCGTTCGTGACGTCAAGGATGCCGACGTGCGCGCTGACCTGACGCACCAGGTGCAGGCGGGGGAATGAGCGCACGATTCGCTGACCGCGAATGCATCGGTGACGACGCCTGCCGGCGTCTCGCGCGCGGTGCCAGGTCCTGCACAACCTCGACGTCATCGTGCAGGCTCCGGGGGACAGTCCGCGGCGGCTGCGCACCTGATTACCGAGGAAATCATCTCGCCCAGTGGCAGCAACCTGGCGTATTCACGGGTGGGATGAGGTGGTCTACTACACGTTGTTCGGGGGGGCGATCTGCGCGGCGAGTGCCACCGAGGAAGCCACCAGGTTCGTCGATGACTACCGGGTGCGGTTCGGTATGTCTGCGATCGTCGATGTTCTGGCGCGACCGACGGAAGTGCCCTCGGTGGACCCGGCCCAGGTTTTGGCGGCAACTTCGGCGCTGCGTGGGGAGGTGATCAGCCTCGCGGTGCGAGCCCTGACCACCGAGATCCCGTATGAGGAATGGGCGGACACCTCTGCGCTCAACCTCGCTCGCTACCTCGACGAGGACCTGTGGGCCCGACTGCGTCGGGAGGTACAGCACTTGCTGGACTCAGGATCTGCAACCCAAGGGGCGCCGAGATCGACTTCCAGGACATTTCCCTGGCCAACCGCAAGGTGTACGCCGCGAAAGCAATCCGCCAACTGCTCGGAGAACAGGACATTCCCGACGCCAGCTGAACCATAGTCCTCCTCTCGACTCCTCGTCGATCACGGATCCTGCTGCAGTGAACCCGCGATTGCCGACGCGAACTCCCGCGTCCCATGGGAAACGCCCGATCCGTTGTCGCGCCAGACAGAACCGGTCTGGACTACGGAGGTATGTCCGACTTCGGGGAAGTCCACAGTCACGCCGATCGGCTCACTAGTGAGACCGCAACCTCGGCCGTGCAGCATCTTTCACAGGAATTCCCGGGTCGCCGAGGGTGTGACGTCATCGCAACCTATGGCGGGGATCTACGGCTCGCCCTCTGTCTCCGACGCTTCGTCGGGGTTCTGTTGGACGAAGACCATCCTGCGCCGCAATCGCAGTGGATCCTCAGGGTTCTCTCGCCGCAACTGCTCCACACGTTGCATGATTCCGTCCCAGCCATCCCTCACCTGAATCGGCGTCGCGTAATGCGCCCAAGCCACCGTCGAGAGTGACATCGACGCCTTGTAGAGCGCATCTCTCAAGAGGTCTTGGGAAGTCCAGATCATCAGAGCGCGAATATGTTCGAGCGACAGCCCGGAGATATCGAACTGGCGACCTTCGATGATCCCTTTCTCCATACCGGTGAAGTCGAGCTGTTGCCGTAGGAGCTCGTAAGCCTCGACGATCGATTCCGTTGTCTTTACCAGAACTGCATGGGCGTTCATAGCCGTGTCAGCGAGAGTCTTGGTCGCATGCTTTAGGTCATCCTCGACATCACCACGCCCCAGGAGGGCATCGAGCGAGATGTCGAACAGAGCGGCCAGCTCCGCTGCCTCGTCCAACTTGATCGCGCGTGTTCCCGCCTCGATCTTCGCGATGGTCGTCGGATGTGCGGTGAGACCGCGCTCGGCAAGGCGCTTGGCGAGATCTTCCTGAGACCAGCGTCTTGCCATCCTTTCCGCCTTGATTCGCTTGCGGAAATAGCTCTCGGCACGATCATCCCTTCCCATATTGGGAATATACCCGTTTAAGGTTGCCGTGGGGCGAATAGTCTGTTGAACTGTACATATACCAAATTGGGTGCAACAACATATTGGGAAGGAATTGCCGCCCGTGTTTCAACCTCGGCCACAGCCCGCCAGCCCCAAGGGCGCCTCGGATCGCTCCATGGCTACCCGACAAGAGAAGGTGCGGTCGAGCAATGTCACCAGATAAGCGATCCCGCCGCGCCCGCACACCGAAGAAGACTCGCGACGACCTCCCCGCCCAGAGCCGCCCGTCCTCCGACGACCCCCATGAGATCGTGTACTTCCGCCGCTACATCGGAGCCGATTCGGCGCCAGGCCGCGAGTACCTCCAAGGACTCCCTACCAAGGTTCGCGCGACCATGAGTGCATGTTTGATCGCCGTCGCGAAAACACCCCCTAAGCGGTTCGCCGGCGGCGGGTATTGGGAGGCCATGCACGGCAGCATGACCGGCTGGTTCGAGGTTCGAGTCGACGGTCCTGGACGCACGCATCACCGGCTATTCTGTCGACTCGATTACGACGCCGAGGGGTACGACAAGCCACTGCTTGTGGTCATCACGGGGATGAGCAAGCCGTTCCGAACCACATTCTCAGAAGACGATTATGCTGCCGTACGCGAACTAGGTGACGAGTATTTCGCCAAGAATCCCCGCTCACTCAACTAACACGTGGCCGCGTCGAACACATCGATGGCAGCGCGCAGCTCGGCCTGATCTTGCACCTCACCGTCGACGAGAGCCTTGGACAAGGCGGAACCCTGCCGGTCATTCAGGGGTTCCAGAGTCAACCGGAAGCCCACTGCAGCAGCCAACTCCGAGACCGTACCCAACGTCGGGTTGGACGAAGAGGCACTCAGCAGCCGACGAACTGCTGCAGGTTCGACAGAGACCGCCCTTGCCAGGGCCGCCTTACTCAAATGGGCAGCTTCGCGTGCATCGTCGATCCCATTGATGATGGAATCAACGGTCTTGATCCTGATGGACTCCAGCAGAAACGCGCGCAGAAACTCCGGATCTTCAAGATCCTCGGCAAGATCGTCCCAAAAGACGCTGTGGCTATCCATACCGGCCCCTCTCAACTAAACGTAACATACATGATACGCACCGACGTGGGGTGACGCTACGCCCGTTTTACCCGCGCGACAACCGCGTGACGGCTCCCAGGACTTTGGAGGCGTGTTCAGCGGCCAGTAACCGCTGCTCGCGGGCGTATACCTCAAGCAGGAAAGGGAGCCTCCCCAGCGCGAGACACGGCCCAACTGCGCCTCGCAGGGCATCGGCCCTACCGTGGGCCACGTGAGCGCAATCCCGGTGGCCATCGACGTGACCGATCCCGGCGCCGAGGGAATCATCCGCCTTCTGACGTACGCGGTGGGATCGGCAGATCTAGACCGCCTCGACGTGGCGCTGCTGCCCTACCGTAACCGGATCCGCGGTCCTCGCCGTCGCCCAATCCCCGCAGAAGCCGATCGGTGTGCAACCCGGTGGCAGATGCTGGGATCGAACCATGCCGACTCGTCGCCACCCACGCGCGTCGAGGACCCCGGACAAGGTGGAGACGTCGAGCGTCGTCAACGCGGCGGCGGCCCCGGAGCAGCAGTCTGACCTCATAGCGTGTCACCGCCCCGGCCCTCGAGAGCAAGCTCGGGGTGTCAGCGCATCGCAGGCTCCGCCTACCGCATCCCCATCCGACTCAGCGACGACGAATACACCCGCGCCCACGCCGCCGCCCGCACAGCCGGCCAGAACCTCGAAACCTGGATCCACGACCGCATCACCGAGCTCCATCCCGATCCCTAGTAGGGGCCTCCATCCACCGTGCATCACTCCATCACCGTCACGGTCATGACATCCACCCAGGACCGGACGCAACTCGAGCCACTCGTGATCGCCCCCCACCCGCACCCTGAGCCGCGGACAACTCGAGCGCCCGCTCATGGCTGTCGACATCGATCACCATCCAACCTGCGATCACTGGGGCGTTTGCGGGCGATCAGCTTCGTCGCCCTTCATCCCGCCCAATCCCAGCAGCTCCCGAAGGGCAGGTCACAGGCGGGCCGCCCCGGGGCCAGCGACTCCGGTTCGACGCACCAGGTCCCGATCCGGGCCACTGCCGTCAGAAGCGCGTCAGCGTCTCCGACTCGGCGTGCAGGATCGCCCGCGCCGCCCTCGGTGGGACCTGCACGGACTCAGGAACGTCACCGCGACCAGATCCTCCGCGGTGGACCGGAACGCCTCCTGCACACTCTTTGTCGCCCACGTGCCGACGCTCAACCCGTCGTAATCCACTCCCGCCAGTGGAAATGCCTTTCTACCGGACTCCAGATGCCTCCCACAGCCAGAGATCTGGAGATCGGCGTATGGGAGGCAACCTTCAGGTCGGTGCATGTGCCCGCTCGAAACACATATATTCCGCAGGGCATTTGCCGGATCGCCGGGAATGTATCCTTTATCTGCTGCCGCCCATTCGAGGGCCGAGTTACTAAGGGGTTATTGCATGTCTCCGCGTTACGAATCAGCCGAAGTGGCGGCTGCGTTAGGGGTACCCACGGTGTCGTTCCTCGGCGCAGGGGCGTTCGGAGACACCTGGAAGGTTGGCGACCATGCAGTGAAGATCATCTGCAAGGACGGATACCCACCTGAACGTATCGCCCGCGAGGTCAGCGGACTCTCCCGCGTCGACAGCCCCCATGTTGTGAAACTGGTGCAGGCCGGTGCTGTGTCCTTGGGCGGACAGCCTCGCCCCGCATTGACCTTCGAGTACATCCCGGGCGGTGACCTCCAACAGAAGCTGGACGCCCGGAGTCGGCCGACAAGCATGGAGGCCTTGGGTTTGCTTCAGGGGCTTCTTACTGGTCTGCGAGACCTCCATGGCGCCGACGGCACAGTCCACCGAGACATCAAGCCGCAGAACATTGCCCTGCGCGATGGCAGGTGGGATCTTCCCGTGATCTTGGACCTCGGGCTGGCGAAGTCCACGACCGAGAAGACCGTCACGATCTACCCCGGGCATATCGGGACCGCCCCATACATGGCACCTGAGCAGCTCGAAGCCCGCCGGGCCAGAAAGGCCGCAGACCTCTTCGCCGTCGGGGTGACCGTGCGGGCGGCGATCACCGGCGAGCATCCGTTCTACGAAGCAGGCCAGCACTACACCTACGACGAGGCGCTCAAACAGATTGACCTCGGACCCACCCCGTTACCGGAAACCATTCCTTCAAATATTCACAACGTTCTCGACCTACTGGTACGCCCGGCCGAATTCGAACGCGGCAGCGCAACGAGCAACCTTCGCAGATTGGCGGCAGCTGAATGACCGATCCATGGAACACCGACGACGCCGACTCGGCCGACTGGACCGACCTCGATGACGAAGTCTCAGACTATGTTTCGCCGGATATCGACGCGCACTTCACGCAGGACGTCGGTCCGCGGGTCGTCGCCGAACTTCCCGGAGGGGACGGGTCTCTGGTGCTGAGCGGACCCGGCGCCGGAACGGCAGTCCTTCCCCGCACGACTGACACTGGCACAGGTTCGCCGCAGACGGTGCCGGGGATAGCCACCCGGGACCAGGCTCTGCGCGGTACCCGGCCTCTGATGATCGTTCACTGTCCCCACCAGAATCGTGGCAGTATCCCCCGCCTGTTGGCCTCCGTCCTCGCCGCCACCAGCGGGGCAGTCAGCGTTGGGGCGAGCGTACGGCTGCCCGCTGGATCAGCGACCGCTCACACTGACTGGCTGGACAGTTGCGCCGCCGCATCGGTTCGTCTCGCCGATCCCCTCTGCTATTTGCTCGACCCCACGATCGTCCGAGTACCCGAGGTCTCCTCACTCGCCAAGCGGCGATCTCCTTATCTCGCCGGCGGGCCGTTGAACATCGGCGATGTGCTCGACGCCCAACGCACCGCGGGCGCGAATCTGCTGCTGTCGTCCGGTCGGGCGCTCGACCCCACCTCGGCGCAGAAGTCCCTCGACACTGCCTTCGAGGAGGCCGACGACGCCCTCTCTGCACTCGGCCCGGGTGAGCGACTGGCACTGAACCTGACGCTGCCCGCCCAATGGCTGAGCAACCGTTCGCTGCGTAACGTCCTCTTCGCACAACTCGTCGACCAGGAACAATTCGATCTCTGGCACATTCGAGTCCAGTGGCCGGCGACCTTGCGGGCGCTCCACCAACCGCTGGATCACGATCTTCTCGACGGCTACAAGCGTCTCTCCCAACTGGCTTCCGACGAGGAACGGGCTCTACTGCTTCCCCAGAGCGGCTTGACAGGGTGGCTGCAGATTGGCTTCGGTGCGGCGGGATTCGGGGCCGGCCCGTTCGGATCAGGTCATGCTTTCAAGGAAGACAGCCAAGGCGGCGGTGGTGGCAACCCACCGATCCCCCGCTACTTCGAGCCGACACTGCTGCACCCGGTTGAGCGCAATGTGCACGACGTGCTCAGCGCCCGACCCGGATACGTCACGTGCGACTGCCCGTACTGCCCAGCCCTACTGTCCGGTGGCGAGTGGGACCACGGGTTGGCTCGCCTTCACCACCTGCACTGGATGGGCCGTCTCGCCGGTGTCGCCACCGCAACCGGACGATCGCAAGCGGCCGCGGTACGGCGCACGGTTCGAGATGCGATGGGCGCGGCCGCTGATCAGCCGTTGGTCGGTATCAGTGTGCCCCAACACCTATCAGTCTGGGATCGGCTCCTGTAGTAGCGACGAGGGTTTGCCCGAACACACGCGGCAGTTCTCCCGAGACACGGCCTGCCTGATGGAGCGCGGCTGCGCGCTCGACGAGGAGTTCTCGGTGGACCGGCCGCGTGTGGGGGGCAGCCGGTCTGATCATCGGGGACACCGTGCCATCGATCGCCACCGCAGCGAGTCCGACACCATACGTCGTGAACCATTGGTGATTGTTCGCCGCGGTGCGCACGCTCGACGCGTCCATGGCCACCCATGCCGCATCCGCGACCGAAGTGTGCCTGGAAGCCTGGGCAATGGCTCCTCGCCAGTCGCGTAGCTTAGCCTCGATCGTCACGACCTTCCGGGCAAGCGAACGGAACCGGTACGTCGGCCGCCAGTCCTTGCCATCCGTCTCCAGGTGGCCTCCATCGACCAGCCGCGGAAGGACGGATCTCTTTAGGTGTATGGCGGTCACACCGGCGGCCGATGCCAGGCTGTCAGTGGTCCATGAAGTGGTGATCGGATGTCGCGCGTGCGCGGTCGCGGCTAGCACGCGCACGTCGACCAACTCGGTCAAAGGATGTCTGCCGCCGCGGTCACCGAGCGCCTTCTTGTCGAACTGCACAAGGACGATGTCCGGGACTCCCGCGGTACACGGAACCTCGAACAAGGCCGTGCAGCCCTTGCTGAAGACCGCTTTGGCTCGGGCCAATGGCATGAGCATGTCGGCCTCCGCCCGGAACCGGGCCGGTCGCTCCGTCGCCAACACAGTCATGCGATCCACCCTAGCCGCAACGATTTCGCGGTGGTCGGAGAGATGCAAAAGTCGATCCCGGCATGGGGATGGGCGCGTAGACGGGGTGACGACGGCGGCGGGGAGGCCGCCGTCGTCACCCAAGGATTCGTTCCGCTCAGATGTACATCCGGGCGGCTCGCAGTACACGCTCGGCCTCGGGGTCCATGTTGTCCGCGGGCCGGCTGCTGCCGACTGTGCCGAGGCTGAAGAGTTGGTTGATGATCTTTTGAGCCAGTTTCGCGCTGCGACCCCACTGCGCACGGTTTCTGACCTCGACGTCGGCCGGTGGCCCGTCGAGCTCATCTTGCTTGTCCCACGGGAGGTCCACATCCAGAATCA
This sequence comes from Rhodococcus mengyinensis, assembly GCF_048381435.1. Lineage (NCBI taxonomy): Bacteria > Bacillati > Actinomycetota > Actinomycetes > Mycobacteriales > Nocardiaceae > Rhodococcus > Rhodococcus mengyinensis. The sequence continues at coordinate 34,357 of NZ_JBLWIT010000146.1, read as the reverse complement.
TCATGCGATTGCTGTCCAACGATTCGACTGCGTCGGTCAGCTCGTTTCGCCACTTCTCCCACGTCGTCGCCGGGAAACGCGGCTCTCCAGTGTCGTAGCGCACCGACATCCGCTCCTGGCGTGCAATGATCCGGTCGCTTTCACGGAGTAGAACGATGAACGGCAGTTGGTCGCGGAACTCGCTCGCTGCCAGCTCGACCAGTGAGTGCCGTTCCGGGAATTCGCCGGTCACCTCGCGGCCGGCGTGGTGGATGAAGGTGTGATCTGGTGGGGACAGAAGGTATCTGTTCAGTCCGTCATTGCGCACCTTGTTCATCGACTCGATGAACAGGTCGCGGTCGCCGTCCTTCACAGGAGTCGCGACTCGGCCGATCGAGGAGGTGTTCTGGACGCCCCAGCCCAGCGCGCGGGCGGCGACGGCCGTGACATTCTCACGCCAAGCGGTTTGCGTCAGCGCGACGACCGCGACCGACTTCACTCCGAGTCGCGGGAGCGGCACCGCTGATTGGGCTGGTGGCCGGTCAGCAGTGAAGCCGGGAATAGAGAGGTAAACGACCTGACTGTCGTCGACAGGGATAGGCGGCTTCGGACGCGGACGGACATGATCGGCGAGAAACACTGCACGGTCTCGGATGATCTCCCCGAACTCGAGAAGAAGGGCCGATCGGACGGTCTCTCCAGGTGGAATCAGGTCCGGTCGGACAGGAGTGACCGCGAGCCTGGTTCCGGTCAGAACCTCGGCGTCAGCGCTCGGGCCCGACCGGTTCGGAAGAATCCCGACCGCCCATCGTCCGGACGCGGTGATGTCCGCGGCCAACCCCAAGTGATCAACGGCTCCGGAACGGCGGACCTTCAGCTCATCCTCGAGTTGCACGACCTGCATTTTTAGGTTCTTCCATTCGGTGACGGTGGAATGTGCGTCCGGCAAATCAGGAAGAAGTGCCCTGAGCAGGGCGTCCGGGTCGATCTTCAACGCCTCAACGAAGTGCGCTATCTCGTTGACCGGAAGCCCACCGGACTTCAGCCGGCGCTTGACGGTCTCGTAGTCATATCGACCGCCGAGCCGCTCTGCGAGCTGACGAGAACTCAACTGGAGCTCCTTCAACTTCTCGTTATAGAGAGTCCTCAGATCGTTTTCCATTACCCCCTCATCTCTCCCGACCCCAACACACTGACACCACCAGCGGCCCGCGGCAAGATTAAGAACTGTCGCGCAGAAGACAACTTTTTACTGCCTGGGCGCGACAACATATTCCGGTCATGCCGCGACATTCATTGTCCTATTCGCGCACTTGAGTACTCCGTAACGTTTCTCTCACAGAGGGATACGGCAACAAGCCAGCCCCCCGAACCGAGGGAATGGTGACCAGATGGGATGGAAGGACAAAGCGAAGGCCGCCGGCACCGCAGCTGGGATCGTGGTGAACATGGCCACCGCTCCGGTGCAGAACACCGGCAACATCGCCGACTCGAAACGTGAGGGCAAGGCGATGATGCGCGACCGCGCCAACAATGACGCGTCGAGGATGCGTGGGGAGACCCGCGCGAAGGGCGTCCGTAACGGCGGGAGCGGCAACAAGTAACCAGGCGAGCAGAGACCGGTGTTCGGGTCGAGGCTCCTCGCCCCGAACACCGATCTCTCCAGCGGAAGGACGCACACGATGAGCAGTAACCGCAAGATCTCCGCAATCACGGGCCTGGTTCACGCGCAGTCCCGCCAGCTCGAAGCGGAAACCGGAAAGGCGCGGATCGAACTCGACACTCGCCGATTCGATGATGCAGTTGCTCAACGAGATCGGTACCTGCCGATCATCGAGCAGGTGCGTGAGCGACACGCCGCGCGGGTCTTCGACTATCAGCGAGTCTTGCAGGCCGAGAAGCAGTTCACGTTCGAGTCCCGACCGAGAGGAACAGGCACATGAGCAGACCGAATCTCCCTGAGCGGGCGTCCTCGACGAGCCCGGCGGGGTACGACCGACCTCGTCCTGCCCTGCCGTTCACCGCGGCAGGACGGCTGGAGCGGGCGACGACGCACCGGGCGAACGAGATCGCAGCAAACACATTTCTCGATGCGCAGAAGGCGGAGGGTCGAGCGGTCGTCGGAGTCGTCAAGGTCCGCGGCGCGTTCGCGGTGGAGAAGGAGGGACTACTCGGTGCCGCCCACCTCGCCGAGGAAGTGTCGAATGTGCTCGCACAGAGTGGCCCCCTCGCCGATCAGCTGGTTGCCGAGCTGTTTCCGGGAAGCAGCGCGAGGATCCAGCGGGTGATGAACTCGGCGAGCGAGGCCATCGAACGCGCCTAGATGGCGAGGCGGTGTGCCGCACCCTTCGTGAGGCACACCGTCCTCGCCTGACGGGCGGACTCATCCGAAACAGAAGGAGAAACCTGATGGGTGGAGACCTGGAGAGGCGCCGCCAGAACTCGGCGGACCGACGCACCAACCGCGATATCGCGCGGGTCGAGGCCGAAGTGGCCCGGGCCGTTCAGCAGGTGCGAACGCAGATCGCGAAGGAACACGCGGCCCTGGGAGCGATCGGCAGTTGCGTGCGCGCCGTCGAGGCTCTGCCCCCGTCGATTCCCCGGGCACAGCGCCGGATGGCCGAGAGAGTCGCGATCCGCACCAGTCGCCTGATCGGAAGGCTCGTCCAATGACCCACAACGACACACCCGGACGTGATTCGCGCTGCGCCTATACGAGCCGATGGATCCAACCGGCTTCGCCTCGAGATCCCGAGGACTTGGCTCGCCAGATGCGCGATCTGCACGAATCGATGAACCACTTGACCGCGACAGCCTCACCCCTCGGACAACAGATGATCGACGAGTTCCGCGCCGGCACGTATGGCCGCCTTGCTCCGATGGTCGCCGCACTCGACCCCAGCTTTACCCCGACGGAGGGGCATATCCGCGACGATGGCCTCCAGGCCGACATTCCCGATCTGCGAGTTCCCCGGGACGTAGAGGGCAAGGTCATCGAGTCAGACGGTTCCAGCGGGACACCCGACTCGGACGAGCCCAACAACGTGCGGCTGGTGATACAGCGAATCTTCCGCCGGACCCCCAGACACCGCAATAGACGGCGCGCACCATGATCGCCCCGCTCGTCATCTGGATCGTGGGCCTGATCGGCACCGGCCTGATAGCGGTCATCGGACTCATGTGGCGGTGGCGCTACGTCCTCGGCGGCGCCGGGATCGTTGGTGTCGTACTGATCGTCACGACGTTCATGCTTCCCGCTCTCGACCGAGACCGTCAGGTGGCCGCGGCTCCCGTGCGCCCGCATCTGCAACCGCTCGCGTGGGGTCAACTCGACGTTCAGCACAGAGACGACGACACCGGACAGATCAGTCCCGGCCACATCGTGTATGCCACTGTGCAGGTCACTGCCGGGGGCGAGGCGATCTCCCTGCCCTCGATCACCGCTTCGAATCCCGAATACGTGGTGTGGCTGACGGTCTCCAACATCGGGCGTCATTCGGATAGGTTGCGCGTGGCCAGCGACGCTGATGGATCCCCGATCGCCTTGGTTCCCTCGCACGATGACGAACTTGTCACCGAATTCGGCCACCCCGCGCTCCCGATTCCCGGAGCGTCCTGCGCCGCCCTCGCGCCACGGCGCACGTGTGAAGTGACATTAGTGTGGTGGTTCTACGCCCACGGCCCCGTCGCTCCCCTACTCGGACTCACCCTGGCACCGACAGACAGCGATCCCACTGCCACGGACGACCGGACCGATGTCGCGTACGCGCCTTGGCCCAAGCTTCCGCCCGACCCCGAATGCCGCGGTGAAATGGCACAATTCTGCGGCGTCGTGGACGCACAGCGATGAGTGCAATTTCGCCTCGCATCTTGGATTTACGTAGCAGGGCGCTCTGAAGCCTCAAGCGAGGAACCGCGACGAGTGGGGCCAGTTTGGAGGGACTTCCAAGTGCTTTCGCGTCCGCGGTGATCAGTACCACCGCCGCCCGACTCCTACGACATCGCCACCAAGAAGGTCCCAAAGAAAGAGATCCACACGCCCTGACTCCGCTCGCGGGCAGCCGCGGGATGCTCCGCAAGGCACGATCACCAACGGGGCCGACTCTCCTCGATGTCTGCAGTGTTGGACATGTGCATCTCCCCTGGTTCGTTTCACGGATTGTTGTGACCAGCTCGCGGGTGAGGTCGACGCCGCGGACCTACACGCCGGTGGAACCGGACAGCGCGATCACAGCGAGTCGAGAAGCGGCCTGCGTCATGTGAACTCCTTCGATGGGAACTGTCAGGGCAGCGGTGTCGGCGCAACGCCGTCCGCCGCGTTCTGGGCAACGACTATGTCGTTGTAGCGACCGTCGACATAGGGGCCGACATTCACGCGAGTGGCGATCGTGCCGGTATTGAACAGTCCGTCCGCGACGGTCTGGAACAGAACGATCGACTTGTCGTCGATCGGGTAGAACTTGCCGGTACCGACCGTGTCGTGTAGTTCGCGTCCCTGTTCAGTCGTCAAACCCTGCGTGCCGACGTAGTACTCCTCGACCCATTCGTCGGGATGTGATTCGATCCAGTTGTTCGCGGCGACGTTCCGGCCCACGAAGTCGCCGATCGCCGCCGCCTTGGCCGGATCCTCGAGAACTTCGCGTCGCACGATCAACGTGTTGATTCCGGTGTTGATTCCGGTTCCGTCTCCGAGGACGGGCGGCTCGCCCACCTTGTAGTACTGGGCACCTGCGAGCATCGCTGCATCCACCGCGCCAGAGGAGAACGTCGGCGCGACCTCCGAACCTGCCAACTCGACGGCCTCGATGTCGGTCTTCGGATTCAGCCCGGCTTTGGCCAGCAGTCCGGCCGTGACCATGTGGCGCCCGGTCCCCGGTGGGTATGCCACCTTTCGCCCCTTCAGGTCCGCGACGGTCTTGACGTCACTTCCCGGCCGTGCCACCAGGAAGTACCCGCCGCTGCTGCCCGGATTGGCTTCGAGGCCGACCGCGACGATGTCGGTGATGCCGTTCGCCACGGCGATCGGAATCGGGGCCTCACCGATCGAACCGATGTCCGCGGCGCCCGAACGCAGTGCCTCGATGACCGCCGGTCCTCCGCTGAAGTCGGCGAACTCGAGCTCGTACGGTAGGCTCTCGGCCGCGCCCGACAGCTTCAGGGGCCGCGAGCGGCTGGCATCCTGCTCGGCGACGACCAGCTTGGTTCCCTCGGGAATGTCGCCACCGCCGTTCGCGATGGTGGCCTCGGCCAGCGCCTCCTGCTCACTCGAGCCGGACAGTCCGCACCCGGAGACAACCAGACTCGCGGCCAACACGGGCAGCATGAGCCACCGGGAACGTGTGGAAGACAGCATATTCAATCCTTTTCTTGAAGCGATTCGTGGTGGGCGGGACTCGCGTCATCGTGCGTCGGGCTCGTCGCCGACGCCGAGTTCTGTCAGTAGCCGCCGACGCAGCGTTCCGAATTCGGGTGTCTCGCGAGAGCGGGGTTGCGGGATTCCGACCTCCGAGGACAGGGAGATTTCACCGTCGGTCAGCACGATCACGCGGTTGGCGAGCAGGATCGCCTCGTCCACGTCGTGGGTGACCAGCAGCACCGCAGGCCGGTGTTTGGCGACCAGTTGCTGCAGTAGGCCATGCATCTTGATGCGGGTCAGCGGCGGCGGCGAGAACGCGACCGGCTTCGATGTCGAGTTCACCAAGAGTGCCACGACAATCCACTGCTCCTCGGACACCCCCGTCCTCGACGCCGCAACCAAGGCTGGACTGAACATGCCCTCCTCCTGTGGTCAGGGCCTGTGCGGAACCTGCAAGGTCACCCTCGTCTCCGGAGAAGTCGACATGCAACACAACGGCGGCATCCGCCCCAAGGAGATCGCCCAGAACAAGATCCTCCTGTGCTGCTCGAAACCACGAACCCCCCTCGTCGTCGACGCCTGACCGCCGACCCTACGAGAACACATCACATCCCCGAAAACCACCCCCAGCGTCGAGGAGGCCAGCGATGGCGTCGAACAGAGCAGTAACCTAGGCGGATTCCACTAGTCGTGGCGAATCATCGGGTAATCGTGCAGGGGCCACCATCGTCGCACAGCCTGGTTCGGAGTGAGGTCATTCAGGCATAGCCTCGGACGGTCGTTGAGTTCGGTGGCGACCTCGTCGAGCTGGTCTTGGGTCCAGCCGCTTAGGTCAGTTCCCTTCGGGAAATACTGCCGCAGAAGTCCATTCGTGTTTTCGTTTGATCCCCGCTGCCACGGCGAGTGGGGATCGGCGAAGTAGATCTTCAGGCCGGTGGCGTCCGCGATACGCTCGTGGTGAAACATCTCGTTGCCCTGGTCCCAGGTAAGCGACCGACGCAGGGAGACGGGCATCTGCGTGAAGCGCTCGATGAGAGCATCCCCGGCGACTTGCGCGGAGTGGCCACCACGGATCGCGACCAGGATGGTCAATCGCGTCTTGCGCTCGACGAGTGTCGCGATCGCCGATCTCTGGCCGGCGCCGATGATGAGGTCGCCCTCGATATGCCCTACCCGACGACGTGATTCCACGTGGGCTGGCCGTTGCGCGATGGGCGTCATATTCGTTGACTGCTTGAGCGAACCGTCCCGGGATCGTCCGCGGCCACGGCGCCGGCGATAAGTCCGGCCGGTGCGCAAAGACCCGCCAGTCGCAGCCAAGACCAGTCCGCGGTACACCGCTTCATAGATCGTCTCAACGCACACGTGCCACGCCGTGCGGCGTGGGTAACGTCGCCGCAGCCACCGGCTGATCTGTGCCGGTGACCAGCGCTTGCCGAGCTTAGCGGCGACGAGCCGACGCAGCGTGTCATCGTGGGTGAACACACGCACTTTCGGGCGTCGTCGACGCTGGTGTGCCTGGTTGTGGGCGTACCACGGTTGGTAGCGACCATCGGATTTTCGATTGCGTGCGATCTCCTTGTACACCGACTGGAAGCTTTTGCCGATGCGTTCCGCGATCGTCTTGACCGACTCCTCACGGGCCAGCCCGTCGGCGATCTCGATACGGTCGTCTTGGCTCAAGTAACGGCTACTGATCGGACTCTCGACATAAGACATACTGCCAGCGTCGATGAACCACAGCGACCCACAGCTCAGCGACACGCCGACCGTCGCTGCCGCCTTCGATCCTGAGTGGCCTTGTCTGATCAGCTCGAAGTAGCGGCGCTTGTCTTCCTGTGGTGACTTGTTCCACGCATACCTGGGCATCGTAATCCTCTCGGGAAAGGATTCGCCTCGATCAGTGGAATCCGCCCTACGTCGGACCCGGTGAGGTCCAAGTCAATGAGATCCCGTTCCCCAAACTGGAACTGGTGAACGGACCGGGAGTTCATCCCGCCAACATCGGACGCAAGTGCGAGCACGGCGCCATCCTCAAGGTGGTCACCACCAACATCTGCGGCAGTGACCAGCACATGGTCCGCGGACGCACCACCGCCCCCGAAGGATTGGTTCTCGGCCACGAGATCACCGGCGAGATCGTCGAACTCGGCCGCGACGTCGAATTCCTTTCCGTCGGCGACGTCTGTTCGGTGCCGTTCAACATCGCCTGTGGCCGCTGCCGCAACTGCAAGATCGGGCAGACCGGTATCTGCCTCAACGTCAACCCCGATCGTCCCGGATCCGCCTACGGCTACGTCGACATGGGCGGCTGGGTCGGCGGTCAGGCCGAATATGTGATGGTCCCGTACGCGGACTTCAACCTGCTCAAGTTCCCCGACCGCGACCAGGCACTCGAGAAGATCCTCGACCTGACGATGCTCTCGGACATCTTCCCCACCGGGTACCACGGCGCCGTCACCGCCGGCGTGCGGCCCGGCTCCACCGTCTACATCGCCGGCGCCGGCCCGGTCGGTCTCGCCGCCGCGGTGGGAGCTCAGCTCCTCGGGGCGGCCGCCGTCATCGTCGCCGACATGAACCCGAGCCGACTCGAGCAGGCCCGCTCCTTCGGGTGCGAGACCGTGGACGTGTCCCAGGGCGACCCGGCTGAGCAGATCGAGCAGATCCTCGGCGTCCCCGAGGTCGACTGCGCCGTCGACGCCGTCGGATTCGAGGCCCGCGGGCACGGCGACCACGCCGGCCACGAGGCACCGGCGACCGTCCTGAACTCCCTGATGGACATCACCGCCGCCGGCGGCGGAATCGGCATTCCCGGCCTGTACGTCACCGACGACCCGGGCGGAGTTGACGACGCCGCCCGCAAGGGAGCCCTGTCGCTCAGCCTCGGCACCGGCTGGGCGAAGTCCCTCTCGTTCGCCACCGGACAGTGCCCGGTTATGAAGTACCACCGCGAACTGATGCACGCGATCCTGCGCGACCGGGCACGCATCGCCCAGGCCGTCAACGCCACCGTCATCTCCCTCGACGAGGCACCGGCCGGCTACGCCGAATTCGACAGCGGCGCCTCGAAGAAGTTCGTGATCGATCCCCACGGACTCATCTCCGCCTGAGACAGGATTCATCTGACCAACGTCGCAGCCTCTCCACACGTCGAAGGTCGACACATGCGGAGTTCTCGGTCGTCATCGAGTTGGGTCGCACCTCCGGCTCCCTCCCTGACGGGCGCTCACCCTCAATGCACGGCCAGCAGCCCACCCCGGTCGAGAAGGAGCAACTATGAATCGGTCCAAAGAACCTGATCAGAGTACCCGCGAAGACGATCTCCTTGTGCAGTTCTTCCAGCGGTGGGCTCCTTTCGGCGGTGGTTCAGATGAGGACATCATGGTTACGTTCGGCGTAACGAGGAGGGTCTACGTAGATCGTCTGCGTAGCTTGGCATGCAGCCCACGAATCCTGCGTTATCCCATCGCGGTTCGGATGCAGATCCATGACTTCTTCGGAGTGCCGTCGAGGCGACTCACCCCATGAGGTTGGCTCGCCGACGCTGCTCTCCGCTGCGTAGCGGGTCTGGAAGGTAGGTGTCAGGTCCTTCGCGGCCCAGCCGGAGTCAGGGAGGGCTGAGCCGATGTAACCGCAGGGTCGATTCCTGGCCACCGCCGTGGTCAACGATGCGGCACCGCCTCCACCCACCCGCGACTACGGTTTGTGAGCGACGTTCAGAAACGCGGCATGCTGTGAACCAAATTGTGCCATCTGTCGGAGAACTCAAATTCAGCTAGACCGATGACTGGAATCACCTGCGAGATAACAAGTTTTGTCATGAAGTCAAAACTCGGCGTAAAATCACGCCTGATCAGGCCGATGATCGCATTGACGTGATACTCCGCGATGATCAATGCCGGGTGATTCGCGGAGGCATCGCGGTCATCTAGCCCACCGCCGATCGCTTCCGCAAGCGGCTCAGCAAGCCTCTGCACCCATTCTCTGGGAACTGACTCCAACTCGAACATGTTCGGATATCGAAAGAGTTCCTCGACAAGCCGGTAAATCGTGATCACAACTCGATAGTTTGCGTCTGGATTTTCCCGCTGAACATCTTCGCGGATTCGGTGTTCCACATGTCTGACAGAGCGCAGAAGTAGCTCACTGAACACGTCGTTGATGCCGCGCTCGAAGTGATAGTAGAAGGTGGTCGAGCTGACACCAGCTTCTTTGCAGATCGAAGCTACCGTGATCGGCTGCTTCCGGCGAGACGAAGCCTGCCGCACAGCGCTTCCGAAGATCTTCATCTTGGTCCGCTGATTCTTGGTCTCAGCTGCACGCGCTCGCGCCGCCGCCGCACGGTCCTCTAACTTCGGAGTCATGCGCAAACCATAGTCCTCATACTCAGTGCCATCCGACTCGGATGCCTATCTCACTCGGGTCACAATCCGAGTCGGGTATTGACCCCAGTCGGATAGTGATTCAGACTGGGGTTTCCCCGGATGAAGAGGAGACCGCCATGACAGGCGATCGGATTCGACTGAAGGCTTTTTTGGAACAGAGCGAGGAATTTCTCGAGAGTGCGCGCACCCAGTTTCCGGATGCTGCGAAACTCACCATCCCAGACGTCCTGATGCAGGAGCCCCGTCCGCTTACGCCGGTGTGGATCGATAACCCAGACTCGCCCACGCGAGAAGAACGCAGGCAAATCGAAGATGACTTCTTCGGACCGAATGGAGTCGCACACTTCGCCTACGCCGGGGAGCGGTCGAAGAAGACCGATCGACATCAACTTTTCGCGCTCGCCGAACAACTGAATGGCAGATTGCCGCTCGCACACGCTGTTGACCACCCGATGGAGCAACACCCACAAGCTCGCATGAGATTCGGTCCCAGCGACGGCACCTTGAAGATCTACAACCTTCCGATTCCTCTCGAGGTCGACAAGTACCGGGAAGTCGCTGAAAGCAAGGAGTTGTTCGCCGCGCACAACGACGGGCTCGGCTATGCGGGTGCAGTCTCAGCCGCGATGCTCGTACTCGACTCTGCACCGGCATGGGGTGGATACACCTGCTTCCAGCAGTTCATCCGACTCGCCATAGCCCTAGCTAACTCTGACGCGAGGGCTTTTCGCGCCCTGTTCACCCCGGACGCAATCGTTGCTGTCCGCCCGCGGGGCAAGGGCGCGATCCGCGTCGCGTCACCAGTCCTCTATGTCAATGACCATGGACATCCACAGACGTTCTTCCGCATCGGTTCGGGCGAGTACCAAATCAGCTGGCGAAAGGATCTCCCCGCCCTGAACCAAGCTCGAGAGTTGCTTGTGAGGGTCGCGCAGCCTTTCGCGCCATCATCAACCTTTGTGCACATGATGCATCCGGGCCAGGGGGTACTAATCCGAAATCCCCAGGTAATTCACTCCCGGACTGCCTTCGAGGACGACGTCTACGGTACGCAACGCGTACTCGCTCGCAAGTGGTTTGTGGCGTCCGCCGCTGACTCCGCCTACAAACACGTCCCGGGGATGAACGTCCATCCCCGGTACTCACGGCTCTACCCCGAGTACTTTGCTCCCGAGTACCTGTCCGGAGAGTGGCATTTCGATCAATCAGCTGGTCGCAACGTGCGGATCGGGTAACGCCAACCGCCAGGGGAGACTCGAGTGTCACACGGGGTGTCCGATCGAGCGGAACGCCTTCGGCGAGGCCGCGCACGTGCGCGATGGCAGTGGACCCAGGTGAGGTTTCGACAGGCACGCACCCGATTAACACCTCGGCTGCCCGCAAGCCGAACGCCTAGCACCGGATGACGATCCTGCAGCGGGCGGCCGCGGGTGGGTGTTGTTCTTCAGTGGGTGTTGTTCTTCAGTCAGCATTGCGACCGTGATCGCGCGGCTGTCGATTGATGTGTCGGCCGTGACCTCGTTTGTGCCACTTCGGGCTCCGACGAAGGATTGCGTCACAATGCCGCTGCTCGAGTAGCCGAGAACCTCGTCACTGCCGATGCGTCGCCGTCGGGCGTGAGGCGCATCGGCAGTCCGGGGCCGTCTCCGGCTTTGTTGGAGTCCACGGAGGTCAGGTCGATCTGCAGAAGGCACGAGCCCGAAATCGGCACGGCGCCGTCTGTCGTGCGGTAGTTCTAAAGCTGCGCGCGATGTCGCGAGCAGCTGAAAATCGTCTGATCCTCGTTCAGCGACCAGAACGAATCCGCGCACACTCCGGTACAGGCCCAGTCCTTCCGTTAGAGGACCTCCTGGAACGACGAAGCCCCCACCCTCGAGGGGAATGGGGGAGTTCGTTGTGTGCGTGCGCTTTGCGGCGTGACCGTGAACAGTTTGCGGTCGGGGTCGAAGATGCGGCGTTCGATGTCATAGAGGGGACGTGTCATATCCACAGTTGATCACCGCTTTTCGCGAGATCCGAGATGCAATTGTCTTCATGGGCTGCACCGTACGAGCCGGGCCCGAGCCAGTAGCGGCACAGCCCATCACGCCCGCGCTACCGTTCAACGTATGGGGACGACATTTCACGGGCCGGTCCCTGGCCGCACATCACCCGCGCCATTCGAGTGAGGAGGCCGCGCCATGCCGCGATCGCTTACCTGGGCGAGGACGCGCCGACGCCGCTTCCGCTGCGGGCCGGCGACCTCCTCGTCGTGAACGCATCTCGGGCGGCGGTGCGCGCGCATGTGGTCTCTCTGGTCACGCTTGTGTGAAACTTACTGCGTCAGTTCGACTCACACCGGATAGGGACCCGAAGGGCCAGCGACCAATTTAATGGATCGGCCCTTCTCTAGTTTCCGTACCAACGCGGCACGGGCCAATCCGGTGCGACGCCGAGGTCAGTCCATCGGGTACCTGGTACCACCGAGTTCAGAAACTTCTTCAACGCCGCTGTGGCGCTGAGGTTCGCGATGGCTTCCTCGTCGACCACCTCACGCACCGGCCACTGCGGAACGCTGATCTTGACAGCGATCTCGTCACCGGGTCGTTCGAAGGTCGTCTGTGTCGCGGCCGCGACGATCTCGACGTTGACGCTGTGCGTCTCGGCTTCGTCGAGACGATACGGAGTGCGGTGGTGAAGTCCTGGACGGAGCATCACAAGTAATTGATGCGGGTTCAGGGGATACAACGCCACGGCGCTGAGCCCAACGCCCGCGTTGATATCTCGGGTGAAGGGAGGTCCAGCCAGAAGAACAACCGGGTCATCACAGGTGACGATCGGTGTCGCAGTGCGACAAACCGCCCACTCGCGGTCATAGAGTCCTGTCGCTGCAACATTGCGGACGTCTTTGATCATCAGATCGAGCGCCTCATGTTGCGGGTCGGCCTGCCGTTTGCGCATCGACTCCTCGATGTCCTCGGAACTCAGGCCTGATTGCTTCAGGTACTCGCGTTTCGCCGAGTCCGGGCCGGTGATGAGGGCGAGTGTTCGCTCACGGTACCGGGTCTCCGACATCGACGAGTTCATCGACACCCTCAACCGCGTCGCCGCGGGCGGCTCGGCCATCGACCCCAGCGTGGTGAGCCGGATGGTCGCCAGGCCGCACCGCGACAGCCGCCCTATCGACACGCTGTCGACCCGTGAACGCGAGGTCCTCGGCCTCATGGCCGAAGGCCGATCGGGACCGCGGCCAGCGACTGTGCCGCCGCCGGCGCCTTGTGCAGCACGACGTCATGGGCATCGTCGGCGCGGAGGTGGCGATGCCGCTGGGCGAGCCGTGGCGGATCGGCAAGCGGCCCTCGCGGACGGGATGGCCGTCGTGATGACCTCCCACAACCCGCAGCACGCGTTCACCTGCGCCACCACCGAAATCATCGCCCCTGACCATCGTTTCGACCGGGTCGACGTGCGCGTCGTCAAAGACCGCAGCGCGCCGCTGAGGGACGTTGCGACCTTTCACGGCGGCAATGCACACCGAGTTATATGCCGGTGACCCCTGTTCCGACTCCTGCGGGTTCCGGATCTGCACCGGGACCCGCATCAAACGCCGATGGTCTTCTACCGCATCGTTGGCCAGGTCGTCCAGGTAGCGCTCGAGCATGAGTCGGTCGATGCCTGTGACGTCGCCGGTGGGGTAAGTGAGGAACCGGGTGCAACGGGTCACCGTTTGAGATGTCGCCGTTGGTATGGGTTGAGCTGCGTCCGATGCTCAACCGCCAGCGGACGAACCGTCTGGAGTTCGAGAGTCCTCCGCACCGATAATCAGCTGGGCGACCACGGTGACCTGCCGACGGCATTCGCCGAGCGCCTCCGGGAGAGACCCTGGCGGCGTCAAGCCGGTCGCTGAGGGGCCGATCGAGGCAGCTCCACATCCGGAGGGTATCGAAAGTCAGGTCTGCCCAACCGGTGTGACACGCAACGTCGATACTGCCCGCGGCTGCGCACTCGTCCGCACGGAAGCGTCCGCCTGGCCCTGCGACCGGCACCTTCGCTGAAAGTTCACCGTAGAGCTTGCCGATGACCAGGACCTGCCGGCGGAGGCTCCCCTCGGTTGATGCCCCGCGGGATACCGATGGGGATGCCGTGGCGTTTCTTCTCACTGCTACAGGGTCGAGGGGTCCCCGACATCGATCCGGGCCGCCGGTTGGCCGCAGCACGATTCGGCCGACCTTCGATGGCCATGAACATCGGTCGAAACGCGGTCGTTGTTGCGCTCCCCAGTAGTCCTCGCCGCCACCTTCAACACCCACCTCGGCGATCTACCGAACTTCCCGTTCACCACCGATGACGGGCTCATCGTCACCCGCACCAACCGCTCGACGAACGTCCGGCGAAGGCTAACCACCAACCATCCGGACCGCGATCCACAGCCTTCCCTTCCCCGAGCACGGCATCACTGATGATCGACGCTGAGGACCGCGTCGATCAAGAACTGGGCGTTCCTTCACCGAATGTCCCGGCCTGCCCGCAATGTCGATACTGTGCCCGCGCCGGGACAGCACACCGACAGATGTACGTCGCCGACCCATTCCCTCCCCCACTGCCTTGATCTACTCGACCGCAACATCGTCTTCGGTCACGTCAGGCACGTGGGGTGGGCTTCGCTTCCCGGGTCGGCGAGAAAGCCTCAGCGGAGATCCCGGCCGGTTCATCCGTGAGCATCGGCGCGACCGCGAAGCGACTGTGCGCTTCAACGATGGCGTCGACTTCGTTGATCCCGTCGGCTGCCCGACGCTTCAGGATGTCTGACGTGGGTACGCAGGTTGGATTAGCCGAACTCAGCCAGCCCTTGGCCCGCTCGATCGAGTCGACGCTCGCCCAATCATGCGTGTGCGGGCGACCCCTGCAGGGTTACCGGTATCGGCGGTTCGATTCGCCGTCGATCAAGCGGTAGACGACGTACAGGGAGAACCACGTGATGAGCACAGCCGCGAGAACCAGCAACACCTCGAAAACGATGACCACCGTCACATTCTAGAGCGCTGGGCGGCGGTGATACGTGGGAGGCACCGTCTGGGGCACGAAGCACGGCAGCATCGGTTCTCCGGCGTGTGAACGGTGGTGTGGGCGGGTGGGTGTTCGGCTCGTTGCAGGGCGGGAGCATATCGATTGCCAGGATGCCGCGCTGGCGACATGTTTCGATCCTCACCGGGTCGCATCCCCAAACGCGGACGAGCGGGATGGTGGGGAGCACGGTGGAACGGCAACGCGGCCAGTGCCGAGAAAGCGGGCACCACTCCAGCGTACCGATCTCGTCGAAGTGTGCGGTCAGACCGCCGCAGTAGAGGTTTCGCCAGGTGCCGAGACGATCAGCAATCGGCAGGTGCTCCGCCGCCCTCCTCGCAACAGGCGATTCCTCCCATGCATGGAGGCTTGCGCCTCAGTCCGACTGCCGGGACCTACCACCGTTCGCCCAATTGGTTGGTTACCGCGGTTTACCGTTACGATGTTCGAGTTCCTGTCAGGCTCACGGGTTTTGGAATCTGGTGTCCGCCGGTTCATCCTAATCGGCATGGTGCTGCTGCTGTTCCGGCCCTTCGCGTACTCCCTGTTTCGCCCCGAGAGAACATCTACCTCCGCAGCGGCTCGTCGGCCACCGCCTCGACCCCCACCTGCTCGGTCTCCACAAGCGACGCCGACGCGACCAGGAGCAGGCCTCCGACGGATACCGCTGCCGGGGCGCCCCCTCACGCGCATGTGCTCCGGAAGACGCGGTGACACAAGGGCACCGGCTGACTCGGCGACCGACTGTCGGTCGTCTCAACTCAGCGACCGGCTGCTGGTGGCGCGGTGTTGGTGTGTGTGTGGGGGGACGAGGACCACCGGGCGGCGGCCGTGGTGGATCAGGTGCGAGGACCGTTCGCCGACTCGGATACCAGTGGCTATGCGCGGGTGCGCGAACGCCAGGTGGACGATCGAGCGTGACGACTCGACGGCCCGGCGGGTTCCCGGACGGTGGCGGTACGGCGGCCGGGTGATCTGGTCGCGGGGGTGGGGAGACGGCGGGCGGGCGATGTCGTTTTCCGGGGTGGACGATCCGGCACGGATCGGGTGAGGCTCATCGAGAGGTTGGCCGCCAGGATGTGATAAATCTGTGGCCGGACGAGGCCGGGTGGCCGCAGGACATCGGTGTGGTGGCCCTGCTCGAGGTGACCTCGTCGACACGGGGCGGTTCCTGCTCGGGGTTGTCCGGACGTCGGAGGACCCGCTAGGTGATGGGCCCTGTCAGCAGGCTGACCGCGCCGTCAACCACCAGGAGGGCGCCGCCCCAATCCACATCATCGCGTTCATGGCTTCCTGCTGGGCCGTGATTCGCGCGCCGGGGTATGCCCTCGGGTTGCGGATCAGCGGTTCGGTCGGGACACGAGACTCGCGAGGCCTATCGAGGGCTGTCTCCCCCGTCGATGGTGGCCCGCCGGAAGCACGCAGGATGTCGGTCTGGCTCGACGCCCGCCACTGCACCCATCCCCCCAGTGGGCGCCACCGACGACGGGCGTTTGCTGCAGCATGATCTCGCTCATCAGGATGTGTCGGGCGGTCACACACCCTCACGACGCCGCGGGAGATTCCAGGCCTCCGACTCGCACCGGCTGATCGGCACGAGGCGTCGCCCGTCACTTCTCCTCACACGTCCCGTCGGCGAGGCGCGAACCGGAGTTTCCGTCGCCGTAATGTTCCCGCCGAGCAGCCGCAACAGGGCGGGTGCACGATAACCGCATGCCCCACTCCAACCCGGTTGCCGCGTGGAAAACCCTCCGCCAGGGTAACGAGCGCTTCGTCAGCGGAGTCTCGATCCACCCCGGTCAGGGAATCGCCGACCGCGCGCAGCTCGACGCCGAGCAACACCTCACCGCGGTGGTGTTCGGATGCGGAGACTCACGTGTCGCCGCGGAAATCATCTTCGACCAGGGACTCGGTGACATGTTCGTCGTCCGCACGGCCGGCCACGTCCTCGACGACGCCGTGCTCGGTTCCATCGAATACGCGGTGCAGATCCTCGACGCGCCCTTGATCGTCGTGCTGGGTCATGACGGTTGCGGCGCCGTGAAGTCCACGCTGGACGCGCTGGACAAGGGCAAGGTTCCGGACGGCTTCATCCGCAGCATCGTCGAACGGGTGGCGCCGTCGATCATGGTGGGTCGCAAAGAGGGCCTCACCACCGTCGACGAACTCGAAGGCCGCCACGTCGTGGAGACCGGGGCTCTCCTGATGCAGCGTTCGCGCATCATCGCCGATCGCGTCGGAAGTGGTGCCTGCGCTATTGCCGGCGTCACCTACAAACTGTCCGACGGCCGGATGCACCTGCAGGGAGGGGTCGGAGACATCGGCGAGCTCCGCGACTGACGCGACACACCGAGCCCGCTGATCCGCTGATCCACCGGTCCATCCGGAGACCTGACGCGGTGAACGGAACGCACGGGCAGATCGCGAACCGGCCGATCTCCGCGGCCCCCGAGGTCACCGCGAAGGAGACCCGGAAGGTCCTCGCCAGGCCGGCGAGCATTGCGACTCGATCGATTCCCACGTGCCGACGCATCGGGACACCTCGTGCCCGCTGCGGTGATCGCCCGGGCGCACGCACGACGACGATCGAGTAGCTCACTTCTGCGGCTGTGGCCCCCTCTCGGCCACCTGACGGACCGCCGCCGCGACCGCCGGCGCGACAGTGGCGTCGAACACGCTCGGCACGATGTAGGTGGCATTGAGCTCCGGCGGCGACACCCTGTCGGCGATCGCGCCGGCCGCGGCGATCAGCATCTCGTCGGTGATGTCGACCGCGTGCGCGTCGAGCAGACCGCGGAACACCCCGGGGAAGGCGAGGACGTTGTTGATCTGGTTCGGAAAGTCGGACCGGCCGGTGGCCACCACGGCGGCATGTTCACCGGCGACGACGGGATCGACCTCCGGGACCGGATTGGCGAGTGCGAACACGATCGAGTCGTCGGCCATCGCCGCGATGTCCTTACCCGTGAGAATGTTCGGCGCGGAGACCCCGATGAACACGTCCGCCCCGACCAGCGCGTCCCGCAGTGATCCCGTCCGAGCCTCCGGATTGGTGTGCTCGGCGATCCAGGTACGAAATTCGTCGGCGGTGTCGTCCGGGGACAGAATTCCCTTCCGCCCGCAACCGATGATGTTCGTGCCGCCCTGGGCGACGAGCAACCGGATGACGGCGTGCCCGGCGGCGCCGACACCCGAGACCACGATCCGAGCCCGGTCGAGCGTCTTGCCGACCACGCGCAGCGCGTTGGTCAGGGCGGCCAGGACCACGATCGCGGTGCCGTGCTGGTCGTCGTGGAACACCGGAATGTCCAACATGTCGCGGAGCCGGGCCTCGATCTCGAAACACCGTGGCGCGGAGATGTCTTCGAGGTTGATCCCGCCGTAGACGGGTGCCAGGGCGCGGACGATCTCGACGATGGCATCCGGGTCCTGGGTGTCCAGGCACACCGGCCAGGCGTCCACACCACCGAATTGTTTGAACAGTGCCGCCTTGCCCTCCATCACCGGGATCGACGCCGCGGCACCGATGTTGCCCAATCCCAGGACTGCGGACCCGTCGGTGACCACGGCGACGGTGTTGCGTTTGATCGTCAACCGGCGCACGTCCTCGGGGTGTTCGGCGATCGCGGTGCACACCCGGGCGACGCCGGGGGTGTAGGCGCGGGAGAGGTCGTCGCGGTGTGTCAGCAGAACCGTCGGGTTCACCTCGAGTTTGCCGCCCAGATGCAGCAGGAAGGTGCGGTCGCTGACCTTGCCGACGGTCACCCCGGGCACCTCGGCGATGGCGGTCGCGATCTGGTCGGCGTGCGCGACGTCCGAGGCGTCGCAGGTGAGGTCGATGACCATGTGGTCGGGGTGGCTCTCGGCCACATCGAGCGCCGTCATCGCGCCCTTCACCGACGCGATGGCTGCCGCCAACGTGGACGTGGTGCCGACGCCGACCGGTGCGTGGACGCGGACGGTGATCGAATAGCCGGGGCTGGGACTGGGCATGGGAACTCCTGATCGAGTGACGAGCAGCAGGCGCCCACAGGGGGCGTGACCCGATCGGCCCGCACGGCCGGCGCTTCCGCCGCAACATCTTCAGTCTGCGCGGCCAGCGCCGATCCGGACAAGAGGAGTTCGGCTGATTCCGCGCCCGAAACGCTGCCCCGCGTCCCCGGGCCGCGGAGCAGGATGGAAGACACACCGGCGACCAACCACCAGGCGCGAACACAGAACACGGTGATTGGTTACCGCGAGTTAACCCCTCGTCCGGGAACACGCCACGGCGAAAGTGTCCGCGGGTCCGGGGCCGTGCTCCGCCGGGACCTGGCATAGCTGTCTCCCCGGCGTTGTCGCCGGCACTGGTGGGCGCGGTGGCCCATCGAGGGGTCGTGCTGGGCCTCGCTGGCGCGCGGTGACACCGCGGCCTTGCGCGGCCGGGCGGCGGTCTGCGGGGGACCTGTGGGCGACTTCGCGGGTCTGCTCCGGATCGGCCGATCGACCCCCGCGCTGGCCGATCGGTGGTGGGGCACCTACCTTTCCAGCCCACACGGGCCGGCGGTGTCGGTCGGGTCGGTGGGGTTGTTTCTGAAGGCGTAGGCGGCGAGGGTGGCGGCGCCCGCGGCGATCCAGAGGGCGCCGAACCCGAGCACCCGGTATGTCGCCGCGCCGGCGGCCGCCCCCACCGCGACCGCAGCCCAGAGCTGTAGGTATCGAACCCATCGATGGGGTCCCCGGCCGAAGAGTCGATCGGTCAGGGACCGCGCCGCGTCGGCGAGCAGGCCGCCGGTCTCGAGCAGGGTGGCTTCGGCTCCCATGGCCAGGGCGAGGGCGAATCCGATCAGGGGTGCGGTGGTGGTGACCGCGTGGAGGCCGCCGGCCGCCGCGAGGAGGCCCGCCGCGAGCAGCAGTACCCGTGGTACCGGCTGGCGTGGCCACTTCTGCCCGACCACCGCGGCCAGGACGACACCGACGACGAACCCGGCAAGGATGGCCCCGGTCAGGCCCACGACGAACCACGAACTGCTGCCGAGGGCGACGCCGGCTCGGGTAGTGGTGGCTTCGATCGAGGAGACGAAGAACCCGCCGAGCAGGACGAACCCGAAGGCGTCGACGAATCCGAGGTGCATCGCGACGATCGTCTCCACCGGTCGCCGTGACCGCGGTCGCGCTGTCATCTCTGCATCGGTTGTGCTCATCGGCTCTCTCACCACCGGTAGGTTGCCGGCATCGGGCAGGGTGGGGATCGTGGACCAGCGCGGTCGGTCCGGTCCTCTCCCCTCGGTGGCGAGGCGCCTGCCGCGACCGTTTTACGGGCGCCCGGGTTTCGGGATGCGGGGCCGGAAGGGGCTCTGCAGCGCGAATTCTAGCAAATTGCTAAGATTCGCAAGTAATGCAACCTGCCGGAGTTGGAGGTTGCAGGCGAGGCCGCAGACCCGGCGACGCGGCGAGCGCGACACGCACCTCGCCGCCGCTGGCTCGACCCGGACGACAGGAGGAGCCATGACCGCGAACTCGCGCCAACCGCTGTATCAGATGAAGGCGGACTTCTTCAAAACGTTGGGGCACCCGGCGCGCATCCGGGTCCTCGAGCTTCTCAGCGAACGCGAACACGCCGTGTCCGAGATGTTGCCCGAGGTGGGAATCGAGCCGGCGAACCTGTCCCAGCAGCTATCGATCCTCCGGCGCGCCGGTCTGGTCACCGCCCGCCGTGAGGGCCTGTCGGTGTCCTACGCGCTGACCTCCCCCCGCATCGCCGAACTCCTGCGGGTGGCGCGGGGGATCTTGACGGGGGTGGTGGCCGGGCAGGCCGAGGTGCTCGAGGACGTTTCCGAATCTCCTGCCTTGGTGGGTGAAACCGGGGGCTGACGGGGGCTCACCAAGGCAGGAATCCCCCATTGCATGGGTTGGTTGCGAATTTTCTTAAGTGCGTACATTGTGCGATCGGGTGGCGTGGGAGATGTCGCTCTCGACCGGAAAACGAGAAAAGAGAAGTGGGCGGTGACGAACAATCACGACGGTGGTGCCAGTGGTCCGTCCGACGGCGGTCCGGTCTTGACGGGAATCAGCGTGGCCGTCGTCGCGGTGTCCACCACCGGCTCGCGCACGGCCGGGTCGGCGCGGACCCGGCCGCCGTGGGTCGCGATGGAGGACTATGCGGCACTCATCCGGGCGAACACCCCGATGCGCGCGCTGCGCCTTCCGGTGACCACGGGCGACCCGCACGTGCTGACCGAGCGCATCCTGGGACTCCCGACGGGGGTGTCCGCGGTGTTCGTGGTCGGGGTGGGGCACCGGGAGTCCGCGGCGGTAGCGCGTGCGGTGACCGGGCGCGGCGGGCCCGTGGTCCTCACCGAACTGGACGTGCTGACGGCGGCGGTGGCGGCCGCGGCGATCACCACCCTGCGCCGCCGCGGCGTGCCGCCGCGCGCCGGCCGGGTCGTGATCACCGGCGCGTCGTGGGCGCCGTTGCTGGCTCCAGTGTTGATCGCCTCCGGGGTCGGGGATCTGAGCAGCTGGCATGAGCGTGATGCCGAGGCGTTCCCGCTGCGCCGGGTGATGGACCACAACGATGTCCTGGTCGATCTCGCCGGCTGCGCCCCCGACGGTGCGGCAGTCGGTCGCACGGTGACGGTCCCGGCCGACGGCTTCGCCTATGGTGCGCTGGTGCTGCCGGGGCTGCTCGCCGCGCTGTGTGGACACGAGGTGCGGACCGTGACGGTCGAGGTGGTGGCCGCATGTGTGCGGGCGTTGGCGCTGATCACCCCCGCCGATCGGATGCTGCCGTCTCTCGGTGACCGGCTGCTGGTGTCCGCGGTCGCCCGCCACGTGAGCCGGGCCCTCGGCCATCCCGTCCCGTATCGCGATCCACATCGGTGATCGAACGCACCGCACCGCACGCAGCACATTCTGTCGGATTCTTGTGAGGAGAACACCCGTGAGCACCCCCACCGCCCCCGGCGCTGCCGGCGCCGGCACTGCCCCGACCGCGCATCCCGCCGTCGTGTCCTGGGTCGACGAGATCGCCGACCTCACGGCACCGGACGAGGTGGTGTGGTGCGACGGCAGCGCCGGCGAGTGGGACCGGCTGACCACACAATTGGTGGACAAGGGCACCTTCGTGCGACTGGAGCGCAAACCGAACTCCTTCTGGTGCGCCTCCGACCCCGAGGACGTTGCCCGGGTCGAGGACCGCACCTTCATCTGCTCCCGGTTCCAGGCGGACGCGGGTCCGACGAACAACTGGATGGACCCGGTCGACATGAAGACGGTGATGACCGAGCATTACCGCGGCGCGATGGCCGGGCGCACGATGTACGTCATCGCGTTCTGCATGGGACCCCTCGATGCGGCCGAGCCGAAGTTCGGGGTCCAGATCACCGATTCGGAGTACGTGGCGGTGTCGATGCAGATCATGACCCGCTCCGGCACCCCGGTCTGGGACAGGCTCACCGCGGGCACCGAATTCGTCCGATGCCTGCACTCGGTCGGCGCCCCGCTGTACCCGGGTCAGGTGGACGTGCCGTGGCCGTGCGATCACACCAAATACATCTCCCACTTCCCCGAGGAGCGCACCATCTGGAGTTACGGCTCCGGCTACGGCGGCAACGCCCTGCTCGGCAAGAAGTGCTACGCGCTGCGGATCGCGTCGAAGATGGGCAAGGACGAGGGCTGGCTCGCCGAGCACATGCTCATCCTCAAACTCACCTCACCCGAGCAGCGAGTGCACTACATCGCGGCGGCGTTCCCGTCGGCCTGCGGCAAGACCAACCTGGCCATGCTCGACCCCACCCTCGACGGGTGGACCGCCGAGACCATCGGCGACGACATCGCCTGGCTGCGGTTCGGTGACGACGGCCGGCTCTATGCGGTCAACCCGGAGGCCGGGTTCTTCGGCGTCGCCCCCGGCACCGGCGTCCACACCAACCCGCACGCGATGGCCACCATCGAGCGGGGCAACTCGATCTTCACCAACGTCGCCCTCACCGACGACGGCGACATCTGGTGGGAAGGGCTGACGGACACGCCGCCGGCGCATCTGACGGACTGGAAACGGCGGGACTGGACCCCGGCCTCCGGAGAGCCTGCCGCGCACCCGAACTCGCGGTATTGCACCCCGATCACCCAGTGCCCGACCGTTGCCCCCGAATGGGACGATCCGGCCGGGGTGCCGATCTCGGCGATCCTCTTCGGCGGCCGCCGCGCCACCACCATCCCACTGGTCACCGAATCGCGCAGCTGGCAGCACGGGGTGTTCCTGGCTTCGACCCTGTCGTCGGAAACCACCGCCGCCGCGGCCGGGCAGGTCGGCGTCGTGCGCCGCGACCCGATGGCGATGCTGCCGTTCCTCGGCTACCACGTCGGGGACTACTTCCAGCACTGGCTCGACATCGGCACCCGGACGAACGCCGAGTTGCTGCCGAAGATCTTCTACGTCAACTGGTTCCGCCGCGGCGATGACGACGAATTCCTCTGGCCAGGCTTCGGGGAGAACTCCCGGATCCTCGAGTGGGCGCTGCGGCGGATCGAGGGCACCGCCGACGCCGAGGCGACCCCGATCGGCCTGGTGCCCACCCCGGGCGCCCTCGACCTGACGGGCCTGAAGTTCGATCACACCAAGATCGCCGCCGCCCTGAAGGTCGACACGACCGAATGGGTAGCCGAGACCCGGTTGATCGACGAGTGGTACGCGAGGATCGGCGGCAACACGCTGCCCGACGTCCTGCGCCAAGAACTCGGGGCCCTCAAGCTCCGCCTGGCCGAGCTCGAACTCGGCGACGCCCTCCACCGCAGGGGAACTCACGCCACCTCCGGTGAGAAGGATTCGCGCTGGTCACGACCGCGGTTCTGACCCGGGACGCGCAACGCTCGGGCAGCACGGATCAGTTCGAGACCGTGCCGGGTTCCGAGCGGTGAGGCCGTCCGGTCCCGGCCGAGACCAGCGTCCGGTGCCCACACCCGGGGCAGCGGTCGTCGCCGGCCCGCAGCGCCGACACCCGGCACCACCGTCCGCAGTCGGTGCAATGCAGAATCCGCCCCCCCCCCGCAGGACGGTGATCGGGGTTACCCGCATCACTCAACTTTCCATGATGGTTACTTGCTAACATTAGCAACTATAGAGGAGATGGCCTGCTGGCCGTCACTACCGAGGAACGTCGATGACCGAACCCACCACCACCGGCCCGGCCGACGCGGCCGAGAGCACCCTCGTGCGGGCGGCGCGGTCGGTGGCCGCGCTGCTGCCGCGCTGGGGTGAGTGGAAACCCGCGGCTGGTGCCCCGGGCGCAGATTTGCTCGCCGGGCTGATCGTCGCGCTGGTGGCGCTGCCGCTGGCGTTGGGGTTCGGGATCAGTTCCGGTCTCGGCGCCGCCGCCGGCCTGACCACCGCCGTCATTGCCGGGGCGGTGGCGGCCGTGTTCGGCGGGTCCCGGTTCCAGGTGTCGGGCCCGACCGGGGCGATGACCGTGGTGCTGGTGCCGATCGTCGGTCAGTACGGGCCGACCGGGGTCCTCGCGGTCGGGCTGATCGCCGGAATGGTGCTGGTCGTCCTCGCGTTCGCCGGGGTGGGCCGGGCCGTGCGGTACATGCCGGCCCCGGTGATCGAGGGATTCACCGCCGGCATCGCCGTCGTCATCGCGTTGCAGCAGTTTCCCGCCGCGCTGGGCATCACCGGCGCCGCCGGGGAGAAGGTGTGGCAGAGCGCCGCCGACGCCGTCCGCCAGTTCGCCCAGGACCCCTCCCTGCTGACCCCGGCGACCGCACTGGCGGTGGCCGCGGTCATCCTCCTCGGCGGCCGCTACCTCCCCCGCGTCCCCTTCTCCCTGATTGCGGTCGCCGCCACCACCCTGATCGCGCAACTCTTTCACCTCGACATCGCCCGGATCGGCACCATTCCGGCCGGGTTCGCCGCACCCACCCTGAGTTTCCTGCACCTCGGCGAGCTGACCTCACTGATCGCCCCCGCCCTCGCGGTCGGCGCGCTGGCGGCACTCGAGTCACTGCTGTCGGCGACCGCCGCCGACTCGATGGCCGTGGGAGCCCGCCACAACCCGGACCGGGAACTGTTCGGGCAGGGGCTCGCGAACATCGCCGCCCCGCTGTTCGGCGGTGTCCCGGCGACCGGGGCGATCGCCCGCACCGCCGTCAACGTGCGCTCCGGCGCCCGCACCCGGCTCGCCGCCCTCACCCACGCGCTCATCCTCGCGGCGATCGTGTATTCGGCGGCCGGGCTCGTCGCGCAGATCCCGCTCGCCGCCCTGGCGGGGGTGCTGCTGGCGACCACGGTGCGGATGGTCGAGACCGCCTCGATCCTGGCCATCACCCGAGCCACCCGCGCCGACACGATCGTCATGGTCGCCACCTTCCTGGTCACCGTCGTCTTCGACCTGGTCACCGCGGTCGCCGTCGGGGTCGGGTTCGCCGCCGTCCTCGCGCTCCGCGCGGTCGCGAAATCCGCCCGCCTCGAACAGGTCCCGCTCGAAACCGACGACCACCTCGCCGAGGAACACGACCTGCTCCGCGAGCACATCGTCGCGTACCGGATCGACGGCGCCCTGTTCTTCGCCGCCGCGCACCGGTTCCTACTCGAACTCGCCGACGTCTCCGACGTCAAGGTGGTGATCCTGCGGATGTCGCGGATCACCGCCATCGACGCCACCGGCGCGATCGTCCTCAAGGACGTCATCACCAAGCTCGAGCACCGGCACATCACCGTCCTGATCTCCGGAGCCAAACCCGAACACCTCCGCCCCCTGACCGCGCTCGGGGTGTTCACCACCACCGACAGCGAAGACCGGCACCTCTTCGACACCACCCCGCTTGCCATCGCCTACGCCCGCATGCTCGTCCTACCCGAACACCACTACACCCCCACCACGAACGAGGACCGATGACCGAGAACCCCGCAGCCACTCCCACCCCCACGCCCACCGCGCGGCAACGCCTCGGCTACGTCCTGGGCAGGACCCTGCCCGCCGAGTTCCACGGCTGGGTCGTGGGCGACACCACCGGGCCCGGCGCCACCCGCCGCTACGCCACCCGCTGCCTGATCCCGCTGATCCCGATCCTGGTCGGGCTCCTGCTCATCCCCGGCCCCTGGATCATCCGTACCGGGATGGTGCTGCTGCTGTTCCTGCCGTTCGTGTACTTCCTCCTCGCCCTGAAGAACATCTACCTCCGCCACCGCCTGGTCAGTCACGGCCTCGACCCCCGCCTCCTCAACGCCACCAAACAACGCCGACTCGACCAGGAGCAGGCCTCCTACGAATCCCGCTACCGATCCGCCCCCTGAACCCGCAAACAACCGGGGCGCACCCCAGATCCTGGGGTCCACCCCAGTTCACTACCAAACGATTAATTGCTAATCTTCGTAAGTAGAAAAAATGGAATGGACGATGAACTGGGCGGGGTATGCGCGCCTCCCGGATCGAGCGACGCGGAACCGGGGCTCGGCGAAACCAGCCAGGCTGGATCGGCACGCATTGTGGGTGGTGGCGCCCCATATCCGTCCGGCGGTGCGCCCGATCACCGGCCACGCCCGCGAGGGAGGAACGTCATGCCACATTTCCGATACGTCGGCACCCACGAGAGAATCCATCTCGGTGCTGCGACCCGGATGATCAACTACGGCGA
Organism: Rhodococcus mengyinensis; assembly: GCF_048381435.1. NCBI lineage: Bacteria > Bacillati > Actinomycetota > Actinomycetes > Mycobacteriales > Nocardiaceae > Rhodococcus > Rhodococcus mengyinensis. The sequence continues at coordinate 7,978 of NZ_JBLWIT010000146.1, read as the reverse complement.
CATCGTCGCGGCGCGAACCAATCCCGACCCGCGCTACTTCGAGCTGGTGGAACCGGACCAGATCACCGAACGGCTGAGCCGCCGATCCGTGGGAGCGCCGGAACGCGAATAAGTCCGCACGCCTGAAACTCGGGCCGATAGCCTTCTCCCTCGCATCACCGTGCCCGACCCTCGCCCCCCGGGCGTCGCCGACGGGGCGACACCGGAACGGAACCACCACCCATGCTCGTCGAGATCACCGACCGCAGCGACCCGCCAACCTCGACACAGAAACAGGACCCACCCGATGACGACCCGCACCATCCACGCCGCCGATCTGCAGTGGAACTCACTCGCCCTCTGGATTCTCGAGTGGGAGGGCGTCGACAACCCCGAACCGACCCTGAGCGAGTGGAGCACCGAACTCGCCGCCGCGGCCACCGGGATCGACCGCCGAATCAGCTGGAACCCCACCCAGAACACCGCCACCGCCCCCGAGGACGTCGACCTGCCCCAGATCGAACACACCCTCCGCGGCGCCGTACGCCGCCTCGCCCACGGATGACCCCATCCCGGCCACAACGGGACGGACTCGCGGCGTCCGAGTCGCGGCGCGAGTGACCGGACCTCGCTGTGGCATCTCACTCAGCGCCCGCCGATGTGTTCGGGGACCAGGACCACCGGACGGCGGCCATGGTGGATCAGATGCGAGGACACCGACTCCCCCACCACCCGCTCGAGGACGGACACCAGCCCTCCCCGTGAGCTGCCGATGATGATCATCAGGGCGTCATTCGCGTCGGCGATCGACGCCAACAGGTGCGCCGGGTTGCCCTCATGGGAGTAGTAACTCCAGTTCCCGGGCAGCGCTGCGAGCATGGTGCACGCCTCCGTCCGGTCCCGCTCGACCGTCTCGACGATGCGCCGTTCCCAATCGTCCCGGTCCGGCTCGACCGGAAAATCGTCGAGGTCGACGACGTGGGCGACATGCAGATACGCACGGAGCGGGACCCCGAGGCCCATGGCGAAGGACAGCGCCCGATGGCTGGCGGGATACCGGTCGAACCCCACCACCAGATGGCACACCGGCGCGGTCGCGGCTGCGGGCCCGTCCACCCGCACCGGTTTCCGCCAGTCCCGCACGCCGTCCCGGTCGGAAGGCTTCTTCTCGATCACCTGCTCCTCCTCACCGCCGCGGCGCCCAGCGCGCTCGCCGCACCGGCAGAGGTACGTCCGGTGCTCGATCGGCGGTACGGTCCTCGACTCCCACGGTGCTGAAGGTGGTGTACCCACAACAGCACCCGACACCCACGATCAGCCGGATCACCGCGGAACGTCGTGCACACACGGGCCCGGTCACGAAACCCACCAAGGCGCCACCCGATCAGGAGCGGCCCTCGCCCACGGCGACGACGAGCCCCGCCGGTGACCGATCATCGCGTCGACGATCCGCAGGCACCCCCGGCGCTGCCCGCACGCGCAATCCACCGAACACCGGCGAAGCGACTCTGCCCCGGACCAGCGATATTGCCGGCAATGCCTGGCAATTCGACGTCATCGATTAAGACGCCGGGCGCGCCGACCGTGGTGGCGACCAGGCAGGCCGGTACGACGGCGCACACGCTCCCGCGGTCCGACAACGGTGCCCGTCAAGGTGGGTGTGTTTCCTCGTGAGTTCGGGGACCGGCCTAGCGGGTGACCTTGTCCTCTGTTCCACCACCCGCGGTGAGGTGAGTGTTGAAGTGGTCGGGCACGTCGAGGGAGGACACCGCCATGACCACGACAGCACCGGATTCGGTGCTCTCCGCAGCCGAGTGCATTCACTTGCTGCGGTCGGTTCCGGTCGGTCGAATGGTCTTCACCGAGAACGCGGCGCCGGCGCTGCGTCCGGTGACCTTCGCCGCCGTCGGGGGCGAAGTCGTCATCCCCACCGACGACGAGTCGTTCGCACGGTTCGACGGGGAGTTTCTCGCCTTCGAAGCGGGAGACATCGATCTGATCACCCGAATCGGGTGGAGTGTCACTGCCATGGGCCACGCCACGTACGTGTCCTTCGCCGATTCCGTGGCCAGATTCCACGACCGGAACGCGGTCCCGTGGTCGATTCATCCCGGGGACCGGCATCTCATCATCGACATGGAATACGTGTCGGGCCGACGCGTCACGCTGATGCGGCGTCACGGTGACAACCGATGATGGTGTGGGACCAGACGCCGGAAACCCGAACCGGATTGATCAGACTGGCAAGGGGTACCGGTCGCCCCGCTGGGGCGCGCTGAATCAGCAAGCACCATCAGGGCATTCGGGCGCACCCCCTGACCTCCGAGTCGGCCCCTGCGCACACCGCTCGTGCCGTCACCACGGGATGCCGTTCTACAGCACATCCCGGCGCACCTCCCCGGTCCGCAGTCGAAAGAGTCGGTAGCTGTTGTCGACCTAACGGATTTCGGTCACAGATCCCTGGGAATCGTCATTTCAGTAAACAGGACCCGAAAGGTGCTGGCACAGTCGAACCATGGCGCTTCGTCGGCGGTCGGCCATCACTACGTGGCCCCTTGTGAGTCCATCGGTCGCGATGGCGGTGCTCGCCGTCACCTGGGGACGCGACCTCGGACCCGTGCTGGTGCTCGCGGTGGCGCTGGCGCTGATCGGCGCGGTCCTGGCGGCGGTCCATCATGCCGACGTGGTCGCCCGCCGGGTCGGCGAGCCGTTCGGGTCCCTGATCCTCGCCATCGCGGTCACGGTCATCCAGGTGGGGCTGATCGTGGTCCTGATGATCTCCGGTGGCCCCCCGACGGCGTCCCTCGCACGAGACACCGTCTTCGCCGCCGTGATGATCGCCCTCAACGGCATCGTCGGGCTCTCCCTGCTCGCCGGCGCAGGGCGCCATGGGGTTGCGCTGTTCAACGCCAAGGGTACCGGCGCCGCCCTCGCAACCATCGTCTCGCTCATCACCCTTGCCCTGGTGCTGCCCACGTTCACCAGCAGCCCAACCCAGGACCGAATTCCCTTCGACCCAAATTGCTTTCGCTGCGGTGCCCCCCGGCCGTCACGGAGGACCCGCCCATCGAGATCGGACAGAGTCCCCGACAACCGACGGCCGCGATGGCCGGGCTGAGCGTGACCTTGCTGAAGGTGGCGTTGGGGGTTCGGGCCATTTTCGTCTCCGGCAACACTATTCGGTCTGTTTGGGATGTCCTGTGCCAGCGTACTTCAGCCACAAGGTGCGGTGCTCGATGTCCATCACGTACCAGATTCGGCCACCTGCGGTGACCTCGTACTGCCACTGCTCCATCTCAACACCGTTGTGCACCCCGGTCGCGAGCTTGCCCTTCAACCGGTGATGGCGTGTGGTCGACTCCTGCGCGACCGCGCGGCGTCGCATCCCCTCGTACGCCACCAATGTGTTCGCCGGCGCCTGCCGGCACAGCTCGTCCCACCCCTTTGCCGCATCGCTCGTTGCGAACCGCAGGTCCCACAACTCTCCGGCCACCGGCGGCGCGACTCGCTCGCCCCGCTTCGGACTCACAGCTCCGGCACCGGCACAGCACCGAAGTTACCCTCGGACGGCGTCGACAGGATCCGAGCCAACTCCGGATCCGCATACACCTCCGCCGTGTGGCGCCACGTCGCGATCGTGCGGGCCGGCGGAGCCGGATTATCCAGCGACGAACCCGCCCGCAGCGACGCGATCAGCTCGTCGACGAAGTCGGCGACCTCCTCACCCGAGAGGTAGCTCACCCACGGGAACGCCGCCGCGACGACCTTGCGCACCAGATCACGGTCATCCGAGTGCAGCAGGGCGTCGACCATCGCCGTCGCCGCCGCGAGCACCTCGCGTTCCTGATCCGCCCGCGCCGCCGTCATCAACACCAGATCCTCATCGTCGCGGCGCGTCACCCGCAGCGGCCGCGCTCCCGACCGCTGCCATTCCGACAGTGTCGCCTTCCCCTTGTTCTGGATATCCGAGAACGGCACCTCACCCACAGACATAACTTTCAATGTACTTTCAAAGTGTTGGGTCGGCAAGGTGGCGATGACGAGGCACCGACCACCACGTCGGCGCAACCCGACAATGGGCGGACCCGAGTCCCGCCGAGTCTGACTTGATGGATCTGCAACTCGTGGACGAGCTCAGAGTGTGTAGCGGAGGTCGCCGCAACCATCGGATGAACGCTCCGATTCTTCTAGTCTTACTGTCTGCCAATCACACTCGATCTCACCCAGGAAGGTGAACCAGTCTTTGAGGTCATGAGCATGAGCCTTGATCGTGTTCGGCGACCGCTCGATATCGGCCAGGTACCGCAGATAGCGTTCAGCCGGCGCCACGACACCGTTTTTCGTCGAGCAGAGTAAATGACACCGCGTCACTCGACGGATCCAATACTCGCATCACTCGCATCACATCTCCCACCGTCTTCGTCATGGACGACAGCGACGGTAGCCCGTCCTTGACGCAGCATGGGCCACCGAAACATCACGTGGGCTACGTGAAAGACAGCAGCGGAGCGACTAAAGATATCGACCGTTTGTGTGGGGGGATCTGACCGGTCGGCCATCTCCGCGCAGACCCGCCATTGTTCGAGCGCCGGGGCAGGGCGAGAGAATCCTACCGCCGACGCTCACCGCAGTTCCCGCGCGATCGCTCGGGCCGCGCGGCGAGCCTGCTTCGCCGCGAACCCGATCTGCGACGGCCTGGGCACGAACCCGATGAAACGCAACCTCTCGGCGGCCGGCTTTTCACCGGTGGCGTGCGGCCAACCTCGCTCGTCCAGTACGCCGAGGTGCCCGACCAGCTTTTCGAGTTCTTGGCGGAACCCCGTCGCGCAGACCATCGCCTCCGGGTCGATTCGCATCCCGTCCACCAGCCACACGCTGTCCGCGTCGAGTGACTCGACTCCGCGAACGACCTCGATGGACCTGTCTCGGATCGCGGCGATGAGCTCCTTGTCGACGATCGCCGGTGCCACGCCGAGGCGGGCGCTGCGGGCGAAGATCCCCTCGTCGGGGATCGGTAATCCGAACTCGCGCAGGTCGCCGATGCTCCTCTTCCGGCCGAACCGAGCGATTGCGTCCGCGATAGGGACCGGGGCATGGTAGAGCGGCGTTGCGATGAAGTCTCCCGGTATGCCACCAGGTCCCTGGCGGAGCATGATGTTCGGCGGCGTGCGAGCCGAAAGCCAGACCTTTGCCGCGCCTCCGGTGGCGAGGTCGTAGGCAATTTCCATGCCCGAGCAGCCCGCTCCCACCACGAGGACCCGTTTCCCGTTGTACGGCGAGGGATTCCGGTACTGCGAGGAATGAACCAGTGCACCCCGCCAGTCCCCGCGTCCGGGCCAGTCCGGGACGAAGGGCTCATGATCGAAGCCGGTCGCGACCACCACCTCGGCAGCGTCGACCGAACCGGCAGCGGTGGTCAACCGCCAGCGCCCGTCAGTTCGGTCGAGCCGTTCCACCGGGCAGCCCAGGCGCAGTTCGATCCCGTCCGCGCGTGCGTGCCGCTCGAGATGCTCGATCACCTGTTCCCGCGTGGGAAAGGTCGGTGTGCCCTGCTTGTAGGGGCGGTTCGGCAGATGGGAGAATTGCCTGCCGGTGTTCAGTCGCAGCCGGTCATAACGAGAGTGCCACGACGAACCGACTTGGTCGGCTCGGTCGATCAGCAACGGGTTGATGCCACGGTCGGCGAGGGCCACCGCCGCCGCGACCCCGGAGGTGCCGGCACCGACGATTGCGACTTGATGCTCGCTCATCGTGTGCTCCTTGGGTGTTGTCTTGTTTCATGCGGTTTCGGCGACAATGACGCTCATCGTGCCGGTGAGCGAGCGATGGTCGCGGTAGCGCCAGCCAGTGTCCTGCAGCCAGGCGATGCCTTCGTCGACGCTGTAGACGTCGCCGTGTTCGAGGTGGACCGCGAATTCGCCCGCCATCAGGGCGGCCGCGACCGGCTGGGTGTGGGTGGGGTCGGTCCAGAACTCGGCAATCAGCAGCGTGGCGCCGGGTGCGGCGACGTCGCGAATGCGGTGTAGCAGCGCACGATTCTGCTCCGGTGACCAGTAATGCGCCAGGTTCGCGACCAGGAAGGCGTCGTATCCGGCGGGCAGCGGGTCGGCCCCTGCGTCGCCGGCGCATACGTCGATTCGCCCCTCCAGCCCGACCGACGCGATGCGGTCCTGCGCGGTCTGGGCAACCGCCGGCAGCTCGAACACGGTCGCGCTCAGTTGCGGGCAGTGGCGCGCCACCGCGATGGACCAGGAGCCGGTGCCGCCGCCGATGTCGAGGAGTCGACGATTGCCGGACAGATCGACCGTGTCCGGCAGGGCGAGCGAGGGGCCGGCCGAAAACGCCTCGATACCGATCGAGGCGATGGGTTGCAGGGCGGCTTCGAGGTCGAAGATCTGGTGTTTCGGCCCGCGGGCTAGTGCGTCGGCCAGATCTTCCCACGCCGGGAAGCTGATCTTGTCCCAGAACCGCAGCAGCGGACGCAGGTCGGCGGGCGATCCGCCGGCGAGGAACGCGGCCGCCGTCTCGGTATTGACGTACTGTTCGCCTCGGCGTTCGAGCATACCCAGCGCGACCATGGCGTCGGCGCTGATCCGGGTGGCTCGGGCAGTAAGCCCGGTGCGGGCGGCCAGGCCACGCAGGTCGGTGGGGCCCTCGCCCAACGCCTCGAACAAACCGAGTTCGCTGGCGGCGAAGAGGTGTTTGGCGGCCATGAACCCGGACGCCAGCTGCATGATCGGCTCCGGGTTAGGCAGGTCGTGGTCGGTTTCGGCGGAGGTATGGGCTGTCATCGTCATGAAACCAGCGTCGTTGTTGTCGGTTCTGCGTCATATCCCTGAATCCTGGGGAATTCACCCAGATTTCTGGGGTAGGCAGCCCTAACCTGCTGCGATACACTTCGGACATGGCGCAGAGCTTGCTGCCACGCGTCCGCGATCAAATCTCGCGTGCCGTCGCCGACCAGCTGGACTGGGTGGGGTACAGCGCGCGAATGAGCGAGGCCCTGCGCACGGTGATCCCACATGACCGCTGCTGCTGGCACACCGTCGACCCGGGCACCATCCTGTTCACCGGCAGCGTGAACCGGAACGTTGGGTGTTCCGGATCCTGGTTGGCGCACTACGAATACGAGGTCGAGGACGTCGACAAGTGGGCGTTTCTTGCGCACAGTGGCCGCCTGGCGGGTGCACTCAGTCTGGATACCCACGGAGATTTGTCCCGCAGTGCACGGCACCGTTCGCACGAGGCGTACGGAATCGGCGACGAGCTGCGGGTCTCCCTGGTGTCGGACGGGGTCTATTGGGGTGCAGCGGCATTCCTGCGCGATGCGGGCGCGCCGTGGTACACCGCCGAGCACGTCCGCGCAATCGCCGCGCTGGCGCCCGCGCTCGCTACCGGTCTGCGACGTTCGATGCTCCACGAGGTCGAGGTCGCCGTGACGACCGTGGACTACGGCCCCGGCGTGGTGGTCTTCGACGCCGCGGGCGACCCGGAATCGGTCTCACCCGCCGCGGAACGCTGGATCGACGAAATTGTCGAGGTCCCGGCGCCGTCGACGCCGTTCGAATCGAAGGTCGTGCAGGCCATCGCGGCCAGGGCGCGGGCGATCGAACCGGGCACCGATCCGCTGGAACTTGCCGCGCGCTCGCGGGTACGCACGCGATCCGGCGCCTGGCTGTTGCTGTACGGGACCAGGCTTTCCGGCGTCGAAGACGGACGCACTGCCGTCATCATCCAACCCGCGACGCCGCATGAGATCGCGCCCGTCATTGCCATGGCCTACGGACTGTCCCAACGCGAATGCCATCTCACTGCGCTGTGCGTCCAAGGGCGATCGACAAGGGAGATGGCGCACGCAATGTCGTTATCCGTCTACACAATTCAAGACCACATGAAGTCGATCTTCGACAAGACCGGGGTGCGCAGCCGCGGGGAACTGGTGGGGCAGATATTCCTCGAGCACTACGCGCCACGCTGGGAGCTTGCGGCATCCCCGCCA
>NZ_JBLWIT010000145.1:133734-316659 GCF_048381435.1 Rhodococcus mengyinensis | reverse complement strand
GGCGTTTTCAAGCGGCCGTCGCAACAACGAGTTTCCCGAGACGCTCGGCTGGACTGTCCCAGTCGAGCGTCATACGGGGACGACGATTGAGTTTATCGGCCACCACGTCGAGGTAGACCTCTTCGAACCCGTCCAACGCGATCCCCTTGGGGAAGTACTGGCGCAGCAAGCCGTTTGTGTTCTCGTTCGTCCCGCGCTGCCACGGCGAACGCGGATCACAGAAATACACCGGCACCCCCGTCTCGACAGTGAACCGGGCGTGCTGACTCATCTCCGCACCCTGATCCCAGGTGATCGACTTGGCAAGGTGCTGGGGAAGCTCGGTGATCTTGCGGGTCATCGCCGACCGCACCTGCTCGGCGGAATGCCCATCCGGCAGGTGCAACAGCATCACGAACCGGGTCGACCGCTCCACCAACGTCCCGATCGCCGACTTGTTGTTCGCCCCGATGATCAGATCGCCCTCCCAGTGCCCGGGCACCGCCCGGTCCTCGACCTCGGCGGGACGCTCGGAAATCATCACCATGTCCGGGAACTTCCCCCGCCGCTCACCGACCGTGCTTCGGTGTTTACGCAGGTAGCGGCCGGTCCGCAGATGGGCGGTCAGCTCCCGCGTCAACGCTCCCCGGGACTGGACGAACAACGCCTGATAGATCGATTCGTGTGACACCCACATCTCCGGCCGGCTCGGATACTCCCGCCTGAGCTTGTGCGAGATCTGCTGCGGTGACAAGTCCTCACCCAGCCACCCCTGCACCTGCTCCCGCAACTCGGCGTGGGCGGCGAGCTTGGCGGTCTTGGGGCGCCGGGCGCGGGCCTCGGCGTCCCGTTGGGCCCGTGAGGCCAGATACTTCCCGCGAGAGGACAACGCCCGCCGCAGTTCCCGGCTGATCGTGGACGGGCTGCGGCCCAGTGCGTGGGCGATCGCCCGGATCGTCCACCCGTCCCGGCGGAATTCGTCGATCTGCTCCCGCTCGGACAGCGACAGATACCGCCCCGACGGGGGAACAGGTCGGCGGGGACGCACTCCACCGACCTGCACCAGCCACCGCCGCATCTGGGTCAGCGAGACCTGCACCTCACACGCCGCGCTGACCGTGTCCTGCCCCGCCCGCAAACACTCCCAGAACTGCTCCCGCACTCGCCGCTCGATCGGCGGCCGCCCCTTGAACACCATCCACAACACCCTTCCTTACCAGGGATGTTGCGTCGACCGACTGAATACGCCTACCAGAAAGGCGCACGAGCGCGCAGCGCCTAGAGGACCTCGCGGACCTTCTCGGCCGGGCGGGCGAGGACGGTGCCCTTGTCCGTCACTACGATGGGCCGCTCGATGAGGATGGGGTTGTCCACCATCGCCTCCAGCAGTTGGTCCTCCGACGCCTCGGCGAGCCCGAGTTCCTTGAAGGCGGTCTCCTTCTTGCGGACCGCCTCACTCGGCTTCAGCCCGGCGTCGTCGAGTAGTTTGCGCAACCCGTCCCGAGAGGGCGGGGTCTCGAGGTACTTCACGACGGTCGGTTCGATGCCCGCGTCCCGGATCAGTCCGAGGACGGTGCGGGACGTGTTGCATCGCTGGTTGTGGTAGATGGTCGCGGTGTTCGCCATACCCGACATTCTGCACCGGGGAACAAACCTGCCCGCAGGGAGCGCTGAACCAGGGTAGTAACTCGTGAATAGTCGACGAAAGAGGGAGATCGATCATGGCCGAGCACAGGGACGCGACTCCGCGGCGCATCGTCATCGCGGGTGGGCACGGGAAGATCGCCCGTCACCTCATCAAGATTCTCACCGCGCGCGGTGACCGCGCGGTCGCGCTGATCCGCAACCCCGATCACGAGCACGAGGTGGCGGCGCTCGGCGCCGAACCGGTGGTGATCGATCTGGAGAGGGCGAACGCGGACGACGTCGCGAAGACGCTCGTCGGTGCGGACGCCGCGGTCTTCGCCGCAGGCGCAGGCCCGGGCAGCGGCATCGCCCGCAAGGACACCGTCGATCGCGGGGCCGCGGTTCTCCTCGCGGACGCCGCCGAGAAGGCGGGAACGCGGCGATTCGTCCAGATCAGTTCGTTCGGGGCGGGGGAGCCGATCCCCGAGGGCACCGACGAGGTGTTCGCGGCCTACCTCGTCGCGAAGACGGCCGCCGAGGAAGACTTGCGCGCCCGCACCCACCTCGATTGGACGATTCTCCGTCCGGGGGGTCTGCTCGACGACGACCCGACGGGTCACGTCACGCTCACTGCGCCTCCCCTCGAGCGCGGCACCGTCCCGCGCGCCGACGTCGCCGCAGTGGTCGCGGCGCTCCTCGACCATCCGAACACTGCGAAGAAGACGCTGATGCTGACATCCGGCCCGACACCGATCGAGGAGGCCGTCGCCGCGGTGTAAGCATTGCGGCGCCGCAACCGCGCAACTACGGTCTGATACAACGCGTGGAACAACGGAGGTGGCGCCGGCCGTGGACATCGACATCGATCCGGATTCGTCGACCGCCCCGTTCGATCAGTTGCGATTGCAGATCATCGAGCAGGTGCGCAGTGGGCAACTGATCGCGGGAACGAAGATTCCCACGGTCCGCGCGCTCGCCGTCGAGGTGGGTCTGGCCCCGAACACGGTGGCCAAGGCGTACCGGGAACTCGGCGAGCAGGGTGTCATCGAAACCCGGGGCAAGCAGGGCACGTTCATCGCGAGCGGCGGTGACCCCATTCGCGCCGGCGCCGAGAAGGCCGCAACACGGTATGTGCAGGACCTGCGGAAGCTGGGGGTGTCCGACGAGGAGATCCTCGGCTTCGTGCAGTCCGCTCTCCGCGGCGCCGAATGAGGACGGCGCCGCATCCAGAAGGTGTGACCCCAGAAAGGTAGACACTCGGTATGGCTTCCGCACTCTTCCGCGACCTCGCACTACTGATTGCCCGGATCGGACTCGGCGTCGTCTTCGTCGCGCACGGCTGGCAGAAGTTCTTCGACTACGGAGTGAAGGCCACACAGGCGTCGTTCGCCGACATGGGCGTCCCGCTTCCCGACATTTCGGCTGTTGCGGCCGCCACTATCGAACTCGCGGGTGGATTTGCTCTCATCGTGGGGGTGGCCACACCGATCGCCGGAATTCTGCTGTTCCTCGACATGCTCGGAGCGCTGATTCTGGTGCACGCGGACAAGGGCGTCCTCGTCGCGAACGGCGGGTACGAACTCGTCGTCGCACTCGGCGTCGGGTCGCTGCTTCTCGCCGTGATCGGTGCCGGACGCCTCAGTATCGACGGGCTTCTCGGAAGAGGCTCGGGATGGGGAAAAACCGCAGCGTAACGATGCCGTAGGCTGGGTCTCGATTCGGTGTGAAGCGATGGGCTAGCTTGCTTTTACCATCAAAAATGACCAACGTAGTTGTTCATGGCAATGAATACTGATCTGCCTGATCAAGGTTCCGAGACCGCTGACGCGAGCGTCGGCGGAGGGCTCAAACGGGTCGGTGTTCGCACCGACCGCGTCGTGTTCTCCGCCGCTGCCGCCGCGGTCTCGGCAATCGTCGTCTGGGGGCTCGTGGCCCCCGACAATCTCGACTCCACGACCGGCAAGGCACTCGGCTGGCTGGTTACCGACATGGGCTGGTTGTTCGTCCTGTCGGCGTCCGGATTCGTCCTCTTCTCACTGTGGCTCGCGTTCAGCAAGTTCGGTCACATCCCGCTCGGCAAGGACGGCGAGAAGCCCGAGTTCCGGACGGTCAGCTGGATCGCGATGATGTTCAGCGCCGGCATGGGCATCGGACTGATGTTCTTCGGTGTCGCCGAACCGCTCGCGCACTACGTGACACCCCCTCCGGGTTCAAGCGGGGGCATCGGAACTGCGATGGCCACCACCATGTTCCACTGGAGCCTGCACCCCTGGGCGATGTACGCGGTTGTCGGACTGTCGATCGCGTACGGCTCGTATCGCAAGGGTCGCAAGCAGCTGTTCAGCTCCGCCTTCATCCCGCTGCTCGGCCGCCGCGCGGAGGGGCCGATCGGGAAGTTCATCGACGTCCTCGCGATCTTCGCGACGCTGTTCGGCACCGCCGCTTCGCTGGGCCTCGGCGCACTGCAGATCGGGTCCGGTTTCCAGGTCGTCGGGTGGATGTCGGAGGTCAGCACGTTCCTGCTGGTCGCCATCGTCGCCCTGCTGACCCTCGCGTTCGTGGCGTCCGCCGTGTCGGGTGTCGCCAAGGGCATCCAGTGGCTCTCCAACACCAACATGGTGCTCGCCGTCATCTTGGCCCTGTTCGTGTTCGTCGTGGGACCGACGGTCCTGATCCTCAACCTGCTGCCCACGACGATCGGCGCCTACGCCGCGCAGCTTGCGCAGATGTCGGCCCGCACGGGAGCGTCGTCCGATCCGGCGACCGGCGAATGGTTGTCCTCGTGGACCATCTTCTACTGGGCGTGGTGGATCTCCTGGACCCCGTTCGTCGGCATGTTCCTGGCACGCATCAGCCGCGGCCGGACCATCCGCCAGTTCGTGGTTGGCGTGATCGTGGTGCCGAGCGCCGTGAGCCTCGTGTGGTTCGCGATCTTCGGTGGTGCCGGGATCAGCGAGCAGCGTGACGGAATCGACCTCGCGGGACAGGACACCCAGGAGGGGCAGCTGTTCGGCATGCTCGACCACCTGCCGCTCACCGGCATCACGACCGTCCTGGTGATGATCCTCGTCGGGATCTTCTTCGTCTCCGGCGCCGACGCCGCATCGATGGTGATGGGCACCCTCTCGCAGCGCGGTTCGCTGGAACCGCAGCGCTGGGTGGTCGTGTTCTGGGGTGTGCTCACCGGTGGCGTGGCCGCGCTCATTCTGTGGACCGGCGGCGACACCGCGCTGGACGGACTGCAGACGATGACGATCATCGCTGCTGCGCCGTTCGTCCTCGTGATGATCGGCTTGTGTTTCTCGCTCTACAAGGATCTGTCCCGCGACCAGATGATCGTCGACGGCCGGGAAATGCGGAGAGAGATGCGGAGAGTGGCGGCCAAACGTCGTCGCGACCGGATCTCGTCCCGCTAGAGAAACAGTCTGCGAGCCGCTCGGTGTCCCACGGGACCCGGGCGGCTCGACTCATTCCGGGGTCAGCGCCAGCTGGGATAATTCTGGGGTCAGCGCCAGCTGGGAAGCCACAGTTGGTGCTGCCACGTGTCCGGGGTGATCGGGACGGCCGTGAGGATCGGCCACAACCAGATGAAGTTGGCAACCACGAGCCCCACATAGAGGCAGACGGCGAGCAGGCCCGTGGTGCGCCGTTCGAGCGACGCCTTCGCGCTACCCAGGATGTCGCCCAGGACCAGCGCGAGACCCATCACCATGAACGGCGCCAGCGCCACCGCATAGAAGTAGTACATCTGGCGGTCCAGGGTGGTCAGCCACGGCAGGAACGCGGCACCGTAGGCGGTGAGGACGGTGGCGTACCGCCAGTCCTTCCGCACCACGGTCTGCCACAGCGCCCACGCGAGCATCGGCAGTGCCAGCCACCACATCGCGGGCGTCCCGATGAGCATGACGGCCTTGACGCAACTCGACGCGCCGCAGCCGGTGACGTGATCACCTTCGGCGAAGTAGTACAGCATCGGGCGCAGACCCATCGGCCACGTCCACGGCTTCGACTCCCACGGGTGATGATTGCCCGCCGAATTGGTGAGGCCTTCGTGGAACTGCAGGACGTTGCCGCTGTAGTACCACAACGACCGGAGTGCGCCCGGCACGAACGACCAGGTGCCGCCCGTCCCGATCTCGTTGCCCACGGCATGCCGGTCCACACCCGTCTCGCTGGCGAACCACGCCCAGTAGCTGGCGAGGTACACGAACAGCGGCACGACGACCAGCGCGTACAGCGCCGGGCCCACGTCGCGGACGCCGGCACCGAACCACGGTCGCCGCACCCCGTAGGCGCGCCGGGCCGACACGTCGAATGCGACGCTCAGAAGTCCGAAGAACACGATGAAGTAGATGCCCGACCATTTGGTGCCGCACGCCAGACCCAGCATGATCCCCGCGCCGAACCGCCACCAGCGCACCCCGAGTCGCGGACCCCAGTCGCTGTCGCCGATCCGGCCCTCGTCGTACACGCGGGCCATCCGCTCGCGGACCTGGTCGCGGTCCACCACCAGGCAGCCCAGAGCGGCGACCGCGAACACCGCAAGGAAGATGTCGAGCATGCCGAGCCGGGACGAGACGAACGTGACGCCGTCCGCAACCAGCAGGATCCCGGCGAGGCCGCCGATCAGAGTCGATCGGGTGAGCCGGCGGACGATGCGGATCACCAGCAGGACCATGATCGTGCCGGCCACCGCGGAGGCGAAACGCCAACCCCAGCCGCTGTAGCCGAAGATCGCCTCGCCCATCGCGATCAGCTGTTTGCCGATGGGCGGATGCACCACCAGTCCGTAGCCGGGGTTGTCCTCGAGCCAGCCGCCGGTGAGCACCTGCCAGCCCTGCGGCGCGTAATGCTTCTCGTCGAACACGGGAGTGCCCGCGTCGGTCGGGTAACCGAGCATCGTGAACCGGGTGATCGCCGCGATCGCCGTGACGAACAGAGTGACCACCCAGCCGCGGGCGCGGTCGACGGGACCGAAGTCGGGGGGCGGCACGAGCGGCGCCGGTCCGACCATGGACGGCTGTCGTGCGGAGGGCGTCGGTCGCTCGTCCGTCAGCATCGTCACGCCGCAATCGTAGGCTGTGGGTCATGACTGGTCGCCTAGTGCTCGCCGCAACACCGATGGGGGACGTGGGTGACGCCTCGCCGAGACTGCGTACGGCGCTCGGGACGGCCGACGTCGTCGCCGCCGAGGACACCCGCCGCACCAAAGCGCTCGCTTCCGCTCTCGACGTGACGATCACCGGCAAGGTCGTCAGCTTCTACGACCAGGTCGAGACGGCCCGGCTGCCCGCCCTCGTCGCCGACGTCGCATCCGGCAAGACCGTTCTCCTCGTCACCGACGCCGGCATGCCCTCCGTCAGCGACCCCGGGTACCGGCTGGTGTCGGCGTGCGTGGCCGAGGACCTGGCGGTGACGTGCCTGCCCGGACCGTCGGCGGTGACGACGGCGCTCGCGCTGTCCGGGCTGCCTGTCGAACGGTTCTGCTTCGACGGCTTCCCGCCCCGGAAGCAGGGCCAGCGCAAGACGTGGTTGCAGGCCCTGGTCGCCGAGCAGCGCGCGTGCGTGTTCTTCGAGGCACCGCACCGGCTCGCCGACTGCCTGGCGGACGCGGTCGAGGTGCTCGGCGGAACCCGCCGCGCCGCCGTCTGCCGGGAACTGACCAAGACGTACGAGGAGGTCCGCCGCGGCACCCTCGCCGAACTCGCCGAGTGGGCCGCCGAGGGCGTCCGCGGCGAGATCACGGTGGTGGTGGAGGGAGCCACCCTCGTCGCGTCCGACCCCGCCGACCTCGTCGACGAGGTGGAGCGACTCGTCGCGGACGGCACCCGGCTCAAGGATGCGTGCGCGCTCGTCGCCACCACCGGCGTGTCGAAGCGGGAGCTCTACGAAACGGTGCTGGCCTCCCGGAAGGACTAGTCGGCCTGCGAGCGCTACCGCCGGAGGGCACGCTCCCCGGGAGCCAGCGACGCGTCGTCGGCGGCGGCCTGTCCGGCGTACCAGCCGTTGGCGTCGACGGCCCTGCCGCGCGCCTTTTTGGTACGCGGAAACAGGCGGTCGAACTCGGCGTCGACGGCCTCGGATTTGGTGGCCAGAATCGGCAGCAGATCGTCGACCGGGATCGACGCCTCGTCGGCGGCCTCGGCCGTGGCCCGGCTGTCGGCATCGCGCAACCGCTGCCCGATGCGGCTGGCGAAGCCCGCGAGGAAACCCTTCCGGAACGACGTGGTGCGTGAACCACTGCGACTGTCGGCGTCCGCGAATTGCATTGCGCGCGTCGCCTGCACGAGCAGCGAGGTGAACAGCATGTCGACCTGTTGGAGGTCGAGGGGGGTTCCGACCACGGTTGCGATGGCGAGGGAGCTGAACCACACGGTGCGTACCCGGTTGGAGTCACCGATCTCGGTGAGGAGGTGCACCTTCTCCTTGACGTACGGATTCTCCAGGTGGATGCGGCGACTGTGTACCGCCGTATTGCCCACCCCGTTCTGGGTGTGGAGGAGAGCGGCGTTGATCGCGTAGCGCGTCATCAACTCCTGCGCCTTCGCGGTGAAGATCTCCGCCTCCTCCGCGAAATCGGTGGCCTCGGCCTTCGCGAGCAGCCCGCGGATCCTGTTGAGCACCTTCGCGTCGGCCTCGGTCTCACCCGGCACGGCCGCGGCCGGGTCGCCGACCCGCACGACGGGCCACGTCGACGGCGGGGGAGCGAGCACCGTCCAGCCGGGCAGATTCGTCCACGTCAGCGACAGGTCGGTGAGCTGGTAGACGGAGTGGTACGGGTCTTCGAACAGCAGCCCGGCCGCCAGCGCCCGAACGTCGGGACCGTCGACCGGCACGCGCCCCGCCAGGTGCGAGGCGCCCGGGTACTGCTCGCCGATGGTGCGGAGTTGCTCCACCCAGTCCCGCGGCGCCCGGTGCGCGGCCCGCGTGCGCTCCGCCTCGTGCAGCACCAGGGCCGCCGCCAGCGCCGCGTCGGACGGCTCCTTCGATCTCCGCGCCAGATGCACGACGTCGGCGGGCTGCCACCCACGCTCGTACGCGGCCGACAACTCACCCATCAGGGTGTGGACTGCCGCGGCGGCCTGGGGGCTCACTTCGTCGTCGAACACGCGCGCTCCGTTCCCGAATCCACCGTGAGGAGATCGAATGTATGTTCTATTCGGCGTCATGGGGAGAGTCTGCATGCGGGGTCCGACAACAACGGACCCCGCGTGGATCAGTCCTCCACGTAACGCGGGAACACGCCCGACGGCGCCGGCAACGGGGTGCCCGCCACGATGCGCGTCGAAAGGTCGCTGAACTGCCGCGCATCGGCCTTCTGGCCCAGGAGGTCGAGGATCTTCTCCGCGGCGTCCGGCATCACCGGCTGCACGAGGATGCCGACGATCCGCACCACCTCGAGCGTCACGTACAGCACCGTCGCCATCCGCTCCGGATCCGTCTTCCGCAGAACCCAGGGCTCCTGCTTGGAGAAGTACCGGTTGGTCTCGCCGAGAACCGACCAGATCGCCTCCAGCGCGAGATGCAGTGCCTGGACGTCGTATTCGGCGCGAACCCGCTCGAGCAGCGCATCCGCCTGCGCGAGCATCGCCGCGTCGTCCTCGGTCAGCTCGCCGGGGGTCGGGACCTGGGCGTCGCAGTTCTTCGCGACCATCGACAGCGACCGCTGCGCGAGGTTGCCGAGCTCGTTCGCCAGGTCGGCGTTGATCCGGGTGACGATGGCCTCGTGGCTGTAGCTTCCATCCTGACCGTAGGAAATCTCACGGAGCAGGAAGAAGCGCACGGCGTCGAGGCCGTACTGCTCCACCATGGCGACGGGGTCGACGACGTTGCCGACCGACTTCGACATCTTCTCGCCCTTGTTGTAGAGGAATCCGTGCACGAAGACGCGCTTCGGCAGTTCGATTCCCGCCGACATCAGGAACGCCGGCCAGTAGACGGTGTGGAACCGGGTGATGTCCTTGCCGATGATGTGCAGGTTCGCCGGCCAGAACTTGCCGAACTGCTCGGAGTCGGTGTCGGGGTATCCGGCGCCGGTCAGGTAGTTGGTGAGCGCGTCCACCCACACGTACATCACGTGCTCGGGGTGGTCGGGGACCGGAACGCCCCAGTCGAACGTCGTGCGGGAGATCGACAGGTCCTTCAGTCCGCCCTTGACGAAGCTGACGATCTCGTTGCGCCGCGTCGCGGGCGCGATGAAGTCGGGGTTCTCCTCGTACAGCCGGAGCAGCTTGTCCTGGTACTCGGACAGCTTGAAGAAGTACGTGGACTCCTCCGTCCACTCGACCGGGGTGCCCGTCTCGGTGGACAGGCGTGAACCGTCGTCCTGCAGAGTGGTCTCGGCCTCGGTGTAGAACGCCTCGTCGCGGACCGAGTACCAGCCTGAGTACGTGTCGAGGTAGATGTCGCCGTTGTCGAGCATCCTCCGCCAGATCGCCTTGCTGGCTTCTTCGTGATCGGCATCCGTGGTGCGGATGAACCGGTCGAAGGAGATGTTCAACGTCTTGTCCATGGCCTCGAACACGTCCGAGTTCCGCGCGGCGAGCTCACGGACGTCGATGCCTTCCTTGGCCGCCGTCTGCTGCATCTTCAGGCCGTGCTCGTCGGTTCCCGTCATGAAGTAGACGTCGAACCCGTCCAGACGCTTGAAGCGTGCGAGGGCGTCGGAGGAGATGTACTCGTAGGCGTGGCCGATGTGCGGGACGCCGTTCGGGTACGCGATCGCCGTCGTCAGATAGAAAGGTGGCCGCGAGGCGGTGGAATCAGCAGCATTCATGGTGCGACCACTCTATCTGCGCGCCGCCGTTTCGTGACGCGCAGATTCGGGTTCTAGGCCGGTCCGGTGCCGTCCTCATCGGTGACCGTGCGTGACTCGTACGCCGCGCGGGCCGACTTGTTCGTGGACCTGACCTGGTCGGGGACCATCCGGCGGATCGCGAAGTCGCGGGCGAACTGCGGGAAGACGGTGACGAGGCGCGCCAGCGGACCGACGTACCGGGGGATGGTGACCTCGAACCGGGGGCGGTGGATCACCGCGACAACGGTCTTCGCGACGTCGGCCGGTGTCAGCAGTTTTGCTGCGCCCGTCGCCGTGCCGGCCGCGAGTTCGGTGTCGACGACACCGGGCATGATCACCGAGATCTGCACGCCAGACCCGCGCAGCTCCTCGCGGACACCGGTCAGGTAGCCGAGCACGCCGTGTTTCGTCGCGGCATACGTCGACTCGCCGGGTGGTGCGACCTTCGACGCCAGCGACGCCACCGTGACGATCTGGCCGCGGCCGCGCGCACGCATGGCCGGCGCCGCCAGTCTCACCCCGCGGATGACGCCGTGCAGGTTCACGGCGAGCTGCCGATCCGTCGCGGACTCGGGTTCCTCGTCGAACCTCCCGACCCACATCACGCCCGCGTTGTTGACGAGTACGTCGATCGGGCCCCAGTGATCCTCGACGGCCGTGAGGAATGCCGCGAACGACGCGGTGTCGGTGACGTCCAGTTCGAGACCCTCCACCGTCCCGCCCGCCCGGTCGAGTTCGTCCGCCGTCCTTCGGGCGGCGGCGCCGTCGACGTCGCCGATCGCGACCCGGGCGCCGGCCAGCGCCAGCTGTCGGGCGATCTCCCTCCCGATTCCCCTCGCACCACCGGTCACTGCGATCACGCGGCCGTTCATCGAGCTCGAAGTCATGGACACGGCTCCCTCCCCGTCCGGGAGAAAGTACCGCATGTGACACGTGCGGCGGCGGCGTCGACAATGTCCGCATGAGCAAAGACCGTCCCGCCCCGGAAGCCCCTGCGCCGCTGTTCCCGCTCGTCGACTCGCACACCCACCTCGACGCGTGTGGTGCCTCGGACGCAGCGAGCGTCACGGCGATCGTCGACCGGGCCGCCGCGGTCGGGGTGGAGCGGGTGGTCACGGTGGCCGACGACCTGGCGGCCGCGCAGTTCGCCGTCGACGCGGCGCACTGGGATCCCCGCGTCTACGCGGCCGTGGCCATCCACCCGACCCGGGCGAACGTGCTCGACGACGCGACCCGGGCGGAGATCGAGCGACTGGCCGGTGATCCCCGGGTGGTCGCGGTGGGGGAGACGGGACTCGACTTCTACTGGCCCGGGAAACTCGACGGCTGCGCCACGGTCCCCGAACAGACCGAGGGCTTCCGCTGGCACATCGACCTCGCGAAGCGGCTCGGCAAGACGCTGATGATCCACAACCGGGAGGCCGACCAGGCGCTGCTGCAGGTGCTGCGCGATGAGGGCGCGCCGGAGACGGTGATCTTCCACTGCTTCTCCTCGGACGCCGAGATGGCGCGCGAGTGCGTCGACGCCGGTTACGTCCTCAGCTTCTCCGGCACCGTCAGCTTCAAGAACGCGAAGGCCTTGCGGGAGGCGGCCCCACTGGTGCCGTCGGATCAGCTGATCGTCGAGACGGATGCGCCGTTCCTCACCCCGCACCCGTTCCGGGGCGCTCCCAACGAGCCGTACTGCCTCCCGTACACGGTCCGGGCGCTCGCCGAGATCCGTGGCGAGGATCCGGACGACTTGGCGAAGGCGTCCACCGCGACCGCCGAGCGCGTGTACGGCCTCCGGCCCGTGAGTGGTTAGCGAGTCCCTGGACTCGTCGAGCGCGCACGGGGCCGAAGGCCCTATGTTGAAGTTTCAAGTTAGACAATTTAGGATCGTTGCTTGTTCAACTAACGGTCGTCCCGGTCGCGCGGGGACACCACGATGAAAGGCACATCCATGAACAACCCCGCAGTTCGAAGCCTGGGAATCCTCGTCGCCCGCGTGGGCATCGGCATCATCTTCCTCGCCCACGGCTGGCAGAAGGCCTTCACCAACGGACTCGACGCCACGACCGCCGGCTTCGAGGCCATGGGAGTTCCGCTTCCCGGCATCTCGGCGTTCCTCGCCACGTGGATCGAGCTGATCGGCGGAATCGCACTCATCGTCGGGGCGGCCGTCCCGATCTTCGGCATCCTGCTCTTCCTCGACATGGTCGGCGCCTTCTTCCTCGTGCACGTCGACAAGGGAATCTTCGCCAGCGAGGGCGGCTACGAGCTGGTGCTGGCGCTCGGCGTCGGCTCGCTGCTGCTCGCCGTCGTCGGATCGGGCCGGTTCGGCGTCGACGGACTGCTCGGCCACAAGGTGCCGTGGGCCTCGAAGGAACGCGCCACCGTCTGACCCCATGTGAGTGGCGAAGCGTCCCCCGGCACGCTTCGCCACTCACGTGTCAGAGGACCTTGTTCAGGAAGTCCTGGGTGCGGGACTGCTGCGGGTCGCCGAAGATCTGCTCCGGAGTTCCCTCCTCCACCACGTAGCCGTCGGCCATGAAGATCACCCGGTCGGACACCTCGCGGGCGAAGCCCATCTCGTGCGTGACCACGACCATCGTCATGCCACCCTTCGCGAGGTCGCGCAGAACCTGCAGTACCTCACCCACCATCTCGGGGTCCAGAGCGCTGGTCGCCTCGTCGAACAGCATGATGTCCGGGTTCATCGCCAGGGCCCGCGCGATCGCGACGCGCTGCTTCTGCCCACCGGACAGGTTCGCCGGTTTCGCGTCCGCCTTCTCCGCCAACCCGACCTGCTCGAGCAGCCGGACCGCCGTCGCCCGCGCCTCGTCCTTGGAGGCCCGCTTGGTCTGCACGGGCGCGAGCATCACGTTCTCGATCGCGGTCATGTGCGGGAACAGGTTGAAGTGCTGGAAGACCATACCGATGTGCTGACGCACCCGGTCGATGTCGATCTTCTTGTCGCTCACGTCGAACCCGTCGACCACGACCTTGCCGTCCGTGATGTCCTCGAGCCGGTTGAGGCAGCGCAGGAACGTGCTCTTGCCGGAGCCCGACGGCCCGATCACGCAGACCACTTCACCGCTCGCGATGTCGACGTCGAGGCCCTTGAGGACCTCGTTGTCGCCGAACGACTTCTTCAGGCCCTTCACCCGGATCTTCGGGTCGGCGGTCTCGGCCTTGTTCTCTGTCACCGGTGTCTCGGTCACTTGTTGATCCTCTTCTCGAGCCGGTTCGACAGCTTCGTCAACGCCATGATGATGATGAAATACATCACGCCGATGATCAGCCACATGTTGAAGGACTGGAAGTTGCGGGCGATGATGATCCGCCCGGTCTGAGTGAGCTCGGCGAGCCCGATCACGGACAGGATCGACGTGTCCTTCAGCGTGATCACGAACTGGTTGATGTACGAGGGGATCATCGTCCGCACGGCCTGCGGCATCACGACCTTCTGCATCGACTTCAGGTAGCTGATGCCGAGGCTCCGCGACGCTTCCATCTGGCCCTTGTCGACGGACAGGATGCCGCCGCGCACGATCTCGGCCATGTACGCGCCTGCGTTGAGGCTCAGCGTGATGATGCCCGCCGTGAACGCCGACATCTGGAAGTCCAGCGCCGCCGGGATGCCGAAGTAGATGAAGAACGCCTGCACCAGCAGCGGGGTGCCGCGGAACACGTCGACGTAGGTGGTGCCGATGCCGCGCAGGACGATGTTGGTCGACACCCGGAACAATCCGAAGATCGCGCCGAGGACGAGCGCGATGGCGATCGAGACCACGGTCAGGACGATCGTGAGCCACAGGCCCTCGAGCAGCAGCGGGTAGGTGCTCTTGATCAGGCCCAGGATCGAGTTGTCGTCGTCGGATGCGTCCGAGTTGAGGTAGGTGTCGAGAATCTCGTCGTACTGGCCGCTGGCCTTCAGGTTGGCGAGCCCGGTGTTGAACTCTTGCAAGAGCTGCGCGTTCTGGCCCTTCGCGACGGCGAACCCGTAGCTGGCGCCGGGGACCTTGTCGGTGACCGTCTTGAAGCCGTTGCCCTGCTTGATGCCGTAGGCGAGGACGGGGTAGTCCTCGAACACGGCCGCCGAGTTACCCGTGCGGACCTCGTCGAACATGCTCGACGAGTCGGCGAAGTACTTGGTGGTGAAGCCGTACTGGTCCTTGATGGACTCCGCGTACGTGGCGCCCTCGGTGCCGTTCTTGACCGCGACGGACTTGCCGCGCAGGTCCTCGTACGAGGTGATCGAGTCGTTGCTCTCGAGCACGCCCATCTGCACGCCCGACTCGAAGTACGGATCGGAGAAGTCGAACGTCGCCTTGCGGGCGTCGGTGATCGACATGCCGGCGATCATGCCGTTGGCTTGACCGCCGGTGACCGCCTGGAGTGCGGCGTCGAATCCGACGGGGTTGACCTGGTAGGTGAACCCCTGGTCCTCGGCGATGGCGGCGAGAAGGTCCATGTCGATTCCGACGAGCTTGCCGCTCTCGTCCTGGAACTCGAACGGGGCGAACGTGATGTCGGTGGCGATCGTGTAGTTGTTGCCCGGTGCGGGCTCTTGTGCGCCGGCGAGGCCGGGCGCGACGAGTGTGACGAGCAGCGTCAGCGCGGCGATCACCGCGGGCACTCTCGGACGTCTGACGAGTCTCAGAAGTCGATCGGATCTGCTGCGCACGGAACCCCAGCTTTCTCAGTCAGTAGTGCCCGGTCGCTTCCGGGCTTCTTGGTGCATGTCGCAAGATACTGCGTTTCGCACGTGGTCCGGACCAGAAGCAATCCTTCGCGGTGAAGTGAAAACTGTCCCCGATCTCAACCTTTTCGTGATCTCGCACGCAGGTCGTAGCGGCAAAGTTGCCAGACCATCGCCGATTCGTTACCGTACCGTGATCAAACCTTCGCCAGCCTTGGGATTTCATGTGTCGCCTTTAGCCAGAATCAACAACGCCAAATCGCCCCTTCTCTACGTAGTCGTCGCGGCACTGCTCGCGACGCTCGTCGTGGGCGGTGCGCTGGCAGTGGCGCGGCACAAGACCGTCACGCTCGACGTCGACGGCGAGACCATCTCGCTCGGCACGATGGCCTCCGACGTCGGCGGCGCGCTCGACGACGCCGGATACACCGTCAGCGAGCGTGACGCGGTCGCCCCCGCGGCCGACGCGTCGCTCTCCGACGGCGACACCGTGGTGCTGCGACGTGCCCGCGAGATCGACCTCACGGTCGACGGGCAGCCGAAGACCGTGTGGACCACCGCCCTCACCGTCGACGACGCACTGAAGCAGTTCGAACTCGCCGACGACGTCCACGTCTCGGCGTCCCGCTCCGAGCGCCTGCCGCTGGAAGGCACCGCGCTCGAGGTCGTCAACGCCAAGCTCGTCAAGGTCGCCGACGGCGGCGCACCGCTCACGGACGTCCGACTGGCAGCCCCCACCGTGGGTGAGCTCCTCGCGGCCAACGGCGCCCCGCTCG
This sequence comes from Rhodococcus mengyinensis, assembly GCF_048381435.1. Lineage (NCBI taxonomy): Bacteria > Bacillati > Actinomycetota > Actinomycetes > Mycobacteriales > Nocardiaceae > Rhodococcus > Rhodococcus mengyinensis. The sequence continues at coordinate 300,797 of NZ_JBLWIT010000145.1, read as the reverse complement.
AGCAGGCCGACACCGTCGTTCCGCCCGCCGACGCCCCCGTCGTCGAAGGCGCCGAGATCCACGTGACCCGCGACCGCACCGAGACCCGCACCGAGACGCTGCCCATCGCGCCGCCCGAGAACCGCGTCGAGGATCCCGCGCTCGACAAGGGCAAGACCGTTGTCGAGAACCCCGGGGTTCCCGGCGAGCGCACCGTCACCGCATCCGTGAAGACCGTCAACGGTGTCGAGGCCGGACGCCAGGAGCTCAGCTCTCAGGTGCTCCGCGAGCCCGCGCCGGCACTGGTCAAGGTCGGTGTGAAGGAACTCGCCATCTCCAACGCCTCCACCTGGGATTCGATCGCGCACTGCGAGGCCACCGGCAACTGGGCCATCAACACCGGCAACGGATTCTTCGGCGGACTGCAGTTCACCCAGAGCACCTGGGAGGCGTTCGGCGGAAGCCAGTACGCCGCCCGCGCCGACCTCGCATCCCGCGAACAGCAGATCTCCGTCGCCGAGAAGGTCCAGGCGGCACAGGGCTGGGGCGCATGGCCCTCCTGCACCAGCAAGCTCGGACTCCGCTGACGGTCTGAAGTAAAGGAACACGATGTCGCCCTTCGCGAAGATCAACTCGGCTCGCTCGCCGCTGCTCTACACCGTGGTGGCCCTGCTTCTCGCCACACTGATCGCAGGCGGAGTGATGGCCGTGGTCCGGCACAAGACCGTCACCCTCGACGTGGACGGCGAGAAGATCTCGCTGAGCACCATGACCACGAACGTCGACGCCGCCCTGTCCGACGCCGGGTACTCGATCAGCGACCGCGACGTCGTGGCACCGGAACGCGACGCGAGCCTGTCCGACGGGGACACCGTGGTGCTGCGCCGCGCGCGTGAAGTGTCCCTGACGGTGGACGGTCAGCCCAAGACGGTGTGGACCACCGCGCTCACCGTCGAGGACGCGCTGAAGCAGTTCGAACTCGGCGAGGACGTGCACGTGTCCGCGTCCCGTTCGCAGCGACTTCCGCTCGACGGTGCAGCGCTCGATGTGCTCAATCCGCTCGTCGTCACGCTTGCCGACGGCGCGCTGCCGGTCACCGACGTGCGCATGGCCGCACCGACGGTCGGGGAGTTCCTCGCCGCGCACGGCGCGCCCCTCGAGCAGGCCGACACCGTCGTCCCGGCCGCGGACACTCCGCTGACCGACGGCATGGCCGTGACCGTCACCCGTGACCGCACCGAGACGAAGGTCGAGACGTTGCCGCTGGCTCCGGAGGAGCAGCGCATCGAGGATCCGACGATGAACCAGAGTCGCACCGTGCTCGAGAACCCAGGAGTGCCCGGCGTCCAGGACGTCACGTTCGCGGTCAACACCGTCAACGGCAGGGAAGTCGGACGCAACCAGGTGTCCGCGACGGTCACGACGCCGGCGCAGCCGAAGGTGATCCGCGTCGGCGCGAAGCCGGGCACCGAGGTGCCGCCCGTCGAGAACGGTTCGGTCTGGGACGCGCTCGCGCAGTGCGAGGCCACCGGCAACTGGGCCATCAACACCGGCAACGGATTCTTCGGCGGCGTCCAGTTCGACCAGAACACGTGGGAGCGCCAGGGCGGCCTCAAGTACGCGCCGCGCGCCGACCTCGCCACCCGCGAGGAGCAGATCGCCGTCGCGTCGCAGACGCAGAAGACACAGGGCTGGGGAGCGTGGCCGTCGTGCTCGGGCAGGCTCGGCGTGCGTTAAAGTTCGGCTGGTGTCCGAAGCCGAAGTACCCCCCGTCGCTCGAGGTCAGGCCGCACTGCTCGGCCCCGCCGAGGTGCGTGCGTTAGCCGAGGAGTTCGGCGTGCGCCCCACCAAGCAGCTGGGGCAGAACTTCGTGCACGACGCCAACACGGTGCGCCGCATCGTCGCCACCGCGGGCGTGGGACGCGAGGACACGGTCCTCGAGGTCGGCCCCGGGCTCGGCTCGCTCACGTTGGCGCTGCTCGATGTCGTCGACAAGGTGATCGCCGTCGAGATCGACCCCAACCTCGCGGCGCGACTCCCGGTCACCGTCGCCGACCGGGCACCGGAACTCGCGGACCGGCTGACCGTGGTCGGCGCGGACGCGATGCGGGTCAAGCCGTCCGAGATCCCCGGTGAGCCCACGGCTCTCGTCGCGAATCTGCCGTACAACGTTGCGGTGCCGGTGCTGCTGCACCTGTTCTCCGAACTTCCCAGTCTCCGAACCGCTCTGGTGATGGTGCAGGCCGAGGTCGCCGACCGGTTGGCGGCGTCCCCGGGCAGCAAGATCTACGGTGTGCCGAGCGTGAAGGCCAATTTCTTCGGCGCCGTCCGACGCGCGGGCGCCGTCGGGCGCGCGGTGTTCTGGCCCGTGCCGAAGGTCGAGTCGGGTCTCGTGCGCATCGACCGTTACGCCGAACCGCCGTGGCCCGTCGACGACGCACACCGCCGCCGTGTGTTCGCCGTCATCGATGCGGCGTTCGCTCAGCGCCGCAAGACTTTACGGGCCGCGCTCGGCGGTTGGGCCGGTTCGCCCGCGGAGGCGGAGCGGCGACTGCGCGAGGCCGGCATCGCACCGTCCGCCCGCGGTGAGACCCTCGACGCGGCGGCCTTCGTGCGTCTCGCCGCCACCCAGCCGTGAGTACTTGTTAACCGCGGGACGTTAATAAGTACTCACAGGGGGAACCCCACGGTCATCGGCATCCCGCCGTTCTCGACGGTGCAGGGTCAGTCGTGGCCGGTTCCGGGACGACCGGGGATGGCGCTCGTCCGCTCGAATGCTCACCGGCAGCGGGACCGTCGTGGTGTCGGTGACGGGGAGCGTCACCGTCCTGCCCGGTCAGGGTGCGCCGTGGGCGCCGGACGGGATCGTGGCGCCCGTTGCTCCCGGTGTGTACGCCAATTTCATCCCCTGACCTGCGCGAGTTCGGCCCGGGGGAGACAACCGACCGGATGTGTGGTTCACTATTGGAGGTCGTAAGTTTTGTGTTTGTGTTTCCCACGTTCGCAAATCGATGGTTGCGAGCGTTTGGACGTCCTCCACAGGAATTGTCATAGACGGTCGTGTTCAATGACCCAGGTAACCGAGCCGGTTGCTTGAAGAAGTTACTGTGTTAGAGGAGATTTACATGGCAGAGGGCATCGTGAAGTGGTTCAACTCCGAGAAGGGGTTCGGCTTCATCGCCCCCGAGGATGGCAGCGCTGACGTGTTCGTCCATTACTCGGAGATCCAGAGCGGCGGCTTCCGCACGCTCGAGGAGAATCAGCGCGTTTCGTTCGAGATCGGCCAGGGCAACAAGGGCCCGCAGGCCACCGGCGTCACCCTGATCTGAGAACGGCCATGACTTCCCGGTTCGCCGGGACATGACGTTCGAGCAAGGCCCCACTCGTCAGAGTGGGGCCTTGACTCGTTTCGGTCCGGCTACGCCGACCGCAGGTGAGCGGCCTGATACCCGAGATTCATGGCGCAGACGAGCCAGAGTTGCAGCGCGGAATTCTCCGACGGACCGAACAGCCCGATCACCGCAGCGGCTCCGAGTGCAGCGGCGACGAAGAACGTGGCCGTGCCGAGCGCCCGCCGGGGCCTCGACGAGAAGATCACCACACCCGTGACGAAGAGCGCCCACAGTGTGGTGGCGAGGATGGTCGTGGCGACGAACCAGGCCGTCGAATACCTGCTCGGCCACGTCCACGGCTGGGTTCCGTTGTCGAGGGTGCACACGAACGCCAATGAGAACGCCATGATCACCACCGTCGCGCCCCCGAGCGCCAGATGGCCCCCGACGGCACCTTGCCGACCGTTCCCGTCCCCGCAGGCGCCCGCGCGCGCCCCTCCTCGACAATCGTGTGCTGCATCCCCGACTACCCCGACCTTTCCTTGTCGTCACCTGGTTGGACGCCGCGCAGGACCGTTCGGTTCCCACGGATTTTCGGTCCGCGGTGACGGCTGAACGGCGTCTCGGTCAGGCGTTACCGTAGCGGTCGGCGAAGAGGCGGTGACGCTCACCCACCCGTCGGCACTCTTCGCGCAGCTCAGGAGGGTCGAGGACGGTGAAGTCGACGCCGAATGCGCTGAGCCAGTTGGCTATCGACGGCACGGAGTCGCCGCCGAGCGCCACTGCGCATCGTCCGTCGGGCATTTCTTCGAGAGTTCCCCAGTCTTCGTGGACCAGGGCCGCCATCTCGTCGATCGACGCGTGCAGCAGTACCCGTGCGCGGATCCGGGTGACGGCGCGGTTGATGCCGCGTGCGACGAATTCGGCGGCGCCGCCGGGCGGCAGTTCACGGGGTGCGAACCGCGGTCCCGTCGGGATCTTGGGTGTCAGGCGATCCATGCGGAACGACCGCCAGTCGGCGCGCGTGAGGTCCCAGGCGACGAGGTACCAGCGCAGACCGGATCGGACGAGCCGGTACGGCTCCACTTCCCGTCGGCTCTCGGTGCCGTCGTGGGTGCTGTAGTCGAATCGGAGTCGTTCGTGGTTGTGGCACACGGAGGCGACGGCCGACAGGACCTGCGCGTCGACGGCGCTCTTTGCGGGCTCGCGGTGGACCACGTCGACCTGCAGCGCCTCGAGACGGTGTCGCAGCCGGGACGGCATCACCTGCCGGAGTTTGGTGAGCGCTCGCATCGACGCCTCCCCGATGCCCACCACGGACCCGGTCGCGCCGGATTGCAGGCCGAGTGCGACGGCCAGGACTTCTTCGTCGTCGAGGAGCAGGGGCGGCATTTCCGCGCCCGCGCCGAGTTGGTAGCCACCGCCCACCCCGACGGTCGCGTCGACGGGGTACCCGAGGTCGCGGAGTTTCTCCACGTCTCGCCGGACAGTGCGTGGGGTGATGCCGAGTCGGTCGGCGAGTTCTGCCCCGGACCAGTCCTTTCGGGTCTGGAGCAGCGACAGCAGCCGGAGGAGTCGTGCCGAAGTTTCCCGCATGCGTCCCAGAATGCCATCGATAGAGGACATCTCCGGTCCTCTATCGACTGTGGGTAACGGTAGGTAACGATTTTCCCACCAGCCCCACGAGTGTCACTACACTGGCGCCGACGCTCCACGGACCATCGCATGTGTACTTCGTGAAAATCCGACGGAAAGGTCTCAGCGTGACGCAGTTTCGTGTTCGGCCCATTTCTTCAGCAGTCAGGGCGCTGCTCGCCACCGTCATGACCACTGCCTTCTGCCTGGCTCTGGCGGTTTCGACCACCGCGACGGCATCCGCCTCGGCCGCCGACCTCTTCAACAGCGCGCAGGGCAGATTCGCCGCAGGTGACACCCGTGGCGCCCTCGCGGACATCGGTGGCGCCGTCGCCGGCGAACCCGGCGACACCAATGCGCTGGCGTTGCAGGCCATCTACGCCGACGCCGCGGGCGACCTGATCACCCGCGAGACCGCGCTCGCCCGGCTCGGCGCGATGGACGGTGGGATGCGCGCCGGCGTCGACGGGATGCTGAACGCGATCAGAATTGCGTCGTTCACGCCCCCGAACCCCCTTCCGGCCATCCAGGGTCCGTCCACCGCGATCATCGTCCTCGGCTTCGGACTGCTCCCCGACGGCGCGATGCGACCGGAATTGATCAACCGCCTGCAGGCCGCGCTCGTCCAGTCGTGGGCCTCACCGATGTCGCCGATCATCGTCACCGGCGGCAACCCGCAGAACGGCATCACCGAGGCGGCCGCGATGCAGGGGTGGTTGCAGTCGCACGGTGTCCCGGCGCAACGCATCCACCCCGAGCATCGTGCCGGATCGACGGTGGGCAACGCGCTCAACTCCGTTCCGCTCGCGCGCTCGCTCGGTGCGGGCGGCGCGATCATCGTGACGTCGGCCAACCACATCCGCAGGGCAACGGTCGATTTCAACGTCGCCGGACTGCCGGTGGTCGGGGCGATGAGCGCGATCACCAGTGCCGGTCAGCTGATCGCCGAAGTCATGCCGCTGACCAAAGACCAGCAGCTCGGGATGTACCGCGACGCGATCAGGGTGTTCGGCATTCCCGCCGGCTACTGACGCGACTCGTACTCGGCCACGACCGGCGGCTGCGCGACGGGATCCGCGCCGCCGGGGCTGAGCCTTCCGTGGACGGCGTCCTGCATCTTCTGCTTGTCCAGCTGGCCTTCCCAGTTCGAGACGACGAACGTGGCGACACAGTTGCCGAGGAGGTTCACGAACACCCGCATCGAGTCCATGATCCGGTCGGCGCCGAGCAGCACCGCGACCGCCGCGACGGGGAAGATTCCGAGCGCGGTCGCGGTCGCCGACAGCGCGAGGAACGACGACCCGGGTACGCCCGCCATGCCTTTCGACGTGAGGAGCAGGATGAACAGCGCGCCGAGCTGGTCGGCGACGGACAGGTCGTGGCCGGTGGCCTGGGCGAGGAACAGCGTCGAGATGGACAGGTAGATCGCGGCCCCGTCGAGGTTGAACGAGTATCCGGTCGGCACCACGAGCCCGGTCGCGGCCTGTGAGTTCCCGGCGCCGACGAGCTTGGTCATGATGCGGGGAAGCACTGCCTCGGACGATGCGGTTCCCAGCGCGAGACCGAACTCCTCCTTGGTGTAGCGGATGAACGTGAAGATGTTCAGTCCCACGGCGACCTTCGCGATCAGCGCGAGGACGAGGACGAACAGCGCTCCGGCGAGGTAGCAGCAGGCGATGAGCTTGGCGAAGCTGCCGAGTGTCGAGATTCCGCACTGGCCGATGATGAACGCCATCGCGCCGAACGCGCCGATCGGGGCGAGCCGCATGATCCAGCCGATGAGCATGAAGATGATGTGGCTGAGGTGGTCGACGAATTCGAGGACCAGCGGGGGACCGTGCTCGCCGTACTTGGCCAGCGCGATGCCGAAGAGCACCGCGAAGAAGAGGACCTGCAGCAACATGTTGTCGGCGAACGCGCCCACCACACTGGTGGGGACGATGTCCATGAGGAACTCGACGGCGCCGGGAAGTTCGCCACCGCCGGTCTTCTCCGCGATCTGCTCGGTGCCGTCGGCGAGAGTGGCCGGGTCGATGTCGAATCCGGCGCCGGGCTTGACGATGTTGCCCATGACCAGTCCGAAGAGCAGCGCGAACCCGGTGACGGCGGTGAAGTAGATCAGCGCCTTCACGCCGATGCGTCCGACGGCCTTGACGTCGCCCACCTTGGCGATTCCCGTGACGACCACCGTGAAGATCAACGGCGCGATGAGCATCTTGATCAGCTTGACGAACGTGTCGCCGATCGGTTTGAGCTCCGACCCCACCGTCGGCCACAGCCAGCCGAGAGCGATGCCGCCGACGATTCCGAGGAGAAGCTGGACGAACAGGTTGGTGTACCAGGGCGATCGCGTCCCGGTCGGCGACACGTCACCGGGTGGGGGATGGGCGTCAGTGGAGATGGCCATGGGTGAACGCTAGGAAGGCGCTGTGACGGGTTCGTGTCACGAATGTTTCCGCGGTGAGAACGGCGGCCGTTCCGAGCGTGGGCGGTGCCACACTGCAGTTCGTGGCAGTATTGCGACGCACCGACCGCAGGAGGACACATGCGCTTGTCGCCCCACGAGCAGGAGCGTCTGCTCCTGAGCTACGCCGCGGAACTCGCGCGCAGGCGCCGGCAACGCGGCCTCGTGTTGAACCATCCGGAGGCGGTGGCCCTCATCACGGATCACATCCTGGAGGGGGCCCGCGACGGCCGGTCGGTGGCGGAGTTGATGGTGTCCGGTCGTGAGGTGCTCACCCGGTCCGATGTGATGGAAGGCGTCCCGGAGATGCTGCACGACGTGCAGGTGGAAGCCACCTTCCCGGACGGAACCAAGCTCGTCACCGTCCACGATCCGATTGCGTAGGGGTGACCGTGATTCCAGGTGAAGTCGTGTGCGCCGAGGGCGTGATCGAGCTCAACGAAGGTTCTCCCCGCACCGAACTCGAGGTGGTCAACACCGGTGACCGCCCGGTCCAGGTCGGGAGCCACGTTCATTTTCCGCAGGCCAATCACGCACTGCAGTTCGACCGTTCCGCCGCCCACGGGCTGCGGCTCGACATTCCCGCCGGCACCGCGGTGCGCTTCGAACCGGGTATCGCGCAGACGATTTCACTCGTCCCCTTGCGTGGGACCCGTGAAGTGCACGGGCTGAGCCTCACTCCTCCCGGAAAGCTGGACGCGTCATGACCGAACTCAGCCGCGCACGCTACGCCGAGCTGTTCGGTCCCACGACCGGTGACCGCATCCGGCTCGCCGACACCGACCTTCTGATCGAGATCACCGAGGACCGCAGCGGTGGGCCGGGGCTGGCCGGCGACGAGGCGGTGTTCGGTGGTGGAAAAGTGTTGCGCGAGTCCATGGGGCAGGGTCGCGCGACCCGCGCCGAGGGCGCCCCCGACACGGTGATCACCGGCGTTGTGGTCGTCGACCATTGGGGAATCATCAAGGCGGACGTCGGTATTCGGGACGGACGCATCGTCGCGCTCGGCAAGGCAGGCAATCCCGACACGATGTCGGGGGTCCACCCCGATCTGGTGGTGGGTCCGTCCACCGAGATCATCGCCGGGAACGGCAAGATTCTCACGGCCGGCGGTATCGACTGTCACGTGCACTTCATCTGCCCGCAGATCATGGACGAGGCGCTGGGCGGCGGCATCACGACGATGATCGGCGGCGGCACCGGCCCCGCCGAGGGCAGCAAGGCCACCACCGTCACCCCCGGTTCGTGGCACACCGCCCGGATGCTGGAGGCGCTCGACGGCTGGCCGATGAACATCGCGCTGCTCGGCAAGGGCAACACGGTCAGCTCCGAGTCGATGTGGGAGCAGTTGCGCGGCGGCGTCTCCGGTTTCAAGCTGCACGAGGACTGGGGTTCGACTCCGGCGGCCATCGATGCGTGCCTCACCGTCGCGGACGCTGCGGGAGTGCAGGTGGCCCTCCACTCGGACACGTTGAACGAGGCCGGCTTCGTCGAGGACACTCTCGCGGCCATCGCCGGACGCGCGATCCACGCCTATCACACGGAGGGGGCGGGCGGCGGCCACGCGCCGGACATCATCACGGTGGCCGCGCACGGGAACGTCCTGCCGAGTTCGACCAACCCGACCCGGCCGCACACGGTCAACACCCTCGACGAGCATCTCGACATGCTCATGGTGTGTCACCACCTGAGCCCGAAGATCCCGGAGGACCTGGCGTTCGCGGAAAGCCGCATCCGGCCGTCCACCATCGCGGCGGAGGATCTGCTCCACGACCTCGGCGCCATCTCCATGATCGGCAGTGACTCGCAGGCGATGGGACGCATCGGCGAGGTCGTGTTGCGCACGTGGCAGACGGCGCACGTGATGAAACGGCGGCGGGGTTTCCTGTCCGGCGACAACGGCGCCGACAACCAGCGCGTCCAGCGGTACGTGGCGAAGTACACGATCTGCCCCGCCGTCGCGCACGGGTTGGAAGCCGAGATCGGATCGGTCGAGGTCGGCAAGCTCGCCGACCTGGTGCTGTGGGATCCGGCGTTCTTCGGTGTCCGGCCGCACGCGGTGATCAAGGGCGGGATGATCGCGTGGGCTGCGATGGGAGATGCCAACGCGTCCATACCGACTCCGCAACCGGTGCTTCCGCGTCCGATGTTCGGGGCGGCGCCCAAGGCTGCGGCCGCCACGTCCGTGCATTTCGTCGCTCCACACGCCCTCGAGGACGGACTGGCGGATCGACTCGACCTGAGCCGTCGACTCGTCCCGGTCGCGAACGTGCGGTCGCGGGGCAAGTCCGACATGCCCCGCAACGACGCGCAGCCGCGGATCGAGGTGGACCCGGACACGTTCACGGTCCGCATCGACGGCGACGTGTGGGAAGAGCAACCGGCGGCGGAACTGCCGATGGCCCAGCGATACTTCCTGTTCTGATGCGCCTCGCTCACCTGATGTCCCTCGCCGACTCGCGGCTGCCCACAGGCGGGCACGTGCATTCGGGCGGCATCGAGGAGGCCGTCGCCAGCGGGGTCGTCCGCGACGTCGCCACGATGGAGGCGTTCCTGCGTCGCCGGATACGGACCGCCGGGCTCGTCGGGGGATCGATCACCGCGGCGGTGTGCGCCGGCCGGCTCACCGCCGAACACGCCGACGCAGAGATGGATGCGCGAACCCCGTCCCCGGCGGCGCGGTCGTCGTCGCGGGCGCAGGGGAGAGGTCTGCTGCGGCTGGCCCGCACCACGTGGCCGGAGCACGACTGGTCGCCGGTCGGGACACGTCCGCACCTGCCCGTGGTGTCGGGGATGGTCGGATCCGTCACCGCGGTCGAACCGCGGGAGGCGGCGCTGGTCGTCGTGTACACCACCATGACCGGGTCCGCGATCGCCGCGCAGCGTCTGCTCGCTCTCGATCCCGCGCAGGTCGCCGCGTGCACGTTCGCACTGTCCGACCTGTGCGACGACATCGCCGGCCAGTGCGTGACCGGACTGTCCAGCGTGTCCGACCCCTTCATGGATGTCGTCGCCGAGCGGCACGTTCTACGGGACCGCCCCCTGTTCGTGTCGTGACACTCAGCTGTATCCCAGTAAGGAGAGATCAACCATGCCACCGCATTTCATCGATGGTGAACCCCACGACCACCAGCACGACCGTCCCAGGCGGGTCCGGGTGGCGGGGGAGCCGGTCCGGATCGGGATCGGCGGGCCCGTCGGATCGGGCAAGACGGCGCTCGTCGCCGCGCTGTGCAGGCAACTGCGCGAGGAGTTGTCGCTGGCCGTGCTCACCAACGACATCTACACCACGGAGGACGCGGACTTCCTGCGCCGCCACGCCGTGCTGCCGGACGAGCGCATCGCCGCCGTGCAGACCGGTGGGTGCCCCCACACGGCGATCCGCGACGACATCACCGCCAACCTCGACGCCATCGACGACCTGATCGCGGCCAACCCGCCGCTCGATCTGATCCTGGTGGAGTCCGGCGGCGACAACCTCACCGCGACGTTCTCCTCGGGCCTGATCGACGTGCAGATCTTCGTCGTCGACGTCGCCGGTGGTGACAAGGTTCCCCGCAAGGGTGGTCCCGGTGTGACGTTCTCGGATCTCCTCGTGATCAACAAGACGGACCTCGCGCCCATGGTCGGAGCCGATCTCGGGGTGATGCGCCGCGACGCCGAGAAGGTCCGCGAGGGCAGGCCCACGGCGCTGATCTCGTTGACGGAGGATCCGTCGTCCGGGCCGGCGCTGGAGTGGGTGCGCGAGCAGGTGCGCACCCTCGCCGACGTGCACCAGTAGTGCGCACCGAACTGACGATCGTCGCGTCCCCCGACCGCAGTCCGCGGATCTCCGCGGTCGGGGGACTGGCGGCGCGGATCACCGGCCGCGACACGGTCCACGTGATCGGCACCGCCGCGACCCCGCTCGGCGGCGATCACTGGGAGATCACCGTCCGGGTCCGGTCGGGTGCCCGGCTGACGCTGCGCAGCGTCGCGGCGTCCCTTGCCTTGCCCGGCCGGGGTCGTGTGCTGTCCACGGCGCAGTGGTCGGTGGAGGTCGAGGACGACGCCGTGCTCGACTGCGCGCTCGAACCCACGGTGATCGCGGGTGGCGCGGAGCATCGCGTCGAGACGACGGTGTCCCTCACCGAGTCGTCGACGGTGCTGCTGCGTGAGCGGGTGCAGATCGGCCGGGCGGGGGAGAGCGCGGGACGCTGGGTCGGGGTCACCAACGCCGATCTCGGCGCCCTGCCGCTGCTCCGGCACCAGCTGGAACTCGGCGTCGGCACCGTGTCGCACGACGTTCTGGACGGCCCGGCGGCCGTCACGAGTGAATTGCGGTACCCGGACGACCGGCCCGCGGACGTCACCGGCGACATCCGGTCGGCGCGGACCCGTCTGCCCCTCGCCCGCGGCGGCAGCCTCACCACCCGGCTCGGCCCGCACCTGTGACGCGGTGAGTGGCAAAGTGCGTGATGGTGCGCATTTCCGCACCCGTACCGGGAGCGCCTAAGCTCTACCCTTGTGCTTTCCGTCGTTCCTCGCCCCGTCGTAGTCAGGGCCCCGTCCAAGGTCAATCTGCATCTGGCCGTCGGGGACTTGCGTGACGACGGCTATCACGAGCTGAACACGGTGTTCCAGGCGCTCTCGCTCAGCGACACGGTGTCGGTGGTCCCCGCGGAGACGCTGTCGGTGACGGTCCGCGGTGAGGACGCCCGCGTCGTGCCCACCGACAGCAGCAACCTCGTGTGGCAGGCCGCCGAGCTGCTCGCGGCCGAGTCGGGGCGGCGCCCGGACGTCGAGATCGCCATCGACAAGGGCATCCCGGTGGCCGGGGGCATGGCCGGCGGCAGCGCGGACGCCGCGGCGACGCTGGTCGGGCTGAACGCGCTGTGGCAACTCGACCTGTCGCGGGAAGAACTCGACGGGTTCGCCGCGAAGCTCGGCAGCGACGTTCCGTTCTCCCTCCACGGTGGCACCGCGGTCGGCACGGGACGCGGCGAGCGACTTCTGCCGGTGCTCTCCCGCAGCACGTTCCACTGGGTGCTCGCGCTCGCGAAGGGCGGCTTGAGCACACCGACCGTGTTCCGGGAGCTGGACCGGTTGCGTGCCGACGGGAATCCGCCGCGACTCGGCGGACCCGAAGACCTGATGCACGCGCTCACGACGGGCGACGCCGCGACGCTGGCCCCGTTGCTGGGCAACGACTTGCAGTCGGCCGCGCTGTCGCTGAATCCGGGCCTGCGGCGGACGCTGCGAGCCGGGGTCGCGGCGGGCGCACTGGCCGGCATCGTCTCCGGGTCCGGTCCGACCTGTGCCTTTCTTTGTGCTGAAGCGGATGCCGCGGTCCGGGTCAGCGCAGAACTCGCAGGTGCGGGGGTGTGTCGCACGGTGCGGGTCGCCAGCGGACCCGTACCGGGCGCCCGAATAATCAACGACGCGGCGGAGGGATCGCACTGATGGCGAATCTGATCAATCTCGAGCAGGTATCGAAGTCCTTCGGCATCAAGCCGCTGCTCGATTCGGTATCGCTCGGAGTGCAGGAAGGCGAACGCATCGGCGTCGTCGGCCTCAACGGCGGTGGCAAGACCACCATGCTCGAGGTGCTGGCCGGCGTGGAGGCGCCCGATTCCGGACGAGTCAGCCGGGTCGGCGGCCTGCGCATGGCAGTGGTGACCCAGCGCGGCGTCCTGCCGCCCGGTTCGAGCGTGGGCGACGTGGTGCTCGGACCGCTCGGGGTGGCCGACCACGAGTGGGCGGGCGACGCCCGCATCCGGTCGATCCTGGCCGGCATCGGCATCGACAACCTGGGGCTCGAGGTGTCGGTGGACGGGTTGTCCGGTGGTGAGCGGCGACGCGTCGCACTGGCCGCCGCGCTCGTCCAGGACCTCGACCTGCTGGTGCTCGACGAGCCGACCAACCACCTCGACGTCGAGGGTGTGCAGTGGCTGGCGGAACATCTCGTCAGTCGTCGCAGCGCGCTGGTGGTCGTGACCCACGACCGGTGGTTCCTCGACACCGTCGCCAACCGCACGTGGGAAGTGGTGGGCGGCAAGGTCGAAAGCTACGAGGGTGGCTACAACGACTGGATCTTCGCCCGCGCGGAGCGCTCCCGGCAGGCCGACGCGTCCGAGGAACGTCGCCGCAACCTCGCTCGCAAGGAATTGGCCTGGCTGCGGCGCGGTGCCCCCGCCCGCACGTCCAAGCCGAAGTACCGGATCGAGGCCGCGGAGGCGTTGATCGCGGACGTCCCACCGCCCCGCGACAACGTGGCGCTGGCGTCGTTCGCGCAGCGCCGGCTCGGCAAGGTCGTCATCGAACTCGAGGATGCGCGCCTGGAGACGCCGGACGGCCGGGTGCTCGTCGACGACCTCACGTGGCGGTTGGCGCCGGGGGAGCGGGTCGGCCTGGTCGGCGTCAACGGCTCCGGCAAGACGACGCTCCTGCGCACGCTCGCCGGGGAGATCTCGCCGGCGTCGGGCAAGCGCATCCAGGGGCAGACGGTGCACATCGGCTGGCTCCGTCAGGAACTCGACGATCTGCCGACGAACATGCGGGTCCTCGAGGCCGTCAAGGACGTCGCCGAGCGGATCACGTTGGGCGACAAAGAGGTATCGGCCGGGCAGCTCGCCGAACGGCTGGGCTTCACGCCTGCGCGGCAGCGGACACCGGTCGGTGACCTGTCCGGTGGCGAGCGTCGCCGGCTGCAGCTGACCCGTGTGCTGATGTCGGAGCCGAACGTACTGTTGCTCGACGAGCCGACCAACGACCTCGACATCGACACGCTGCAGCAGCTCGAGGACATTCTCGACGGCTGGGCGGGCACGATGGTCGTCATCAGCCACGACCGGTACCTGATCGAACGCATCTGTGACTCCACGTGGGCGTTGTTCGGCGACGGCAAGCTGACCAACCTGCCCGGTGGGATCGAGGACTACCTGCGTCGCCGGGCGAAGATGGTCGACACCGGCGCGCCGTCGGTGGCGTCGACGGCAACCGGTGCGTCGGCCCCCAAACAGGTGCGGGACGGGGCCGCCGAACGCGCCGCGCGCAAGGAACTGTCGCGTCTCGAGCGGGCCGTGGCGAAGCTGGACGACCGGGAACGGAAGCTGCACGAGAAGCTGGCGGAGGCGGCCACCGATCCGGACAAGTTGCAGAAGCTCGACACCGAGCTCAAGCAGGTCGTCGCGGAGAAGGAAGCCACCGAGGAACAGTGGATGGAGCTGGCCGCCGAGCTGGATTAGTGTCCCCGGCCAGTCAGAACCGCACCGACAGGATGCCGTCGCGGTCCGTGACGTGAACGGTCCGCCCGATCACCGACCGCGCCGGGGTCTGCGCGAACGCGGACAGTGCGAGCGCCTCCTCGGAGCCGGTATGTCCGGCCAGGCGCCGGCCGTCGGGGGTGTGCGCAACGACGAAGCCGGTCGCGGGGGCGCCGTCCCGCCCGTACTCCACGGTGGATGTGACGATGTCGGCTCGTCCTTCATAGCTGATGACGAGTTCCGGCGCCTCCGACCGGAGCTGCACCGGCGCCGGATCGCCGACGTATCCACCCGGGTGCGGGGCGCCCGCCAGCAACACCACGTGCTGGTACGTCAGATAGCCGCCGTTGCCGTGGACCAGGGCCGGTCCCGCGCCTTCCCGCAGTCGGCGGGTGACCTCGGCGATCGAGTGCAGCGTGTAACTGTTGAGGGGACCGCCGAAGAAGGAGTGGCCGCCCGTCACGCTCGGCACGATGCTTTCGGGCAGGCCGAGCGCGCGGGTGAGTAGCTTCGGCACCACTGGGAAGCAGCTGTACGCGTCGACGATGTCGAGTGCCGAGGCGTCGATCGAGGCCCGCGACAGTGCCCGGTGAACTGCATCCGTCATGGCCGTGGACGTGCCGAAACCGTTGCGGCTCAGGACATCCACGGGATCGGTGGCTCCCGCGCCGCCCCAAAGGTACACCGTGCGGTCCTCCGGAACGCCGTGTTCGCGCGCAACGGCCAGGGAGCACACCAGCGTCGCGGCGGCCTGATCGACGAACGGCATGGCGTTGAGCATCAACGGGTACGGCTCGCACACCATCCGGTTGCCCGGACCCACCGTGGCGATCTCCTCCGCGGAATACACCTCGGACGTCCACGACGCCGGGTTCTTCGCCGCCAGTTCGGAGAACGCCGAATACATCCGGGCAGACTCGGCCAGCGACTGATCGGGTCCGACACCCGACTCGTGCGCCACCCGGTTCTCGAACAACGGGTACACCCGGGTCGGAACGATCAGGCCGGCACGCTGCATCGCGGGGCTCCCGAGATCCGCCGGGTCGAACGCGGGGGGACCGCCCGGCGCCGACGCCCAGCCCAGTGCCGCGGGATCGGTGCCCGACTTCCGGAGCGCCGTCATGGTCGCCTGCGCCTCACCGCCGACGAGGAGCGCTGCCGACGACCGGCCCGCGGCGATGTCGGCGCCGATGCGGTCGAGGAGCGCCGCGGGCCAGTGGCCGCCGATCGGGGACGTGCTCGACCGTCGTGACGGCAGATTCAACCGGGCGGCCAGCAGTCCGGGGAGATCGTCGTACGACCAGCTGACGGTCTTCACCGCATGGATTGCGTCGATCCGGGAGCCGAGGGTCGCGGAGCCGCTGTCGGCGAGAGCAGCACGCGCGGCGTCGGTGATCAGGTCGAGCGGTTCACGCGGGGCCGCCGGATCGCCTGCACGGCCGGAGCGGATGTCGCCGACTCCGACGATCACCGGTATGCGGGTCGGATCCATGGATTCCCCTCTCGTGTGACCACGTCAGCGTCACGATAGCGCCGGACGAGATACCTGTGGATTCGGGGTCACAGCAATCCCGACCGGTTATGTGTAGCAACGGAATTAGAATTCTGATGCTCGAGGATGTGAAACCCTCGGGCTCGCGGGGGCCGGCGCGCCCGCGCCCTCGCCAGGTGAGGGTAGCCTAAGGTAGTGTGACTGGTGTGCGGGTGCCCAGGCCATGCAGTCATTTCGTAACCTTTTCGTGTCCCGGATCACGGCCTGAATATGCATGATCTGGGCAAAACGGGGGAAACCAAGGCGAACCTGCAGATAATCCGACTAATCTGCAGTCCAGGGCTTGCATGTTCGCTGCACAGGAGGCGGGGGTCATGGATCTCGAAGCAATCAAACAGATCGAGCAGCTCAAGCACCGTTATTCACGTGCTCTCGATACGAAGTCGTGGGTGGAGTTCGCCGACACGATGGTCCCGGACGTCACGGCGACGTACAGCGAATACCTCACGTTCGATTCCCGTGACTCATTCGTGTCCTTCCTCGAGAACACTCTCGGGACCCACGTCATCACCGAGCATCAGTGCGGCCAGCCCGAGATCACCGTCACCGGTGACACCGCGGTAGGGGTGTGGTTTCTCGCGGACACCACGCTGATTCCCGAGGACGGCATGCTGCTGCGCGGGTCTGCCTATTATCACGATCGTTATCTTCGGTGCCCCGACGGAAACTGGCGGATCACGCACACCGGCTACGAACGCACCTGGGAATCGGTTGCGGCGCTCTCCGATTTCCCGAGTTTCCGGCTCACGTCCAACAAGTGGGCGATGTTGCAACCTCCGGCGTCTGCGTGAGGGAGCACACTGGGACTCGACGCACCGCGGACACTGGGAGGTGACGATGGCTCCGGAAGTCCCCGTTCCCGGCGCGCTGCCGTATCTGACGGTGCGGCGGGGTGTCGAGGCCATCGAGTGGTATTCCAAGGTGTTCGGCGCCGAGGTGGTGGGTGAACCGATCGTCATGGAGGACGGCCGGGTCGGTCATGCGGAACTGCGGTTGCCGAGCGGCATGATCTATCTCGCCGAGGAGTTCCCAGAGATGGGTCTGACGGCGCCGGAATCGGGTTCGACGTCCGTGAGTCTGATGTTGTCCGTCGACGACCCCGATGCCGTCCTGGCGGGTGCCCGCGACGCCGGCGGCAAGGTGGAACGGTGGATCTCGGAGGGCCACGGACACCGCAACGCGACACTCATCGATCCGTTCGGTCACCGTTGGATGCTGGTGGGGCCGACGGATCCGGCCGCGTCGGCCTGAAGACCCGGGCCGCGGCTACTGTCGGCACATGCCGACCACACCCGACCGTTCGTCGTTTCCGGACACCCGCGCATGGATTCGCGCCCTGCCCGCACTCGGCGGCGAGACACCCCCGCCCGTCGACACTCTTCCGGACGCGCCGACCACGCTGTTTCTCGACTGGATCACGCAGGCCGCAGCGGCCGGTGTTCCGGAACCGCACGCGGCTGCGCTGTCGACCGTCGATGCCGACGGCAATCCGGACGCGCGTTTCCTGCTCCTCAAGGACGTCACCGAGCAGGGCTTCTGGTTCTCGGGTGACACTCGCTCGCCGAAGGGCCGTGAACTGTCCGCGAATGCCATTGCAGCACTGTCGTTCTACTGGCGCGAACAGGGCCGGCAGGTGCGGGTGCGCGGTTCCGTCGTCGAAGGCGATCCGGCACTCTCCGCCCGCGACTTCCGCGAACGGTCGGTCACCGCGCGGGCCGTGGCAGCCGCCAGCCGCCAGAGCGAGGTCCTGGACGATCCCGCCGAATACGAACGCGCCGTCGCGGCGGCGGTGGCCCGCATCGAGGCCGACCCCGACTTCGTGTCGGGCACCTGGCGGGCGTGGTGCATCGTCCCCGACAGTGTCGAGTTCTGGCAGGCGGACGCCGGGCGCAGGCACGTGCGCCAGCTCTACCGCCGCGAGTCCGGCCGGTGGATCCGCGAGGTGCTGTGGCCCTGACCGCGCCCGGCGGCGGGGGTCAGCGTGCGGTCGCGGACGGCGAGCGCAGGTCGACGACGATCGACTGGCCGTTCAGCTTCGCGTGGATCTCGGGGCGCTCGAACCCGGCCGCGACGAGGTACTCGCCGAGCAGCGCCAGCAGTTCGTCGGCGTCCACCGTGGGATCGGCGGAGTGACTGCTCGCCGACGCGAGGTGCTCCTCGAGCAGTTCGGTGTGTGCAAGACGGCCCGCGACTCGCACGGCTGCCACTCCCATCGCGTTGCGTCGCATGACGGTGCGCCCACGAGATTCGAGCGACGCCGTCGTGTCGGAGACCTCGGCCGGCTCCTCGGAGCTGTGCGAACCCGAGCTGCGCGTCGGCAGCGGGAAGGTGAACGTCTCGGCGGAGCTGGCCGTGGACTTGCCGTTGCCGCTGCCGTTGCTGCCGGTCAGCCCGCCCGTGCTCGGTTCGGCGAAGGGGGACTCCGACGCCGAACTCGTGCCGGCGGAGCCGTTGCTGCCCGATCCGTTGGTGGAAATGCCGTTCTCCATCGTGTCGCTTCCTGCTCGTGGCCAAACGGGTACCGCGCAAAGCCCGTCAGTGTGCTCGATTCGACCTGAAAGCTACCAGGAGGGTCCGGCGAGCCGCACACCTCGACGGCTCACCGAACCCCTTCGGCCCTCAATTCCCGGGCCCAGGCGGACGCGTGCTTCGTGAGCACGCCGGCGATCCGCTCCAGCTCACCCGGGTACGACGCGACCTCGGCGGGCATGGACACACTGAGGGCGTCGGTGGCGGGGATTCGGTAGGGCACGACGGTCGCGATGCACACGACGTCGACCGTCCCCTGTTCCCGTTCCAGGGCCCACCCGCGGTTGCGCACCTCGCCCAGTTCGGTGACAAGATCGTCGACGTCGACGATGGTGTTCTCGGTGAATCGTTCGAGTTTCGCGGGAAGCATCTCCCGGACCTCGCTGGTGGTGAGCTCGGCGAGGAGGGCCTGCCCGAGTGCGGTGACGTGGCACGGCAGCTTGCGGCCGACGCGGTGCATGCGCCGAACCTCGACCTTCGAACCGCGGCTGGCGAGATAGATGACGCTGGCCTCGTCGCGCCGCGCGAAGTGGACGGTATGACTGACCTCCGACCGGAGCGCCTCGAGCACCGCCGCCGCCCTCGACACGACCGAATCCTTGTCGAGGTACGACGTGCCTGCGAGCAGGGCGTGGGTGCCGATGCCGTAGCGCGACCCCGACTCGTCGGCTTCGATCCACCGCAGATCCTTGAGCGTGCGCAGGAGGGCGTGCAGGCTCGAGCGCGGATACTTGCACGCTTCCTGCAACTCGCCGAGGCTCATACGCGTCGGCGATGCGGCGAGCGTCTCGAGGATGTGGATGGTGCGCTCGGCAGATTTGACCGGCTGGGTTTCCGGCGCTGCCCCACGCATGTCTTCTGTCACCATGAAGACACTATCTCTCATTCTGAACGCGATATCACCTACTGACCCGTGTTCGGTGCCGGCGACGTGGCGCATTCAGTACTCCGCGACGAGGTTGGCCGCGATGTACTCGAGATCGATGTCTTCGCCGAGGCCCGGTCTCTGCGGCATCGCCACCATGCCGTTCTCGTCGACGGGGTCGACGATGGAATTCAGGTGCGGCGGAACCCAGTCGTAATCCACGTGCGGGTGCAGCAGACCGCGCTCGTACCACTGGACGTTGTTGCCCGCTCCGACGAGCGCGAGGTTGGGGGCGCCGTTGCCGTGGATCTCGCACTCGAGTCCGAAACCCTCGGCCATGTGCATCGTCTTCAGGGCCGGTGTGATGCCACCACCGTTCATGGCCCCGACCCGCAGGATGTCGCACGCCTCGTTCGCAATCCAGTCGGCACGAGACCGGTGCCGGCCCGGCGTGGTCTCGGGTCCGATCAGCGGGGTGTCGATCTGGTCGGCGAGCCACTTGTACGACCGCAGCGAGAACTCGTCCATCGGCTCCTCGAACCAGTCGAACTTCAGCCGGTCCAGCTCGCGACCGAGCTTCAGCGCGTCGGTGCGCGAGTACCAGTGGTACCCGTCGAGCATCAGCGAAAAGTTCTCGCCGACGGCATCACGCACGGCGGCACACGCGTCGATGTCCCGGGTCAGATTCGGGGAGCCGGGCAGCGGGGGCATCCAGGTGTGCAGCTTGATGCCCTGGTAGCCACGCTTCTTCAGCGCGACCGCGAAGTTCGCGTAATCCTCCGGGGTGGCGAGGCCGCCTTCGATGTCGTCGCCGCACATGGTGCTCGCGTACGCCTTGATCTCGGTGCGCGCACCGCCGAGCAGCTTCCACACCGGCGTGTCGAACTTGTTGCCTGCCAGGTCCCACAATGCCTGGTCCACGTAGCTGCAGCTGTGCTCGGGAAGTTCGACAGCCCGGGTGCGCTGACGAATCGCGAACTTCTTGTCCATTGCCTCGCGTGCCAGCGGATCGGAGCCGATCAGGACCGGCCGGAAGTGCTGCTCCACCTGATCCTGCCGAAGGTAGTTCGGCTTGCCCAGAACGTAACCGCTGACGCCGTCGGAGTCGGTGATCCGCAGGAGCGCCCCCGTTGCAGGCATGGACGGGCCGGGATGGCGATGACCGTACGAGTCGACCGAGGTGCGTGCCTCGGTCTTGAAAACCTGCACGGCGACTTCTGTGATCACGCTGGACATGATGATTCGCTTCCTGTTCGAAATCTTCTACTTGCCCTGGCGGGCGATGTACTTGGCCATGGAGTGATCGAGTTTCTCGGCGAAGTCGTCGGCGAAATCCTGTGCGCTGAGCTGCCCGATGAGCACCTTCTGCCACTGGCCGAGCATCTGCACCTGAACGATCTTCCCGAAGTCGGGGAGGTAGTCCGGAGGGGTGACCAGTACGGTTTCCGGGTCGTCCAGTGCCGCGAGCGCGGCCTGCACCGACGGCATGTTCGCGAACTCGGGAGCCGAACGCGCCGTCTTGTTGACCGGGATCTGTCCGACGCGCTCGTTCCAGTATGCCTGCGATTCCTGAGAGGTCATGAACTCGACAAACTTCCAGGCCGCGGCCTGATTCTTGCTGCTCTTGAACACGGTGTACGACGGGAACGGGTCCGTCATGACGGTGCGCTTGCCGTCCTCGTTACGCGGCAGCGCCACAGCTCCGGCCTTGTCGCCGAGTGCCTTCTCGTGGTTGCTCAGCGAGCCGAGGTTGTGCTGCATCATGGCCACCGAGCCGCCGCCGAAGCTCGCGACCATCTGCGGGAAGCCGTTGTTGACGTCGGCGGTCGGGGTGTCGACGTCGTAGAGCGCCGCGAAGCGTTCGATGGCGTCGACCATCTCGGGACGGTTCAGCGTCGACTCGCCGTCTTCGAAGAAGCTCTCGACGCCGGTGCTGGCGAACATGTACTGCAGCAGCGGGTAGATCGATCCGGCGCCCCCGCGAATCGTGAATCCGTAACGGCCGTCGTCCTTGTCGGTCAGAGTCTGTGCGGCCTCGTAGAATTCGTCGTACGTGTCGGGGGGTTCGATCCCGGCTTCGGCGAACCAGTCGGCGCGGTACCAGAGGGTGGCGTTGTTGCTGGTGTAGGGCAGACCGTACAGGTGCTCGCCGCCACCGGATTCACGTGCCGACTCGAGAATTCCGGCGTCGTACTCGTCGTGCTGCGGTGACGCCGCCACGAAGTCGTCGAGTGAGATGACGGCGTTCTGGGCGACGAGCGGGGCCAGGTAGGCGGTCGAGACGATCCCGAGATCGGGCGCCGAACCGCCGGCGAGCGCGGTCTGGTACTTCTGCTGGGCGCTGTCCGACGGCAGGCCCACGTATTCGATGTCGATGCCGGGGTTGGCGGCCTCGAACCGCCGGATGAGCTCCTCGTACAGCGGAGTGCGGTCCGGACCGGCGTTGTTGTCCCAGAAGGTGAGCCGCGCGTTGTTCGGGTCGCCGAGTGCCCCGTCGGGCAGGGAGGTTTCGGAACTGCAGGAGGCGAGCACAAGCGTGGCCGCCGCGCCTATCAGGGTCGACCGCAGGAGCGTTCGCCGGTTCATGTGAGTCCTCTTTTCGAAAGTCATGATCAGCCCTTGACCGCACCGGCGCTCAGGCCCTGGACGAGGTACTTCTGGATGACGGCGAAGACGGCGACGACCGGCACCGCGGCGATCAGACCGCCCGCGGCGAGAACTCCGAAGTCGACGTTGTAGGAGCCGATGGTGTAGCTGAGTCCGACCGGCAGCGTGAACTTCTCCTGGCTGCTGATGAACATCAGGCCGAACAGGAAGTTGTTCCAGCTGCCGATGAAGGCGAACGATCCGACGGCGATCAGGCCGGGCCGCAGCAGCGGCAGCATGATGATGCGGAACGCGCGCAGGCGTGAGCAGCCGTCGACCATCGCGGCCTCTTCCAGCTCCACCGGGATCTGCGCGATGAAACCCGCCATGAGCATGGCGGCCAGGGGAAGCTGGAACACGGTGTCGGCGATGATGAGGCCGGTCAGGTTGTTGACGAGGTTCATCTCGCGGAACACCTGGAACAGGGGGATGAGCAGCATGGCGCCGGGCACGAACTGGCTGCACAGCAGTGCCATCACCAGCGGGATCTTGGCGCGGAACTTGAAGCGGGCCAACGCATATCCGGTGGCCAGTGCGACGAACGTGGTCAGGACGAGGGACAACGCGGCAACGATGAGGCTGTTCTTGAAGAAGAAGCTGAAGCCGAGGCTGTTCCACACGGTGTCGAAGTGCTCGAACGTGATGGGCCAGGGGAGCATCGAATTCGATCCGGCGGGCCGGAAGGCGAACACGATCATCCAGTAGAAGGGGACGAGAGTGAACAGCAGGTACAGCGCGAGCGGCAGTCCGACGCTGAACAAGCGGGGCTTCTTCTTGTGTACGCGCAGCTTCCCGGTGATGTCCGGCTCGGACAGCGCAACGGCGGGACGATCGGTGGTGGTGGTCACGACGGTCAGACCTTCTCACTGTTGAACTTGCTCAGGCGCAAGTAGAGGATCGAGCAGAACAGCAGGATCACGAATGCGACCGTGGTGAGCGCCGAGCCGTATCCGAAGTCCTGGGCAGTGGTTGCGAGCTGTGAGACGTACAGCGGCAGTGTGGTGGTGACGTCGGCCGGGCCGCCCGCCGTGAGGGTGTACAGCAGATCGACGTTGTTGAACTCCCACACACCGCGCAGCAGCGTCGACAGGATGATGACGGCTTTCAGGTGCGGGAGGGTGACGAAGCGGAACCGCTGCCAGCGGTTGGCGCCGTCCACGTTGGCCGCCTCGTACAGGTCCTTGGGTGCGCTCTGCAGCTCGGCCAGGATGAGGATGGCGAAGAACGGCACACCGCGCCACAGCTCTGCGACGCCCGTCGCCCAGAACGCGGTGTCCGGATCGGCGATGGGAGCGGCAGTGCCGTCGCCGATGCCCATGTTTCCGAGAAGCTTGAAGAGGCCGGTTGACGGGTTGTAGATCAGCAGCCAGATGCCGGTGGTGAGAACGCCGGACACCGCCCAGGGGGAGAACACGAGGGCGCGTGCCAGGCCGCGGCCCCGGAACACCTCGTTGACCAGCAAGGCCAGTCCGAGTCCGAGGATCAACTGGAACACGACCTGGAATCCGACCCACTTCGCGGTGGTGACCAGGCTGGTCCAGAAGAGGGAGTCGGCGAACATCAGCCGGAAGTTGTCGAGGCCGGCGAAACCGTTGTCCCACGGCGTCGTCGGGTTGTAGTACTGCAGGCTGTAGTAGAAGACGCTGCCGACCGGGTAGAAGATGAAGACGGCCAGCAGGATGACCACCGGTGCGATCAGGATGTAGGGGGCAGAGGCTCTGCGCCAGGCCGGTCTGCGACGAGTTCGACCGGGCGAGGCCTGTGCCGTCGGCGCGGACTGCCCTCCTGGCCGGAGGGAGGTGGTGGTGACCATGGTGCACGCTCCGAAGTTCGGTGCCGGTCGCGCCGGCGGGTCAGGGGATTGTGGCTACTGCTGCTGAGGCGAGATCACGGGGGTGGCTCGTCATCGTGGAAGGTGATGGGAACGATGCGGCCTCCGACCTGCCGAGGTACCCGGTGTGCGTGAGGGGTTCCGTTGGCGGCGTCTGCGCTTGCGCGTTCATGTATGTGAACTCACGCCCTCTATGTGAATTGTCGAACTCACTATGACGGCAGTCACAAGGTCTGTCAAGGGTGTTCGCCTAGACATTGCGGGCTAGCCACTGGGCGGCCCCGACCTGCATTCCGGCCGAAAACCGGTGTCCGCCTGCGAACCACTGCGTAGTGAGCGCCCCGGACCCCTCGTACGCCCGCCGCAGCACAGCCTCGGAGTCGCGCATTCCCTGGCGGCCGAAGTGGGGGTCGTCCAGCGCGAACTGAACCAGCAGCGGCCGTGGCGCCTGGCATGCGGCGATCTCGGGCCAGTCGCACACCGCCGGCAGGCCCGGAGTGATCATCAGCCACGTCGTATCGTCTGCTCTGCCCTCCGCGACATCCGCGAAAGTGCTCATCATCGCGGTGATCACCCCCGTTCGCAGGCGTGTCGAACACGCCAGCAGATGTGCGACGCGAGCGCCGCCGCCCGAGAATCCCGCGGCCGCGACCCGGTGCGGATCGACACCGTCCGTCGCGAGGAGCACGTTCAGCGCCCGAAGGTCCTCGGCGACGACAGTGCCGGCGAGCGAGGTGCCCGTCAGGGCGGCGGTTTTGGCGAGGCCGTGTTCGTGCTCGCGCGCTGCCGCGTCGTATCGGCGCCGACGGATCTCGGGAGTGTCCGGGCTGGGCGGGAATGCGGCGTATCCCGCTGCTGTGGCTCGGTCCGGTAGTTCCGGCCAGGGCACCCGCCTGCTGCCCCAGGGGAACACGTCGTGGACGAGGACGACGAAGCCCGCGTGTACGAGTCCTGTTGCGACCGACCTGCCTTCGTACCCGCGGGTCCGGAGTTCGGGGACACCCGGTGAGGCTCCGTCGGGACCGTCGGCCACCTTTTCCTTGCCGTAGAACTTGACGCCGTCGTGTGCGTGCATCAGCAGGACTGCAGGGCGGGCCGCGATCTCGCCCCCGTGGTCGGGGCGGAGGAGCCAGCCCTCGGTGTCGGGGCCGTCGTCACCGGCCGCCCAGGTGAGTTCGCGACCGGCGACGCCGTGCCGAACCCACGACCTGCCGTACGTCACCTCGGGTGTGTCCGCCGCCGATTCGTCCGTCACGCCGAGTACGTCGCGAACGGCGTCGCGTCGCGCGCCGGCCGGGGTCGATCGTGGACAGCTGGCCGAACGATGTGTTCCCATGTGTGAACTCCGTCTTGTCTATCGAACTCTGTATTCGAACCGTTGAGGGGAACTGCATGTCCGGAAGAACTGTCGATCGCATCGTCGCGCACGCGTATCCGTGGGACGTGCTCGGTGATCCGCACTTCGTCGACCGAGCGCGCGCGCTCGGAGTCACCGAGATCTCGCTCGCCGCCAGCTATCACTCGACCCGCGCGGCAACCCCGTTGCATCCGGCCCACAAGGTGGTCGACGCGCATCACGCCGCGCTGTACCGGCCAATCCGGCCTGCCGCGTGGGACGGGCACGCGGTCACGGCCAGGGCGGCGACGTGGGGCGGATCCGAGGATGCGTTCGCCGATGCGGCTCGCATCCTGATCGATGCGGGCATCCGCGTGAACGCGTGGATCGTGCTGTCCCACAGTACCGTTCTGGGGCAGGCGCATCCCGACGTCACCGTCGTGAACTGCTTCGGCGACCGCTACCCGTACGCGCTCGCGCCAGGGCATCCGGACATCGTCCGCTACGCCCGCACCCTCGCGGCGGAGGCGGTCCGTGGTGTCGACCTGCACGGCGTGTCGATCGAAGCGTGCGGACAGCTGGGGATCGCCCACGTCGGCCCGCACGAGAAGACCGATGGCGCATTTCCGGGCATCGGCGACAGTTTGATGTCGATCAGCTGCACCGAACGGGAACGCGCACTGTGGGCGGAGCGGGGCGTCGATCCGGACAAGATGATCGCGAAGCTGCGTTCCGGCGTGGATGCGCTGTCCAGGGGGACGCTCACTCCGGACGCCGCGATCACCGACGTCCTCGGCGAGGCGGAGGCCGACGCGGTGCTGTCCGTGCGCCACGCGGACGCCGACGCACTCCGGGGTGCGGTGCTCGGCGCCGTGCGTGCGGAGATCCCGTCGGCCCGCGTCACGCTGCACTGCCATCCGAATCCCTGGAAGACCGGGCCGTCGCCTGCGCTGACCCCGGCTGCGTCGGGAGACGTCGACGCCGTGCTCGTCTCGGCCTGGCCGGGGACGGCCGAAACCGTCGCCGTCACGAAGGACACCCGCGCGATCGTCGGAGAGGCCGTCGACGTCGGCGCCTACGTGTCGGTGCTGCCGCCGAAGAATCTCGACGACGTGAGCAGCCACGTCGCGGCCACGGTCGCGGCCGGAGCCAATGAGCTGCACCTCTATCACCTCGGTCTGGTCAACAAGGTGCAGCTCGACGCGTTGGGGCGCATCGTCCGCGAGAACGCCCTCTGACGCGTCCGGGGCGGGCACCACCGCTGGTGCCCGCCCCGGCGCGACATCAGCGCATCCGTTGTCCGAGCGGGTGGTCGCAGAACGCGCCGCCGACACGCTGGAGAATCGGGTCGTCGAACGTCCATTCGTGATCGGCCAGGAACTCGTCGGCGAACACCTCCGCGTCGTCCTGCGGCTCGTACCCGATGGCTGCGCCCTCCGCTGCGGACCACCAGCTGCGGGTGTTCCGCGAGATACCCCACACGGTGTGAAAACCCTTGGCGGAGTCGGACAGTGCGGCCTCGATCAGACGAGCGGTGTCGGCAGGCGACATCCAGGAGGCGAGCCCGCGGTAGTTGGGCGGCCGGTCGAAGCTCGAGCCGATCCGCAGGTTGACGACGTCGATGCCGAAACGATCGTGGTACAGCCGGCCGAGCGCCTCGACTGCCGCCTTGCTCCAGCCGTAGAACCCGTCCGGACGCGGCGAGACGTCGCCGGGCAGCGGGTTGGAGCCGGCTTCCGCGTGCGTCCAGAAGCCGACGGCGTGGTTGCTCGACGCCGCGATCACGCGCGTCACGCCGTGGGCGACGGCGGCCTCGAACACCGCCTGGGTGCCGTCCACGTTGACGGACAGAATGTTCTCCCACGAGTCCTCGGTGCTGAGTCCGCCCAGGTGGAGCACGGCGTCGACGCCGTCGACCGCAGCGGTCACGGCCGCGCGGTCGGTGACCGAACCCTGGACGAACTCCTCGTGAGCGGGATCGATGTCGGTGATGTCGGCGATGTCGAACAGGCGCAGGGTGCGGCAGGGCTTGCGGAGCAAGGGTCGCAGCATCTTGCCCATGTTTCCTGCGGCGCCGGTGATCAGCAGACGCGAGGCGGTGTCGGTCATGTCTTCTCGTACCTCTCTGGGAGTAAGCCTTGTAATGCACATCACGGTAGTACATACTTCGAAACGAAGTCACTATCTTGACGAAGATTCACGTATGTGAACAAGTCGTTCGCTTCGCACTCCCACTCGGATCGTCCGGCACGTTCCTGCCGGTGAAGGGACCACCCACATCATGGCAACAGTCGCATTTCAGGGCGTCACCAAGTTGTTCCCCGGTGGCGACAAGGCCGCGGTCGATCACCTGGACCTCGACATCGAGGACGGCGAGTTCCTCGTCCTCGTCGGACCGTCCGGCTGCGGCAAGTCCACGTCCCTGCGCATGCTCGCGGGACTCGAAGACGTGGACCGGGGCACGATCGCCATCGGCGGCAACGATGTCACCGAGTTCCAGCCGAAGGACCGTGACATCGCCATGGTCTTCCAGAACTACGCTCTCTACCCGCACATGACGGTGGGCGAGAACATGGGCTTCGGCCTCCGCATCGCCGGTGAGGACAAGGCGGAGATCAAGCGTCGCGTCCAGGATGCCGCCAGGATCCTCGACCTCACCAAGTTCCTCGACCGCAAGCCCAAGGCCCTCTCGGGTGGTCAGCGGCAGCGAGTTGCCATGGGACGCGCCATCGTTCGCAAGCCGCAGGTGTTCCTGATGGACGAGCCCCTGTCCAACCTCGACGCCAAGCTGCGCGTGCAGACCCGCGCGCAGATCTCGGCGCTGCAGCGTCGTCTCGCCACCACCACCGTCTACGTGACCCACGATCAGGTCGAGGCCATGACGATGGGTGACCGGGTGGCCGTCCTGAAAGACGGAGTGCTCCAACAGTGCGACACACCGCGCCGCATGTACGAGCACCCGAACAACGTGTTCGTCGCCGGTTTCATCGGCTCGCCCGCGATGAACCTGCTCGAACTTCCCCTCGTCGACGGCGGGGTCAGCTTCGGTGGCTCCGTGGTCCCCGTCCCGCGCGGTGCGATCGCCGGCATCGGCGAAAGCTCGGTCACGCTCGGTGTGCGTCCGGAGGATCTCGTGATCACAACCGGCAGCGGACTCGACGTCACCATCGACGTCGTCGAAGAACTCGGCGCCGACGCGTACGTCTACGGCCAGGCCGACATCCACGGGCGCACGCAGCCCATCGTCGTGCGCGCCGACGGTCGCATCCCGCCGAAGCGCGGAGAGGTGATCACCCTGTCGTATGCGGCAGAGCGCACCCACCTGTTCTCCACCGTCACCGGTGACCGCCTCGTCGACTAGTCGAGACACAGACCTCCGACTGAAACCCGACCAATGATCCAAGGAGCCATCCATGCTTGACGGAGTTCTCTTCTTCCCTGTCACACCGTTCGACGGCAACGGCGACGTCGACCTTCCCGCACTGGCCCAGCACATCGAATCCGGTGTCGCGGCCGGACCGGGTGGAGTGTTTGCCGCATGCGGGACCGGCGAGTTCCACGCGCTGTCCGCCGCCGAGTTCCGGACCGTGGTGGAAACGGTGGTCGCAGCCACGAAGGGCCGCGTCCAGGTCTTCGCCGGCGCCGGCGGAGCCCTGCCCGTCGCGAAGGAATTCGTCGCCATCGCCGAGGACGCGGGAGCTGACGGCATCCTGCTCCTGCCGCCCTACCTCGTCGGCGCACCGGCCCAGGGGCTGGTGGAGTACGTGACGCAGGTGTCGGAGGCGAGCGACCTCCCGGTCATCGTGTACCACCGCGCGAACGGTCAGTTCACCGAGCAGAGTGCTCTCGCGGTCGCGCGACTGCCGAAGGTCGTCGGATTCAAGGACGGCGTCGGCGACCTCGACCTGACGTCGCGAATCGTTCGTACCCTGCGTGATTCACTCGGCGACAAGGAATTCCAGTTCTTCAACGGCCTCCCGACCGCCGAGGTCTCGCAGCAGGCCTACCGGAGCATCGGCGTCACGCTCTATTCCTCCGCGACGTTCGCATTCGCACCCGATGTGTCTCTCGCCTATTACCGGGCGCTCGAGGAAGACGACACCGAGCTGGTCGACTCGCTGAACCGCGAGTTCTTCCATCCGCTGGTTCGGCTGCGCGACACCACCCCCGGGTACGCGGTCGCTCTGGTGAAGGCGGGCGTGACGTTCACCGGCCTCGACGCCGGCTCGGTGCGCGCGCCGCTCGTCGACGCCAGCGCCCAGCACAGGTACGAATTGGAGCAGATCGTGGCGGCGGGGCGGAAAGTGCTGGCGCAGTAGTGTCTTCGATCCATCGGCGGGGTGCGTACCCCGTCGATGGATCGAGGCTTCGAACGTACGTCAGCGCCTCGGGACGCTAGTCGGCGGCGGCCACGAGCGGCTCGAGCGTGAGGTCGGGCAGCTCCTTCTGGATGTACTGCAGGCGCCACTTGTCGCTGACCAGAGCCAGCATCACCCCGTCCGAGCGGGTGAACACCTCGACGCCGCGCTGACGGTTCAGCTCGTCGGCCGACTCGGCGTCGGTGCGCCGCGCCAACGCGTAGCCCAGGGGTTCCATTCGGGCCTCGACGTTGAACTCGGCCTTCATCCGCGCCGCGACCACCTCGAACTGCATCGGGCCGACGGCCGCCATGACCGGGGAGGCGTCGCCACGCAGGTCGTTGCGGAGGATCTGCACGACACCCTCGGAATCGAGCTGATCCACGGCCCGCCGGAACTGCTTGTACTTGCCCGCGCTCTCGGCCCGCAGGATGGAGAAGTGCTCCGGCGCGAACGACGGGATCGGCGGGAACTCCACCTTCTTCTCGAAGAACAGGGTGTGGCCGGGGGCGAGCGCGGTGGCGTTGACCAGTCCCACCACGTCGCCGGGGTACGCAGATTCCACGGTCGAACGCTCGCGACCGAACACGGTCTGCGCGTACTTCGTCGTGAACGGCTTGCCGGTCTGGGCGTGGGTGACCACCATGCCGCGCTCGAACACGCCCGACACGATGCGCATGAACGCCAGCCGGTCGCGGTGCGCGGTGTCCATGCCGGCCTGGACCTTGAAGACGACCGCGCTGAACGGGTCGGTGACCTCGCGAGGGGTGCCGGCGACGTCCTCCCGGGCGCGCGGCGGCGGCGCCAGCTCGACCAGCGTGTCGAGGATCTGGCGGACACCGAAGTTGAGCATCGCCGACGCGAAGATCACCGGCGACGTCTGGCCACCGAGGAACAGCTCCTGGTCGTGGTCCTGACCGGTGGCCGACAGCAGCTCGCTCTCCTCCGCGGCGGTCTCCCATTCGGAGCCCTCCTTCGCGAGGGCGGCGTCGGCATCCATGACCTCTTCGGGGGCGATCTTCGCGCCACCCGCGGTCCGCGTGAACCGGATGTACTCCCGCGGGGCACCGTCCTCGCCGCGCCGCAGCAGGCCCCGGAAGTCGCCGGCGATCCCGACGGGCCAGTACAGGGGAGTGGGGGTGAGACCGATGCGTTCCTGGATCTCGTCGAGAAGCTCGAGCGGCGTCTGGCCCGGCCGGTCCCACTTGTTGATGACCGTGATTACCGGGATTCCACGGTGACGGCACACCTGGAACAGCTTCAGCGTCTGCGGTTCGAGACCCTTCGCGGCGTCGATCAGCATGACTGCGGCGTCGACCGCAGTCAGGACGCGGTACGTGTCCTCCGAGAAGTCGGAGTGGCCGGGAGTGTCCACCAGGTTGATCACGTTGTCGACCGGCTCGTCCACCGACGCCTCGGTGGAGCGGTAGTTGAACTGCAGGGCAGTGGAGCTGACCGAGATGCCGCGGGCCTTCTCCATCTCCATCCAGTCGGACACCGTCGACTTGCGGCCCGCCTTGCCGTGGACCGCGCCCGCTTCGGAGATGACCTTCGCGTGGAGCGCGAGAGCCTCCGTCAGCGTCGACTTACCGGCGTCGGGGTGCGAGATCACGGCGAACGTGCGGCGACGCGACGCCTCTGCCCGGACACCCTTCTCGGATTTCCCCACCGGTGAGGCGGATGCCTCGGATTTCACTTCCGGTGAGCCGGATGTGGCGACAGGCGCCGCCTCGGCTGGAATGGTGTCGGCCGAGTCGGACGGGGTAGTCAACGAAGAACCTCTCGGGGGACGGGATGCGTGTAGGAAGGCCGTGTGGCCGCATACCAGGTTACTCGGGTGCCGAACACGAACTCGCAGCACAGTCACATCCAGGGAGGAGTAACGATCGGAGGCCGGTGAGGGATTTATATGGGTGAGTCGTCGGGGCGCTCCGGAGTACACCGTTTCTGCGTTCGGACACCCGTATGTGCAGGAGGAAGACTGTGAGCAAGTTCACCGACGAGATGTACGCGACCGCGGCGAGCAGCACCCGTGGCCTCAACACGGGTGAGCCCGACGCGCCGTTGCGGCAGCCGTGGGGCGAGATCCACAAGACCGCGCGCCGTATGGCGGGGGCGCTCGCCGAGGCAGGTATCGGCCACGGCGACGCCATCGGCATCCTCGCCGGTCAGCCCGTCGACATCGCGCCCTCCTGCCAGGGCACCTGGATGCGCGGGGCGTCCGTCACCATGCTGCATCAGCCGACGCCGCGCACCGACCTGGCCGTGTGGGCCAAGGACACCGAGACCGTCATCAACATGATTCAGGCGAAAGCCGTCATCCTCGGTGCGCCGTTCGACGCCGCCAAGCCGCTGCTGGAGGAGCGCGGCATCACCGTGGTGACGGTGGCCGAGCTGAACGAGGGCACGGACATCGACCCAGTCGAGACGTTCGAGAGCGACATCGCGCTGCAGCAGCTCACGTCCGGTTCCACCGGTTCGCCCAAGGCCGTGCAGATCACGCACGAGAACTTCTACACCAACGCCTACGCCATGATCGACCGCATCAAGTTCTCCATCGAGGACGACGTGATGATCAGCTGGCTGCCCCTGTTCCACGACATGGGGATGGTCGGGTTCCTCAGCGTGCCGATGCAGGTCGGCGCGGAGGTCGTGAGCATCACCCCGATGGACTTCCTCCGCACGCCGCTGCTGTGGGCGGAGCTGATGGGCAAGTACAAGGGCACCGTGACGGCCGCCCCCAACTTCGCGTACTCGTTGCTCGCCCGCCGCCTCAAGCAGGCGGAGGACGGCGCCGTCGACCTCAGCACCGTCCGGTACATGTGGAACGGTGCCGAGCCCGTCGACCCCGAGACGATGAACAAGCTCGCCGAGGCGGGCGCCCGCTTCGGCCTGAACCCGTCGGCACTCGCCCCCGTCTACGGCATGGCCGAGACCACCCTCGCCGTCTCCATCCCGGATCCGGATCAGGGCCAGGTCCTCGACCTCGTCGACCCGGATCTCCTCGAGGCCATGCAGCGCGCCGTCCCGTCGAGCAAGCCGAACGCGCGTGCCCTCGCCACCCTCGGAAAGATGGTGCCGAACCTCGAGGGACGCGTCGTCGACAGTGAGGGTGAGCTGCTCCCGACCCGCGGTGTCGGCATCATCGAAGTCCGCGGCAAGGCGGTCACCCCTGGATACATCACGGTCGACGGCCACAAGCCCGCCCAGGACGCGGACGGCTGGCTGAACACCGGCGACGTCGGCTACTTCACCGAAGAGGGCCTCGTCGTCGTGTGCGGCCGCGTCAAGGACGTCATCATCATGGGCGGCCGCAACATCTATCCGACGGACATCGAGCGGGCCGCGGGCACCGTCGCCGGCGTGCGTCCCGGCAACGCGGTGGCCGTCCGCCTCGACGCGGGGCAGAAGCGGGAAAGTTTCGCCGTCGCGGTGGAGACCAACGACTACCAGGACCCCGAAGTGGTCAAGCGAATCGAGCACGAGGTCGTGCACGCCGTGTTCTCCGAGGTCGGAGTACGACCCCGCACCGTCGCAGTGCTCGGCCCCGGCAGCATCCCCAAGACGTCGTCGGGCAAACTCCGCCGCGCCACGTCGGCGAATCTGGTCCACTAGGCGCTTCGCGCCGTGCGCCTTTTTGGTAGCTGGGACAACCAGATTGGCGCACGGGCGCGGAGCGCCTAATGCAGGCGGTTCTGCGCGGCCTCCAGCCCGACGCGCAGGACCAGTTCGACGGCGTCGGCCGACTCTTCGCAGACCAGGTCGAGTTCCTTGCGTTCCACC
Organism: Rhodococcus mengyinensis; assembly: GCF_048381435.1. Taxonomy (NCBI): domain Bacteria; kingdom Bacillati; phylum Actinomycetota; class Actinomycetes; order Mycobacteriales; family Nocardiaceae; genus Rhodococcus; species Rhodococcus mengyinensis. The sequence continues at coordinate 267,243 of NZ_JBLWIT010000145.1, read as the reverse complement.
GAGGAGAACGGCTTCAGCACGTACGACGCCGGATCCATCCGTCCGGGGGGTCGGCCGATCCCGACGCGGGTGCGCAGGTAGTCCTTGGTGCCGAGTGCGCTCGAGATGGACCGCAGTCCGTTGTGCCCGCCCTCGCCGCCGCCCTGCTTGAGGCGAATGGTCCCGAAGTCGAGGTCGAGTTCGTCGTGGATGACCACGATGTTGCCCGGATCGACGGAGAAGAACCGGGCCAGGCCGGCAACGGCGGAACCGGACAGGTTCATGAACGACCGCGGCTTGGCGAGGATCGTCGGACGGCCCTCGAGTCGGCCCTGGACGATCTCGGCGCCGCTCTTCTTGTGCGCGCTGAACTTGCCACCCATGCGAGCGGACAGCACGCCGGCCACCATGAAGCCGACGTTGTGCCGGGTCTTCTCGTACTGCGGTCCCGGGTTGCCCAGGCCCACCACCAGAGCGGTGTCTTCACTCACCGACAGGGTCCTTCCATGCGTGAGGGGGTCGTGTCAGACGACAGCGGCGCGTCACCCCGGACAATCCGGGACGACGCGCCGCCGACATCAGTGCGGTTGCGAGAGGATCAGCTCTCGGCGCCCTCTTCGGCCGGAGCCTCGGCGGTCTCGGCGGCGGCTTCGCCGGTCTCCTCTTCGAGGTCAGCAGCGGTCGGGGCTGCGACGACGTTGACGATGAGCAGTTCCTCGTCGGCCTGCAGGGTGGAACCCTTGGGCAGCTCGAGCTGGTTGGCCAGGATCTGGGTGCCGACCTCGAGGCCCTCGACCGAGACCTCGATCTGCTCGGGGATGTGCAGCGCGTCCGCTTCGAGGGAGATGGTGGCGGCGTCCTGCGCGACCAGGGTGCCGGCAGCGGCCTCACCGGTGACGACGACGGGAACGTCGACGGTGACCTTTTCGCCCTTCTTGATGACGAGGAGGTCGGCGTGCTCGATGTAGTTGCGGATCGGGTGAACCACGACCGACTTGGTGAGCGCGACCTGCTCCTTGCCCTCGATGTCGAGGGTCAGGATGGCGTTCGTGCCGTGCGCGCGCAGGATCGCGGCGAAGTCGCGGGAGGGGACGTTCAGGTGGCGGGGGTCCTCACCGTGGCCGTACAGGACCGCGGGGACCTGGCCGTCGCGGCGCGCGCGGCGGGCGGCACCCTTGCCGAACTCGGTGCGCACGGCGGCTACGAGGCGATTTTCGTCAGACATGGTGAAACGGCTCCTACAACTCACGGTGGTAACTGGCGGGCGGTTCGAGTCGACGAGGGACGAACACGCGACGGCCAGGAGCGAAACGCTCGAGCAGAGCCGTCGCCGCGTCGATCACGGTGAGCCAGCCATTTGGAACTTCTGGTTCACCCTCGCCGAGACAACTTATGGAACTCTACCGGATGGCCTGCTGACCTGCTAATCGGGTGTCGTCGGGCGGGCTGCGCGACGACGAGGTGAGGCCGGTGCAATCCGATGCAACCCTGCCGCCCCGTCCTTGTGACCCGTATCACAGAGGTATCGAACTTCTCGATTCCCGACGACGGAGGACATCATGACCGCCACAATCGACGCACCCGTCGACACCGCCATCCCGCAGCCGGGTGACATCGCCCGGCGCTGGCTGGCCGGATTCGGTGCCGCCCTCGAACGAGGCGACGTGCGCGGGGCCGCAGGGCACTTCCTGATCGACGGTTGGTGGCGCGACCTGCTGTCGTTCACCTGGGATCTGCACACCACGCACGGTCGCGCGGACATCGAGTCGCGCCTCGCGGATTCGGTTCCGGTGCACGAGCCGCGCCACCTCGTCCTCTCACCCGCGCACCCCGCCGAGGCGGTGGCCGATCCGGAGGGTGACTGGATACAGGCCTTCTTCACATTCGAGACGACCCTGGCCCGCAGCCGCGGTTTCGTTCGGCTGAGGCGCGACGACGACGGCGAGTGGCGTGCCTGGACGTTGATCAGCGCGATGGAGGAGATCAAGGGTCACGAGGAGAAGAAGGGGCATCGGCGGGTTCAGGGCACGAATCACGGCGCCCACCGCGGCAAGATCAACTGGCTCGACCGGCGAACCGCCAAGGGCGAGTTCGAGACCGAGCAGCCGGCGGTCGTGATCGTCGGCGCCGGCCAGGGTGGTCTCGCCCTCGCCGCCCGTCTGGGACAGCTCGGAGTCGACACCCTGCTGGTGGAGCGAAACGACCGGATCGGTGACAGCTGGCGAAAGCGCTACCACTCGCTGGTCCTGCACGACCCGGTCTGGTACGACCACCTGCCGTACCTGAACTTCCCCGACCACTGGCCGGTGTTCACGCCCAAGGACAAGCTCGCGAACTGGTTCGAGTTCTACGCCGACGCAATGGAACTCAACGTGTGGACGGGAACCGAGTTCACCGGCGGCAGCTATGACGACGCCACCGGCGAATGGACCGTGACCGTCGCCCGCGACGACGGCTCCACCCGCACGCTGCACCCCCGGCACGTCGTCCTCGCCACGGGAATGAGTGGGGTGCCGAACATTCCGCGGATCGCTGGCGCCGACACGTTCGAGGGAACCATCGAGCATTCGAGCTGGTTCGTCGGCGGCCGGGAGATGCAGGGCAAGAAGGCCCTCGTCGTCGGCTGCTGCAACTCGGGCCACGACATCGCCCAGGAACTCAACGAGCAGGGTGCGGATGTGACCATCCTGCAGCGCTCGTCCACGTATGTGATGAGCAGCAAGCACGGTATCCCCGGACTGTTCGGCGGCGTGTACGAGGAGGGCGGGCCCGCGGTGCAGGACGCCGACCTGATTTTCGCGTCGCTGCCGTACCCGTTGCTCGCGGGAATTCACGCGGGGGCGACGGAGGCCATCGCCGAGAAGGACGCGGAGATGCTCGACGGTCTGCGGAAGGCCGGATTCAAGGTCGATTTCGGCGAGGACGGCAGCGGCCTGTTCATGAAGTACCTGCGACGCGGCGGCGGCTACTACATCGACGTCGGCGCATCCGAGCTGATCGCGAGCGGCGAGGTGACGGTGAAGCAGGGAACCGAGATCGATCACTTCACCCCGGACGGGGTGGTGTTCGCCGACGGCACCGAGATGCCGGTGGACGTGGTGGTTCTCGCGACGGGATACAAGAACATGCGTGAGAGCGCCCGCAAGTTCCTCGGCGACGCGGTCGCGGACCGCTGCCAGGACGTGTGGGGCCTCGACGACGAGGGCGAGCTGCGCACGGTGTGGCGCCGGTCCGGTCATCCGGGTTTCTGGTTCATGGCCGGCAACCTGCATCAGTCCCGGCACTACTCGAAGTATCTGGCCTTCCAGATCAAGGCTCAGGAGGAAGGGTTGCAGCCGATCCGATGACGGACAGTGGTGTGGCTCACAAAGCCGGGGGTAGCCTCGGCCTTGTGAGCGCTGAACGTCCGACCGCAGACCGGCTGACCGCAGTGGCAAGCGGTGTGGATCTGCCGCGACATGCGCGGCTGCTCAGCCGGGTGCACGACGCCGTGCTGTCCGGGCAGCAGCCGCCCGCCCTTCCGCGGGGCGTGGTGGCGCGGTCGTGGTCCCGTCTGCAGGCCGGCGGTGTGAGCCCGGACCTCTGCGCGGACGTGGAGCCCGCCGACTTCTCCGAGATCGAGGCGCGGCGCACCCGGACGGCGCTGCGAACCGTGCTCCCGGAACTGCGCAGCACGTTGACGCAGGTCGCGGACGATGCGAACTTCATCGTGGTCATCGCCGACGCCGACGGTGTCCTGTTGTGGCGGGAAGGTTCCCGCGGGGTCCGGAAAGCGGCTGATGCCCTGGGATTCACGGAGGGTGCGCGCTGGGCGGAGCAGGCGGTCGGCACCAACGCGATCGGCACGGCGCTGATCGAAGATGCTGCGGTGCAACTCTTCTCGGCCGAGCACTATGCCCCCTCGCATCACGGCTGGTCGTGCACCGGGTCGCCGGTTCACGATCCGCGCACCGGTGAGATTCTCGGCGTGGTCGACATCAGTGGGTCGGCGATGTCCATTCACCCGACCACGGTCGCGCTCGTCCGCACCGCGGTGCGTCTGGCCGAGGCGACGCTGTGGCGTGAGCACACGGCGCAACTGGACAAGCTGCGCGGCCGGGCGGCACCGTTGCTGGCGTCGGCGGGCGGTCCGGCGCTGGTCGTCGACAAGCACGGGTGGGTCGCGGAGGCGAGTGGCATCGCGGCCCCGGAGCGGGTCGCGCCGCCGAGCCTGGACCGGCCACTGCTCGTCCCGGGGCTCGGGCTGTGCGTGCCCGAACCGCTCGGCGACGGCTGGCTGGTGCGCAGGCGCGTCGGCGGGGCGGCCATCGAACTGGAACTCGACCTCGGTGACGCGCCGCACGTGACGGTCCGGGGCGACGTCAACTGGACGCGGGCGCTCTCGCCCCGGCACGCCCAGATCCTGCGGGTGCTGTCGGTCGCGGGACCGGCGGGCGTCGACGCCGCCTCACTCAGCGAATCGTTGTTCGGCGACCGCGACCACGTGGTGGCGGTCCGCGCCGAGGTCTCGCGTCTGCGCAAGAGTCTCGGCGCGGTCCTGAGCACCCAGCCCTACCGGTTCGCGGCCGGCGTGACGGTCCGGCTCGTCGGGTAGTCCGGTCAGGCCTGCCCCGCCGCACTGATCCCGGCGCGGCGGCCGTAGAAGCTGCCGTCGCCGAGGGAGGTGCCGCTCGCGTAGCCGCCCGCGCACACGCCGGACGTGCACCGTCCCGCCGCGAAGAGGCCGGGGATCGGTTCGCCGGAGACGTGCAGTACCTCGGAGTTCACGGTCGTCCGCAGGCCGCCGAGCGTGAAGCCGAGGGTGAACCCGCGCAGGTCGAGTGCCGCGACGGGGGTGCCGATCGGCTTTACCCACTCGGACTTCTTGTGCAGCAGCGGGTCCGATCCTTCCGCGGCGTGCTTGTTGTAGACCTCGACGGTCGACTGAAGAGCGCCGGCGGGCAGGCCCATGTCCGATTCGAGTTCCTCGACGGTCTCCGCCGCCCACTTCGGTTGGACGCGCAGGAACGGCGTGGCCGTGGTGGCGGCCGCGCCCTCCTCGTAGGACGCCTCGTCGATGATGAGGAACGCCTGGTTGTCCTGGTGGAAGAGGGTCATCTGGCCGATCCGTCCGGAGTACGTGTCCTCCGGAACGTAGCGCTGCCCCCGGCCGTTGACCAGGATGCCGCGGACGATCAACTGGGGGTCGCAGACGAACGCGACCTCGGTGGCGTCCATGTGGGCGAGATCGGCGCCCAGGGCCTGCGCCATGAGGATCGACCGTCCGTCGTGCTCCTCGATGGCGGCTCCGGGGCGGCCGATCAGTCGCGGCGCGTGGGCCTCGATCATCTTGTCGTTGTAGGCGAAGCTGCCGGTGGCGAGGACGACGCCGCGGCGCGCCCGGACTGCCACCTCCTTGCCGTACTGCTTGGCGACGATCCCGACGACGCGACCGGTGTCGTCCGTGACGAGAGTCTGGACGCGCATGTCGTATTCGGCTCGGACCCCGAGCTTTTCGGCGGTCTCGACGAGCGGCTTCATCAGCATGTAGCCGCCACCCTTCTCGCCGGTCCTCTTGCCGTCCATCTGCGGAACGTGGCCGCGCGGTGCGGGAGTCGCGATGTCGTTGAAAGGCGCCGCGTTCTCGCCGCCCGAGTACATGAGTCCGTCGTCGAACGGCGGTTCCCAGCCGGGTTCGCCCCAGAAGCTCTCCTTGAACGGGACACCGCAGTCGACGAGCCAGTTGTAGTGCTCGACGCTGCCCTCGCAGTAGTCGGTGATCTTCTCCTCGTCGGCACCCGGGCCGAGCGCCGCCATCATGAACGTCTTCATGTTCTCGGGAGAGTCGTCGAACCCGCACGCCTTCTGCAGCGGCGTCCCTCCGCCGAGGTAGATGAAGCCGCCGGCGAGAGCGGCGGCACCGCCCCAGCCGCTGGTGCGTTCGAGGACCAGGACGTCGGCGCCGGCGCGCGCCGCCTCGATGGAGGCGGACACACCGGCGATGCCGTACCCCGCGACCACGACGTCGGCCTCGTAGTCCCACTCGGCGACCGTTGCTGCGGACCGGGGGCGGATCGGTGTGGCGTCGACCATGGGTGGAAGTCCTCTCGGGCGGTCACAGGTGTGGTGTGACGTGGGTTACCCTCAAACTGTAACCTGTTACAAAACCCGAATCGGTGGATCTCCCGGTCAGTGGGACGTCGCGTCCGGAGGTCGGCGAGGGCCCGGCTGTGGGGCATGTCCGTCACGCCGGACAGCTCGTAGTGCAGCGTCGACGTGCGTGCCAGACGGTGCGCGAGATGCACCCCGATCCGCTGCACCACGGGATACTTCTCGTCGATCAGGGCGCCCGCGGCCCGCGCCTCCTCACCGGACAGCAGTCGCGCCGTGGCCTGCGCCTGCGGGCCCGTCGGTTTGGCGGACCACGTGCACGGACGGATCCGGACGTCGGGGAAATTGCGCAGCCGCTTGTTCTCGGACGCCCGGCCCGGGGTGCGGAAGTACGCCCGATCGCCCTCCCTGGTCCGTCATCGCGAAGTCCTGGTTCCCGGGTGAGTTCCAGCTCAGTGCGCTAGTTCGCGAGTGTCCGCACCTCCGCGAGGAACCGGTCGAGGTCGTCCGGGGAGCAGAAATAGTGCGGCGATGCCCGCACCACGGCGTCCAGCCCGCGGGCGCTCATGTCCAGCAGTGTCGATCCGCGCAGGCTGGCCGTGACGGTGACGTTGCGGGCAGCCAGCTGTTTCCGGACGTCGCCGGGATCGAACCCGTCGACGGTGAACGAGACGATTCCGCAGCGGCGGGCGCCGAGGTCGCGCACGGTGACACGGGGGATCGCCGCGAGCCCCGACCGGAGGTGCTCGGCCCCGGCCGCGACGGCCGCCTCGACGTCGTCCACCCCGAGGTCGAGGAGATAGTCGGCCGCCACCCCGAGCCCGAGGCGCGCGGCGACGTCGCATTCCCAGAATTCGAACCGGCTGGCATCGGTGGCGAGCCGGTACGCATCGGCGGCGGTCCACTCCGCGCTGTGCAGGTCGAGGGCGGCCGGCTCGAGGGTCGCGGCCAGTTCCGGCCGGACGTACAGGAAGCCGGTGCCCCGCGGTGCACGAAGCCATTTGCGGCCCGTGGCCGAGAGTGCGTCGACGCCCAGCTCGCTGACGTCGAGGGCGATCTGACCCACGGACTGACACGCGTCGAGCAGCACCAGCGCGCCGTGCGCGTGTGCCAGCTCCGTCACTTCACGGACGGGATTGACCAGGCCGCCGTTGGTGGGCACGTGCACGAGGGACACGAGACGGACCCGGTCGTCGAGCAGCGTTTCGAGGGCGGCGACGTCGATCTGGCCTGCGGGGTCGCTGGGGATCACGTCGACCGTCGCGCCCACGGATCGCGCCCGCTGCAGTACGGCGATGGCGTTGCTGGCGTACTCGACCTCCGAGATCAGCACACGGTCCCCGGCCCCGAGCGGAACGGCGTGGAAGAAGTCGTTCCAGGCGGTGGTGGCGCTGTCCACCAGGGCGATGCTGTCGGCGCTCGCCCCGATCAGCCGGCCCAGGGACGACTTCACGGCCGCGAGGTCGTCGGCCCGTTCGGCGGCCGCGACGTAGCCACCCACGTCGGCCTCCCTGCGCAGGTGCGCGAACACGGCGTCCAGGACCGGGGTCGGCGGAAGCGAGGAGCCCGCGCTGTCGAGGAACACCTTGTCGAGGCAGCCCGGGGTGTCCCGTCGCGCCTGCTCGAGGTCGAGCATGTCCGATACCTCCCTTTCGCGGTGACTGGACTCGAACGTACCCGTGCAGGTTCCCCGAAAAGTATGCCGTTGGGGCGTGCATCGACGGCCGAGGCGCTCTAATGTCGATAACGACGTTCAGGCGGCGCCCGAAGGGGAGGGTCGAATGGCTACTGCAGTTCAGTCCGTCGAGGCAACGTGTTTCACGTCGCGGCCGGCGGCGGAGGCGTACCTGGGTGGTGTCTGCTTCAAACTGGGGCCACCGCAGCTGATCGGCGCGGAATTGGAGTGGCTGACCGCGCAACTGCCGGAATACGTGCGCCCCGACCTCGCCGCTCTCGCCGAAGCTCTCGGGCCGCACACTCCCAGAACCATCGATCCCTCTTCTCCTGCTCAGCTCCTTCCCGGTGGCAGCGCCGTCACGGTCGAACCCGGCGGACAGATCGAACTGTCCAGTGCCCCCTATTACTCCGCACGCGAATTGTGCGACTATCTCGCCGCCGATCAGGCGGTTCTCGCGGAACTGCTGTCTTCCCGATCGATCCTCATGTCGTCCGAGGCCGCGGACACTCGCCGGCCCGCTCAACGTCTCCTCCAATCGCCGCGGTACTGCGCCATGGAATCCCGCTTCACCGGCATCGGGCCCTTCGGGAAACTGATGATGTGCAACACCGCCGCAACGCAGATCAGCGTGGACGCCGGGGCAGATCCGGTTGCGGTGGAGAAGCGGTGGCATCTGCTCCATGCCATCGGTCCCGCATTGACCGCGGCCTTCGCGTGTTCGCCGCGGCTCTACGGGGTACCCGACGGGCAATGGGCGTCGCAGCGGATGCGAACGTGGCTCGAACTCGATTCGCCGCGCACCACCGGAACCCCGCACATCGCGGACTATGCGGGGTGGGTACTGGACGTGCCATTGCTGTGCATCCGCAACGACGGAACGGACTGGACAGCGCCCGACGGTGCAACTTTCGCGGACTGGGTCGAGGGCGCACTGGACGACGTGATCGGTCGCCCGACGCCCGCCGACCTCGACTATCACCTTACCACCCTGTTTCCGCCCGTGCGCGCGGCCGGTCATCTCGAGGTGCGCTACCTCGACGCGCAACCGGGTGACCAGTGGCGGGTTCCCATCGCGGCGATCGACGCGCTGCTGTCGGGTCCGGGTGCCATGGCCGAGGCGCTCGACGCGGCGCTGCCCACCGCCGAACGCTGGCGGGACGCGGCCGAGTTCGGCCTGGCCGACCTCGAACTGCGCGCTGCGGCAACAGCTCTGCTGTCGCTGGCGGCGGCCTACTCGCCCGACCCCGAATTCGTCAGACTGCTCGATGCCGCCGCCGAACGATGTTGCCGGGGCCAGGCACCGAGCGAGGAACGCTGATGGGTACCCGCGAGAAGATCGAGACCGTGTTGACACGGGCGCGGGAGCGCACCGCGGGGTTGACGGACTGTGTGGACGGGGAGGACCTCGTTGCACAGCATTCCGCGTTGATGAGCCCGCTCGTGTGGGATCTCGCGCACATCGGCAACCAGGAAGAGTTGTGGCTCGTGCGGGACGTCGGAGGACGGGAACCGGTCCGCCGCGACATCGACGAGTTGTACGACGCATTCAAACATTCGAGGAACTCCCGGCCGTCCCTGCCGCTGCTGAACCCGGACGAGGCCAGGGAATACGTACGTACCGTTCGAGACAAGTCGTGGGACGTGCTCGACCGCAGCACGTTCCGGGGCCGGCCGCTCGAGGAGAACGGATTCGCGTTCGGCATGATCGCGCAGCACGAGCAGCAGCATGCCGAAACGATGCTCGCCACCCATCAACTGCGCACCGGCCCAGCTGTGCTGGCCGCGGAGAGCGCGCCGCGTGTCGGCGGGGCGATGGACGAGGACGAAGTGGTCATTCCCTCCGGCGAATTCACGATGGGAACGTCGGACGATCCGTGGGCGCTCGACAACGAGAGGTCCGCGCACCGCGTGCACGTTCCGGCGTTCGTGATCGACGCCGTCCCCGTCACCAACGGCCGCTACCTCGAGTTCATGGACGACGGAGGTTACGCGCGGCCCGAGTTGTGGAGTGAGCGGGGATGGGCGCACCGCCTCGGCGCCGGATTGGATGCTCCCCAGTTCTGGGAGAACGACGGTTGCGGAACCTGGTGGCGACGGAGGTTCGGGGTGACCGAGCCGATCCATCTCCAGGAACCGGTCGTGCACGTCTGCTTCTTCGAGGCCGAGGCGTTCGCACGCTGGGACGGCAAGAGACTTCCGACAGAAGCCGAATGGGAGAAGGCCGCGCGGTGGGATCCGTTCACCGGCCGGTCGCGCCGATTCCCCTGGGGTGAAGCCGAACCCGACTCCTCGCTCGCCAACCTCGGGCAACGTCACCTCGGTCCCGCGGTGGTCGGGGCATATCCGTCGGGGGCATCCCCGCTCGGCGTCCATCAGCTGATCGGCGACGTGTGGGAGTGGACGTCGTCGCCGTTCGAGCCCTATCCCGGGTTCTCGGCGTTCCCGTACCGCGAGTACTCGGAGGTGTTCTACGGCGGCGACTACCGCGTGCTGCGCGGCGGTTCGTTCGGCACCGATCCGGTGGCGTGCCGTGGGACGTTCCGCAACTGGGACCACCCGATCCGGAGGCAGATCTTCTCCGGATTCCGCTGTGCTCGGGACCTTCCGGGGGACGACCGCTGAGATGTGCCGACACCTGGGCTATCTGGGACCGGAGCAGTCGGTGGGCGACCTCTTGAGTCGTGGCGAGAACTCGCTCCTGCGCCAGTCCTACGCGCCACGCGACATGAGAGGTGGCGGGACCGTCAACGCCGACGGATTCGGTGTGGGCTGGTGGGGATCGGACGGTTTCTCCCGCTACCGCAGTTCCCAGCCGCTCTGGTCCGACCCCGTCGTGCGAGAGACGTTGCCGAACATCCGCTCCCGCGCCGTGGTGGCCGCCGCACGGTCGGCGACGGTCGGGATGCCCGTGCAGCACACGGCCTGTGCACCGTTCTCCGACGAGACCTGGGCCTTCAGTCACAACGGGGTGGTGCGCGGGTGGCCGGAGTCGCTCGGCGCGCTCGCCGCGGAACTCCCCGTGAGCGATCTGCTGCAACTCGAGGCACCGACCGACTCAGCCGCGTTGTGGCTGCTCCTGCGCCGGGCGCTCGGCGAGCAGGACCCCGAAAAGGCGATGAGCGCGCTCGTACAGGACGTCGTCGCCGCTGCCCCGAACTCGCGATTGAATCTGCTGCTCGGCAACGGCAGCGAACTGTGGGCCACCACCTGGCATCACTCGCTGTCGGCGCTCGTCGACGACGAGCGGGCCATCGTGATGTCCGAACCCTACGACGACAACCCCGCATGGCAATCGATTCCGGACCGTCACTTCGTCAGCGCACGCCCCGGACACCTGCTCGTCACCCCGCTCGAGATGGGAGCACGATGACCACCACACCGACCCTCGAGGTGTACCTGCAGCCCGAGCAGCTCAAGGCCGCTCTGCGCAAGGACGCCACCGTAGGGCTCACGTCGAACCCGAAATGGCTGCCTCCCAAATACTTCTACGACGCCCGCGGGAGCGAGCTGTTCGAGCAGATCACCGCGTTGCCCGAATACTTCCCGACGCGTACGGAACGGGAACTGCTCAGACGATATTCGGGGGAGATCGCCGAGGTCGCGGCGCCGGAGATTCTCGTGGAACTCGGATCCGGGTCTTCGGAGAAGACACGGCTCCTGCTGGGCGCCGGTACGCGGCACGGAAGTCTCCATACGTACGTGCCGCAGGACGTGTCGGTGTCCGCGCTCGAGGGTGCGGCGGAGCAGATCGGCGTGGAGTTCCCGAATCTGACCGTGCGCGGTGTCGTCAGCGACTTCACCGAGTCGCTGCACCACCTTCCACGCGGTGGGCGCCGCACGATCGCGTTCCTCGGTGGCACCCTCGGAAACATGGTTCCGGCCGAGCGTGCGGAGTTCCTCTCCGGAATCGCCGACGTCCTCGAACCGGGGGAGCACCTCCTCCTCGGTGTCGGACTGGTGATCGATCCCGCCGTCCTCGTCCCCGCATACGACGACGCCGCCGGGGTGACCGCCCAGTTCAACCGCAACGTCCTGCAGGTACTCAACACGCAGCTCGACGCCGACTTCCCGGTGGACGAGTTCCGGCACGTCGCGCTGTGGGACGCCGACAACGAATGGATCGAGATGCGGCTCGAGGCCGAGCGTGCGATGTCGATCCGCGTGGAGGAGCTGGATCTGGACGTGGAGTTCACCGCGGGTGAGCAGCTGCGGACGGAGATCTCGGCCAAGTTCACCCTCGACGGGATCCGACGGGAGTTGGCGGAGGCGGGATTCGACGTCGACCGCACCTGGACCGATCCCGACGACCGCTTCGCGCTGGTGTGCGCCGCGCGGAACTGACCGACAAGATCAACTTCGGGCACGATCGCGCTTATAGTGACCGCGTAGTGCGCAATCGACCCGAGGAGAACTTGTGCGTCCTTCGAAGCTCGCTGTCCTCGCTCTCGCCACCGCGTCCGTGATCGGCCTCCCCGCCGCACAGTCCTCCGCTCAGCCGCTGCCCTTCCCATTCGACACGGGAAGCCTCGGTTCGGGTAGCGACGGCCCGGGAATTCCCACGGAGGACACGCTTCCGGCGCTGACGGTCACTCCGGTTCTCGACGGGCTCGACCATCCGTGGGACGCGGTGCAGGCCCCGGACGGCGCGGTCCTCACCGGTCAGCGCTCGGGCGGGTTCTTCGTCCGGCGTGCGGACGGAAGCACCGGCCCGGTCACCGCCGATCTCTCGGACCTGTACGCGCAGTCCGAGACCGGGTTGATGGGTATTGCACTCGCGAGCAATTTCACGCACACGCGCACCCTGTACACGTGCCAGGGATTCCAGGGCGGTGGCGTCACCGACATCCGGATCCAGTCGTGGACCGTCGACGCCGGCTGGACGACCCTGACCCGCGGTGCCGCAATCCTGACCGGAATCCCTGTCAACGAGGGACGTCACGGCGGTTGCCGGATACTGACGGCCGCCGACGGCACCCTGTTCGTCGGCACCGGCGACACGGCGCAGCCGACCGTGTCGCAGGATCCGAACTCGCTGGGCGGCAAGACTCTCCACATCAACACCGACGGCACCCCCGCCGCCGGAAATCCGGACCCGGCGAGCCCCGTCTACACCCTGGGGCACCGGAACGCGCAGGGTCTCGCGCAACAGCCCGGAACGGGCCGCATCTACGCCGTGGATCAGGGAACGACCCGCGACGACGAGGTGAACCTCCTGGTCGCGGGAGGGAACTACGGCTACAAGCCCGATCGGATCCCCGGCATCTACGACGAATCCGTGCCGATGACGGATCCGTCGCGCGTCCCGGGAGCCGTTGCCGCGGCGTGGAGTTCGGGCAGCACGACCCTCGCAACCGGAAGTGCCGCCTTCGTGACCGGCCCCGGCTGGGGACCGTGGGACGGCGCACTCGTCATGGGCGGCCTCAAGACGAAACAACTGATCTTCCTGCGTCTCGCCGCGGACGGGCAGTCGGTGACGGCGCAGACGTTCGGCCTGCAGAACCAGTACGGTCGCCTCCGGTCGGTCACCCCGACCGCCGACGGTTCGCTGCTCGTCACCACGGACAACGGTTCCACCGACCAGGTTCTCCGGGTCACCCCGCAGGGCTGACCCTCACACGTCAGAACCACGCGAGGGTCCGGCAGGGGCCGCCGGATCCTCCTGCGTGGGTGGGGGCGCCGACCATGACGGTTGCGCCGGACGGCGGAACCTGCGACAGATTCGCGAGAGCTTCCACCGCGTACTTCCCGGCGCCGAGCGCCGCGAGATGTGCTCCGTATGTGGTGCTACGGCCCGCGTCGACACTGAGGGTGTCCGATCCCAACGCGACGATGTCGCGTTCCCGGACGAGGAACTCGACGGCGTCCGGGTCGAATCCGGGTGTGTGCTGCACACCCGTGTTGTCCTGGTTGGTGAACATCGCGGGCTGAGCGGCGCGGCCGTCCCATCCCGAGTTCATCGCCACCATGCAGCGGTCGGGGAGCGGGCCGTGATCGGACTCCCAGTCGAGGAGGTCCTGCCGGGTGAGCAGCGTGTCGTTGTCGGCTCGGGCCCGCACCGAGATATCCACGACGGCGAGGGGCACCACCAGGTCTCGGGGCGGAATCTGCTCGACGGTGAGGCCGTTCACGCTCGCATGCGCCGGCGCGTCGACGTGAGTGCCGGTGTGCTCGTCGTAGCGGAGTTCGTTCTTGTAGAACACACTGGGAGCGCCGATTGCGACGGAGCCGAGCAGAATCGGAGCGTCACCGATCCGCGCCAGCGTCCGCATCGCGAACTGCTGGGCGCCAGGCCACACGGGAAAGCTGGGAGTGAGCACATGGGTGAGATCGACGATCGCCGCTTCCGATGTCGGGGCAGCTGATGCCGTCGCCGGTGCGACCGCTGCCGCCAGTGCTGCCGCGCCCACCGCTCCGAACAACGACCGTCGACTCATCGGGGCGCCGCGTTTCTCGATGGTTCCGTAGACGTGAGTCATGATGCGGGGCGAGCACATACGCGGCTCCTTAGCTGGTCGGTCGCGGTTCGCTACATCATAGGGTTCGCCGCGCCGGTATCCCGGAGTGCGCACGTGCGACGTGGTCGATCGATACAGTCGAAGAGCCGGAACATGATTCCACGACGTGACGAAGGGTTGACCATGGCAACGAGGAACAGACGTCTCGGCACGATCGTCGGCACCTGCGCCGCAGCGGTGGCGCTGACCACCGCGTCCGCCGGCATCGCCGCCGCCGTACCGGATCCGGTGTCGGTGACCACGACGGCGTTCCAGATCCCGTTCACCGGGGTCATCGGTGACCCGTTTCCCTTCGCGACGGTGTCGCTCGCCGCCTCCACCGGCGCGAGTCCGGGACCGGGGATCGCGCGGCTGTCGGCGACGAGCATGTGCCCGGCGTTCACCCCGGGAGCGAACTGCACGACGTACACCTCCGCCACCACGGTGCGGTGGCTCAATCTCAGCACGGGGGCGACCGGAACGGTGACCGTTCCGTCGGGCAGTTTCGGAGTGCCCGGCCGAGAACCGGTCGTCGACGTGCCCACAGGGTCGGGGCACGTGACGGCGACCGTCCTCGGCGAATCCTCGGCGACGATCGTTCCGGGCCTGGGGTACTTCTTCGTCCCCTGAGTGTCCTCGCGGCTCCCCGCCGCTACTCCGCCCTCCGCACGAACGGGACGCTCGTTGCGTCAGATCGAACGAGCGTCCCGTTGGTTCAGTGGGACAGTTGCTTCCGGATCTCCTCGGCAGCACGCGCCCCGGAGGAGATTGCGCCGTCGATGTAGCCGTTCCAGATGCTCGCGGTCTCCGAGCCCGCCCAGTGGATGCGGTCCGCGGGAGCGCGCCAGCCGTCGTGCCCGTGAGCGAACCACGTTCCGGGGGTGGGACTCGCCGCATATCCGCCTCGCGCCCACTGGTCCTGCGGCCAGATCTTCTCGGTGTAGTCGACCGGTGACGCGGCGCGGTCGCCGAAGAGTTCGACGAGAGTGTCGATGATCGCGGTCCGGCGGTCGTCGTCGGAGAGCGCCGACCAGGACCGCTGGCGGTCGCCGTAGACAAAGCACACGAGCACACCGTGTCCGGCATCTTCGGGGGAGTTGTCGAACACGACTCCGACGGCGCGGTCGCCGTAGATCGTGGCCTGGCCGGACAGTCCGTCGGCACGCCAGAACGGGGTGTCGAAGACGGCGTGCACCTTGGCTACGTCGCCCATCGGGCTGCGTTCGACCCATCGGGTGCGCGAGACCGGCAGCGGGGGAGTGAACGTGACTCGCTGGGTGGCCGACGGTGGCAGTGCAATGACGACGGTGTCGGCGAGAATCGTTCCCCGGGTGGTCTCGATCCGCACGCCGTCGGTGGTGTGCTCGACGTGACGCACCGCCGTATTCACGTGGACCCGGTCGCCGAGATACTCTGCGACAGCCAGCGCCGTCGACTGTGCTCCGTCCCGGAATCGGCGCTCCTGCGCGCAGCCCTCGGTTTCCATCAGCTGGTCGAATCCGCCGGCCGATGCGACGTAGAACAGCAGATGGAACAGCGACAGATCGCGCGGCTCGATCGACCACACCCCCTCGACGGCGAGCGCGAGTCGCCGACGGGCGTCTTCGTTCGCGACGGTCCGCTCGACGTAGGAGTGGACGGTCTCGCTGTCCCACTTCTCGATGTCCGGAGTGGCCGTGGGGTCGTCGAGGTCGATGGTCCTCGCGAGTTCGTCGATGCGGTCGGCGGCAGCCAGGTATTCGTCCATGCCGGGGCCGTCGTCGGGACCGGCGCCGGTATAGCGCCGCTGTGCACCGTCGGGCCACAGCTCGATGTGCTCGCCCGTGTTGTACGTGGGGAAGGTCGGGCGGTCGAAGCGTTCGGCGAGGGCGAGCAGGTGTTTCTGGGTGGGGCCGACCCATTGCCCGCCGTGGTCGACGACGACACCGTCCCTTCGCCGTTCGGAGCACACCCTCCCGCCGACTCGGCCGGAACCCTCGAGAATCACGGTGTCGATGCCGTCGTCGTGCAGCGAGAGTGCGGCGGACAGGCCTGCGTACCCCGCGCCGACCACGACGGTCCGAACGTGGGCCGGTAGGGCAGTCGGGTGATCCTTCGTGTTCGTCATGACCAGCATCCTGTTCTTGATTGGCTCGCCAGTCAATACTCAATTCTGGTTTCCTGCGGGAGGATTCGAGGGTTGACACGCTGTGACCCGTGCCACAGACTGTTGATAACTGGCCCGCCAATCAGAAATGGGGATCGCGTGGACGACGCATTCGAACAGGAACTCGAGAGGCGACTGCTCCTCCTGGAATCCCCCGGCGGAGGCGGGATGATCCTGCCCGACCTTCCGTGGCGGGACGTCGCGGCGGCGATCGCCGCGATCGTCGCCACGATCACCGTCATGCTCTGGTGGGCGTACTGATGCTGGACGGGCAGCGGCAGGACCGCACCACGGAACTGGGAAGTACAGGCGGGACCGGCGACGACGGCACGGACGCCACGATGAACGAACTGCCGTTGTTGCCGGCGGAGCGGATCTGGGGCTTCTGGGACTACTCGGCGGTCAACATCGGCTTGGCCGTGGCGACCTGGGCGTTTCTGCAGGGCGCCGCCGTCGCGTACTACGTCGGCGCGGTACAGGCGATCGCGAGCATCGTCATCGGCTACGCGATCAGCGTCTTCCTCGTCTCGCTCGCGCCGTGCCTGCCGTCGGCGAAGTACGGCATCGAGCAGTTCGTCGGCCTGCGCAGCGTATTCGGCAGCAACGGCGCCCGAATCGTGATGGTCGTGATGTCCACGCTCTTCGCGGCGGCGTGGTCGGCAGTACTGGCCATCATGTTCGGGCACGGCCTGGTGAACGTCATCGACAACGTCTTCGGGGTCGAGATCTCCCAGACCGGTGCGGCAGTGAGCCTGTTGGGGCTGGTGGCGGTGGTCCTGTCCTGGCTCGTCCTCGCCCGGGGGCCGGTCTCGGTCGAGTCGGTGTGCCGGGTGATCGCACCCGTCCTCGTGCTCATCATCGTCGGGATCCTGGTCATGGTGTTCACCAAGCGATCCTGGTCCGAACTGGCCAGTCTCCCGCCGCTCGACCCGGAGAGCGACCCGCACACCAGTTTCATGGTCGCGATCGAACTGAACATCGCCGGCGGGTTCGCGTGGTGGCCGAACGTCGGAAATCTGGCGCGGCTCACCCGGGGTCCGCGTGCGGCGTTCTGGCCGAACTGGCTCGGACTCTTCGCCGCGTCCGTGGCTGCGGCGGTCGTCGGTGTCTTCGCGGCGCTGGCGCTGAACCTCGAAGATCCGACGGAGTGGATGATCCCGCTCGCCGGAGTCGTGCTGGGCGTCCTGGCCCTGATCGTCATCGGTTTCGCCAACGTCACCGCCATCCTCTCCCAGGGGTACGCCTCCATGGTGGCGCTCAAAGGCGGTGGCGGGAAGCTGCTCCGCGGCACGCCCTGGCCGGTGCTGGTGGCATTCATCCTCGGACCCGCTGCGATCCTCGTCTTCTTCCCCTCGGCCGTCTACGACAACTACGGTCGATTCCTGTCCTGGGGTGCGATCCTCGTGGCGCCGCTGTGCGCCGTGCAGATAGTCGACTTCTTCCTGCTGCGCCGGGGTGTCCTGCGGATTCGCGACCTGTACCTGCCCAGTGCGCGCTCCTGCTACGGGTACTGGGGTGGTGTGAACGCCTTCGCGTTCGCCTCTGTGGCTGCGGGCGCGGCGACGTACGCTCTGCTGCTCAATCCGGTCACCTACATTCCGTCCTCGCTCTTTCCGTACACCACCGCCTCGATTCCGGCGTTCCTCGTCGCCGGCACGCTCCACGCCGTGTTGACCAAGGCGTTCGTGCAGCCGCTCGGACTCGGCGGCTACGACCGCCGGCCCCGCGTCGCCGTCGGCGCCGAAAGGTGAAAGATATGACGTCACAGCTCTTTCCCCACCTGTTCTCCCCGCTCCGCATCGGGAACGTGACGCTCGCGAACCGCATCGTGTCTTCCGGGCACGACACCGTTCTCGTGCAACAGGGGAAGGTGACCGACGAACTGGTCGCCTACCACGAAGCCCGCGCCGCCGGTGGTGTCGGCATGATCGTGGTCCAGGTCGCAGGCGTTCACGAGACCGCCCGCTACACATCCCACGTGCTGATGGCGACGGACGACGACTGCATCCCTGGGTACCGCCGCATCGCCGACGTCTGTCACCGCCACGAGTGTGTCGTCGTCGGGCAGATCTTCCATCCCGGCCGGGAGATCCTGGAGTCGCAGGACGGGTCCACTCCCGTCGCGCTGGCACCGTCCGCCGTGCCGAGCGAACGCTTCCACGTGATGCCGAGAGCGATGACGGCGGGCGAGATCGACGCGGTCGTGCGGGGGTACGGCGACGCTGCACGGAGACTGCAGCGCGCCGGACTCGACGGCGTCGAGATCGTCGCGAGCCACGGCTATCTACCGGCACAGTTCCTCAACCCCCGCACCAACCTCCGCACGGACGAGTACGGCGGGTCGGCGGAGAATCGCCAGCGATTCCTCCGCGCCGCACTCGCGGCCGTCCGTGCGGCGGTCGGCCGCGACTTCGTGGTCGGGATGAGGATTTCCGGCGACGAGATGGGCAACGACGGACTGCGGCCGGACGAATCGCAGGCGGTGTGCGCGTCGCTGGACGCGGACGGACTGCTCGATTACGTCAGTGTGTGCGCCGGGAGTTCGTCGAGTCTGTCGGGCGCGGTGCACATCGCCGCCCCGATGACCGAGTCCGCCGCCTACACCGCTCCGCTGGCCGCGGCCGTCAAATCGGTGGTCCGGGTTCCGGTGATCGTGGCGGGAAGGATCAATCAACCGCACGAGGGAGACACGGTGATCGCGCAGGGGCAGGCCGACGCGTGCGCGATGACCCGCGCCCTCATCTGCGACCCCGCGATGCCCGCGAAAGCCGAACGCAGCGAGGTCGATTCGATTCGCGCGTGCATCGGCTGCAATCAGGCGTGCATGGGGCATTTCCAGCGAGGGTGTGCGATCTCGTGCATCCAGCATCCGGAGACCGGCCGCGAAGTGCGTTTCGGAACTCTGCAGATCACACGCCGGCCGAAGAGCGTCATGGTGATCGGCGGCGGACCGGGTGGGCTGAAAGCGGCCGCGGTGGCCGCGGAGCGTGGGCACCGGGTGACCCTGTACGAGGCGGCGCCCCGGGTGGGAGGCCAGGTGCTGCTGGCCGAACTGCTGCCGGGCAGGAGCGAGTTCGGTGGCGCCGTCACCAACCTGGAGGGGGAGGCACGCCGGGCGGGTGTGCGGTTCGTGACCGGGACGACGGTTGATCCCGGACTGGTCAGGTCGGAGCAACCCGACGAGCTGATCGTCGCGACCGGTGCGAGGCCGTTCCGCCCCGGGATCGAGACGCTCGACGAGCCTCATCTGGTGGAGGCGTGGGACGTGATCCGCGGGCACACACTCCCCGCCGGCAGGGTCCTCGTCGCCGATTGGCGCGGCGACTGGATCGGGCTGGGTGTCGCGAACCACCTCGCCCGGCTCGGCCACCGCGTCACGCTCGCGGTCACCGGATACGCTGCGGGCGAACACCTCCAGCAGTACGTGCGGAACGCGATGGTGGCCGCGGCGGTGGAGGCGAAGGTCGAGATCCTTCCCAACGTCCGCTTGCGCGGCGCGGACGACGACACGGCCTATCTGCAGCACACGCTCACCGAACGGCCCGTGCTGGTCGACGATGTCAGCGCAGTCGTTCTCGCCCAGGGACATGCGTCGGTCACCGATCTGCTGGAGGTCGACGGGTTCCCGCGGGAGCGGATCCATGCCGTCGGTGACTGCCTGTCGCCGCGCACCGTGGAAGAAGCAGTGCTGGAAGGGCTCACCGTCGCATCGGCGCTCTGACGGTTACTTGGCGGTGCGTTTGCGGGCGGTCGACGCGACCCGGTGCTTGTCGACGGTGATGGCGTCGATGAAGTCGTCGCACACCGCCCGCATCCGCGTCGGAGTCATCAGGGTGGAACCGGTGAGCACCTGGATCGCGAGGCCGTCGAGAAGGCCGAGGAGCATGTCGGTGGCGGCCCCGGGATCCTTCACCCGCAGAGCGCCCTGCTCGACACCGGCCTCGACGGTCTCCCGGACCACCCCGCGCCACTCTCCGTACACGGTGTCGTTGAGCTCCTGGAGTTCGACGTTGCCGAGCGCGGACGCCCACAGCTCCACCCACACCCGCCAGGCCGTGATCGTCTCCGGCCCGGCGGGCAGGTACGACTCCACGAGCCGGTGGAGCCGCACGAGCGGGACGTCGCTCTTCTCCATGATCCATCGCCGTCGTTCCAGCGAGTGCTCGAAGTTGAACTGGAACGCCGCATGCAGCAGCGCATCCTTGGAATCGAAGTAGTAGTGGATCGTCCCGTTGCTCACCCCGGCCCGTGTCGCGACGTCGGCGATCCGGACGGCGCGGAAGCCGAGCTCGGCGATGGCTTCACACGTCGCTTGAAGGATCTGTTCTCGACGTTCCGCTTCAACGCTGGGGCGTGGCATCGCGCTCTCAACTCCTAGGATGTGACGTCTCGTCTACAGAGACCGTAGTCGAGAGTTCGGCCGAACCAGCGTAGCCGTCACCCCTGCTGCGTTGCCCTGCTGTTCTCACGGATGTGCAGGAGGGTCGGGCGATCCGCGTCGAACGCCGCCGTGATCGCGTCCGTCAGCGCCGCGGGGGACTCGATGGCTCGTCCGTGACATCCCATCGCCCGCGCCACGGCGGGGAAGTCGATGCCGCCGAGGGCTACCGAGTGGACGGTGTCGCCGCGGTCCGCCATCTCGTTGCGGATCTCGCCGTAACCGCCGTTGTCGACGACGACGATGGGCAGTGGCAATCGAAGCTGCGCCGCGGTCGCGAGCTCGGGAAGGGTGAACATCACCCCGCCGTCACCGAGGATCGCCAGGACACGCGCGTCCGGGTCGGCGACGGACGCGCCGATCGCCGCGGGCAGACCGTATCCCAGCGTCCCCTGTCCCGTCGGGTACAGGAATCCGCCGGGGCGGTGCACGGTGAGGTTCGACAGCGCACCGTAATAGCAGGCCATCGTGCTGTCCCCGGCGATCACCGTGGATTCGTCGACGACCGGTGCGATGGCGGTCATCATGTCCAGCCACGGAGCGCCCTCGGCGGCGGCATCGGCACGCAGTCCCCGTCGGAGCGACGCGGCCCGCTCGCAGGCGCCGGGATCCTCCCGCATCTTCGTGACGTCGAGCAGTTGCGACACCGTGGTCCCGGCATCGCCCAGCAGGCGGATGGCGGGATCGGCGTTCGTGGTCATCGACGTCGGGTCGACGTCGATGCGAATCAGCTTGTGGTCCAGTTCGACCGGGCCGTACCAGAAATCGGAGGGTGCGAACTCCGTCCCGATCGCGAGAACGCAGTCGGCGGCCTCGAGCACGGCGCGGACCGTCGGATGGTGAACGCCGGCTCCCACCGACAGTGGGTGGTCCTCGTCGAAGACTCCCTTCCCGTTGGTCGTCGTGACCACGGGAGCGGACAGACGTTCGGCAAGCGCGCGGACCTGCGGCGCCGCCGAGCGGGCCCCGCCGCCCACGACCAGCACGGGAGACTGTGCGGCGGCGAGACGCTGTGCCGCGTCGGTCACCGCGTGCTGGGGAGCGGCGAGCGGAGCGGACTGGACCGGTGCCACGATCCGGACGTCGGCTTCCGCGTCGAGGATGTCGACGGGGATCTCGATGTGCACCGGTCGCGGTCTGCCGGAGCTCATGGCGGCGAAGGCGTAGGTGATCGCGCGGGGGATCTCGGCGACACTGGTGACCCGGTGGCTGTAGGACACGATCGCCTCGAGCGCGGCCTGCTGATTCTTCACCTCGTGGAGGTAGCCGTTTCCCCTCCCCGGGTGGGTGAGTGGCAGGGCCGGTGAGATGAAGAGAACCGGGACCGAATCCGACCACGCCTGCGCCGCTGCGGCAGCGGCATTGAGGATGGCGGGGCCGGTGGTGGTCAGGCACACGCCGGGTTTGCCCGTCACGCGGGCATATCCGTCGGCGGCGTAGCCGGCTCCCTGCTCGTGCCGGGTCAGGACGGAGCGGATCGGCGAGTCGGCCAAGGCGGCGTAGACGGCGAGGTTGTGGGTGCCCGGAATTCCGAAGACCGTGTCGACTCCGTGTGCGGCGAGAGCCGCGACGAGTGCCTGGCCGCCGTTCTGGCTTGTCATCGATGCCCTCCCATGGGCTGTGCAGTGTTCGTGTGCGGATGGTGCGCGGGTACCCGGGCGGGTGCGGGGCGAAGGCGTCTCCGCGTCCCGCACCCGCGCGGCTCAGTCCAGGTTCCGGGAAATGACGAGCTTCATGATGTCGGACGTGCCTTCCTCGATCTCCTCCAGTTTCACGTCGCGCATCCACTGCTCGACGGGGTACTCGCGGGAATAGCCCCAACCGCCGAGCGTCTGTACCGCGGCGTGCGTGACGAACATGGCGGTTTCGGACGCGGTCAGTTTCGCCATGGCGGCGATGCCCCGGGCGTTGCCGCCGCTGTCGATGATGCGGGCGGCGTGATGGACGAGCAGCCGGGCGGATTCGATCCGCGTCGCCATGTCTGCCAGCCGGAACGCGACGGCCTGATGCTCGATGATCGGCACCCCGAACTGCTTCCGTGTCTTGGCGTAGTCGAGGGCGTACTCGTAGGCGGCCCGGGCGGCGCCGACGGCGGCCGCCCCGAGCACGACCCGGGAGATGTCGAATGTGCCCATCAGACCGTAGAAACCCTGTCCTTCCTCGCCGAGACGATTCTCCTCGGGGACGAACACGTTGTCGAAGAAGATCTCCCGGCACACGATCGCGCGCTGTCCCATCTTCTTCATCGGCTCACCGAAGGTCATTCCCTCGGCGCCCTTCTCGAGGAGGAACGCGGAGACGCCACCGGACCGCTGCGTGCGGTCGGTCTTGGCGAACACGACGTAGAACTGGGCGGCGCCGGCGTTGGAGATCCACGCCTTCTGCCCGCCCAGCCGGTAGCCGCCGTCGACACGCTCGGCCGTGGTGACGATCGACGCCGCATCCGAGCCGGATCCCGGTTCGGTGGTGGCCAGCGAGGTCATCGGAGCGTTCGGACCGGTGAGGGGGCCGAGCCACTGCTTCTTCTGCTCCTCTGTGCCGAGCACCATGATCGGATCGGAGAAGAAGCCGTTGGAGCACACGAGGTTTCCGATGCCGGGGTCACCCCAGCACAGTTCCTCCTGCACCAGGCACTGGGTGAAGACGTCGCCCATTCCGCCTCCGCCGAACTCCTCGGGGATCATGAAGTCGGTGATGCCCACCGCGGCGGCCTTGGCGAAGATGTCGACGGGCGTCACGACATCCGCCTCGTCGACCTCCCGGCCGCGGGGCCGGATCTCCTTCTGCGCGAAGTCCCGGCACAGCTCGATGATCTGCTTCTGCTCGTCGGTCAGGGGCCAGGCGGGGATGTTGGTGGTGGTCATATCGCGGTTCCTTCGCTTCGAATACGGTTGTGTCTGTGTGGGACTGGGGTGTGGGGTGCGTCGGGTCAGCGCTGCACCGCCGTCAGCTCGGTGAACTCCTCGACGCCGAACCGGCCGAGCTCCCGGCCCAGGCCGGAGGACTTCCAGCCGCCGAACGGGGCCTCGGGGTTGAACGGGGCGCCGTTGATGTCGACCTGACCGGTGTCCATCCGGGCCGCGACGCTCAGGGCCCGTTCCGGGTCGGCCGACCACACGGCGCCGCCGAGCCCGTAGTCGCTGTCGTTGGCGAGCCGGATCGCGTCCTCGTCGCCGTCGTGCGGGAGGACGACCAGCACCGGCCCGAAGATCTCGTTGCGCACGATCGGGTCGTGCGGTCCGACGTCGGCGAGCACGGTCGGCCGCAGGTAGTGGCCCGTTTCGAGGCCTGCGGGCACACCGGAACCTCCCGCTGCCAGACGGGCCCCGCCGGCGACCGCCGCGTCGACCGCCTCCGCGATCGATCGTCGCTGCGCAGCCGAGATCACCGGGCCGAGTTGCGTCGCGCGATCCCGGGGATCACCCACCCGCAACGTGCCGGCGTGAACGGCGGCGAGTTCGACCGCCTCCTCGTACCGTGTGCGCGGCACGAGCAGACGAGTCCACGCGCTGCACGTCTGACCCGAGTTGAGCATGGCGGCGTCGACGGTCGCGGTGACCACCGCCGGCAGTGGGGCATCGCCGAGCACCACGGAGGCCGACTTGCCGCCGAGTTCGAGGCACGCGCGTTTCAGGGATTCGGCGGCGGCGTGCGCGACGTCCCTGCCGACGGCGGTGGAGCCGGTGAAGGACACCACATCGACCCCGGGATGCGCGGCCAGCGCGGCCCCCACCGTTCGACCGCTGCCCGGAACCAGGTTCAGAACCCCGGGCGGAACGCCGGCATCGAGTGCGGCGTCGGCGAACAGGTAGGTGGACAGTGGGGTGAGTTCGGCCGGCTTGACGACGGTGGTGCATCCCGCCGCGAGAGCCGCTCCCACCTTGGCCGCGAGCTGGTAGAAGGGGTAGTTCCACGGCGTGATGCACGCGACGACACCCGCGGGGCGGCGCAACAGCAGCGTCCGGCCCAGCCGTTCCCGGAAGGGAAGGTCCCTGGCGAGCCGGGCATACGACGCGAGGATCTCGATCCCGAGGTCGATGTGCGCTTCCTCGGCCACGGTCACCGGGGCTCCCACTTCCGCGACGGTGGTGTCGACGAGGAGCTGCCTCCGCGCACGCAGGTGGGTGCACAGGTCGTCGAGGATGTCGGCGCGATCCCCGGGAGCGCGTGCACCCCACGCTGTTCCGGCGGAACGTGCCGCCGAGACGGCCGCGTCGACGTGGTCGGCACCGGCCGACGCCGACCGGCCGATCACGGACTCGGTGGCCGGGTCGTGCACCTGCGTGCAGTCGGTGACGGGAATCCAGTCCCCGCCGACGAGGATCGAGTTGCGGTCCCACGTGGTGTGAATCGTGGTGGTCATCGGGCCGCCGCTCGCGAGTCCGTGTACACGGACTTGCCGAGCCATTGGCCGCCGTCGGTGACGAGGACCTCGCCGGTGACGTAGCCGGAGCGGTCGCTGAGCAGGAAGGCCGCGGATTCGGCGACTTCCTCCGGCATCGTGAAGCGTGCAGCCGGGACACTCGACAGCACTCGGGCGCGATCCTGCTCGGTGGGCCACAGGGCCGCCCCGGCTCCCTCGGTTTCGGTCGGTCCCGGTGCGATGCAGTTGATCCGGACGCCGCGTCCGCCCCATTCCACGGCCAGCGTGCGCGTCATCGCGACGACACCCGCCTTGGCTGCCGCACTGTGGACGGTGCCGGGATGACCGTGCCACGCGTAGCTGGCGATGGTGTTGAGGATGGTGCCGCGACCGGTCGCCAGCATGTGGCGGCCCGCCGCGCGGGTGCAGTAGAACGTGCCGTTCAGGACGATGTCCACGACGGCCTTCCACCCGCCCGGCGAGAGGTCCTCGCTGGGAACCACGAAGTTGCCTGCGGCGTTGTTGACGAGCGCGTCGAGGCGGCCGTAGCGATCGACCACTCCGTCGATTGCGGCGTCCACGGCGTCGGAATCCCGCACGTCGCACACCACGGCCCGGGCTTTCCCGCCGACCTGCTCGGCCGCCCGGACGGTGTCCTCGAGCGCGTTCTGCCTGCGGCCGAAGACGACGACGGTGCCGCCTGCGGCCGCCCACCGCATCGCGACGGCGCGTCCGATTCCGGAGCCGCCACCCGTGACGACGGCGACGCGGTCCTGGAATTCGTCGGCGGTGTTCGGGACGAGGCCGGGGGAGTGGGTCTCGGTCATCGCATGTTCTCCTGTGCTGTCTCGGGATGCGGGTTCACGGGGCTGGGGCCGGTTCGGCGGCCACGACGAGCGCGTCGACGGTGAGCGCTCCGTCCGGGGCGACGCGGACCGGATTCAATTCGATCTCGGCGATGTCGGACCGTTCCGCGATCAACCGGGACACCCGCGTGATCACGTCGACCACGCCGTCGACGGACACCGCGGGGCGTCCCCGCCACCCGCGGAGAAGCGGCATGCAGCGGAGGCGTTCGAGCATCGCGAGGGCATCGCCAGGTCCGACGGGGGCCGATTCGAGACAGATGTCTTGGAGCACTTCGGTTTCGGTGCCACCGGCGCCCACCACGATCACCGGACCGAGGTCGGGATCACGGCGCGCGCCGACCAAGATCTCCACGGTGCCCGCCCGGGTGTCCTGCTCCTCGAGCACGTAGTCGCCGTCGCCGAGTCGTGAGTGCATGTTCGCGAAGGTGCGCGCCAGTTGTTCGGGTCCGTCGATGCCGACCGCGACGCCGCCCGCCTCGCTCTTGTGCTCGAGCCAACTCGCCTTGAGGACGAACGGGGCCCGCAGACGGCCGGCCACTTCGATCGCCTCCTCGCGGGTGTGCACGATGCCGCCGTCGGGGAAAGCGACACCGAGTTCGGTGAGGAGTTCACGCGCGGCCCAGTATCCGGGCCGGAGTCCGCCCCGTGGAACGGGCCAGGAGAGGACGTGATTCGACGGTTGCGGCGGTTGCAGGCGGGACAGCCCGGACAGGGCGCGGACCGCGGAGTCGACCGTGTCGAACACGGGGACGCCGTGCCGCCACAACGCCTGTGCGGTGCTCGATTCCGGAGCCATGGTGTGGACGACGACGGGTTTGCCGGTCTCCGCGGACGCCCGGCCGATCCGTTCGGCCACGGCCGCTTCGGGTTCGGCGAGAGTGGGCGCGTCCCGCGCGTAGCAGCCGAAATACCCGGTGAGCACCACGGCGTCCGACTCGTCGGCACGGAGGAGATGTTCGACGACGCTCGCGTAACTTCCCAGATCCTGCTCGCCCGCCCCGGCGAGGTCCACCGGGTTGTTGCTGGCCGCACCGTTCGGTAGTTGCAGGGCAACGGAATCGGCGAGCGCGGGGGAGAAGTCGGGAACGGTCAAGGCGCTCGCGCTCGTCACGTCCGCGGCGATCGCGCACTGCCCGCCGCTGTCGCCGACGATGGCGACGCGGTTGCCGGCGGGAACGGTGGTGGAGAGGAATGCCCGGGCGACGGTGATCAACTCGTCGGGGGTGCTCACGCGGAGCACTCCCGCTGCGCGGCACGCGGCGTCGACGACATCCAGGGCAGAGGTGAGCGAGCCCGTGTGGGAGCGCGCCAGACGCGTGCTCGCGGCGCTGGCGCCGACCGTCAGCAGCAGGGTCGGTCGTCCGGTGTCGCGCAGGGCGCGCAACGTCCGGAACAGGGATTCACCGTCGCTGAAGCTTTCGAGGTACAGGGCGATCACGCGCGTCGGGTCGTGGCCGCCGAGATCGGCGAGCAGTTCGGCGGCGGTGACGTCGGACTGGTTACCGATGGAGACGAACCGGGAGACGCCCACGCCGTGCCGGGCGCCGAGCGCGGCGAGTTCGGAGCCGAGCTGCCCGCTCTGCGAGATGATCGCGAGCGGCCCCGGTGTGAACCGTCCCCACGCCAGCGAGAGGTCGGTGGCGCTGTCGTAGATGCCGAGACTGTTGGTGCCGACGAGTCGTGCTCCGGCACTTCGGATCCGGGCCGCGAGTTCGGTTTCGCCGGGAACGCCTGCGGTGATGCCGAGGAACCCGCGGACGCCGAGTGCGAGGGCCTCGTCCACCACGTCCGAGACGAACGGCGCAGGCACACAGAGAGCGACCAGGTCGGGGACCTCGGGGAGGGCCGACAGGCTCGGGTGGCACTGGCGTTCGAGCAGGGTGTCGGTTCTCCTGTTGACCAGATGGACTCGGCGGCGGTGCTCGCCGGTCAGGGCGCCACTCGCCAGCCAGTAACCCCACTTCGCGGGATCGGCGGAGGCTCCGACGACGGCCACCGAGGCGGGGTCGGAGAACAGGCTCAGTTGTGTGACGGACTCGGCCACCACAGTGGTCATAGGGGACTCTCCTCGATCTCGTGGTGCTGTCGATCGGAAAATAGATAACTGGCGCATCAGTCAATTTAGATTGTGGCGGCACTCACAGGGGCTGTCAACCCACTCGTCGCTGTCGCGGCGGGTGCCGCTCGGGAGGCGATGCGCTCTTGACATCGAGTGTGATCGCCCTCACGATGATTCATAACTGGCCCACCAGCCAACTATCCGACACCCTCTGTCCTGTCATCCGCGAGGAGCGTTCATGAAGACTGTGCACGATGGATCGACCACGGAGGACACGATGATGTCCTCGGCGGGAAGCACCGACGCCGAGGACGGTCAGCTGCCGCGCGGAATCCTCCCGACGTGGGCAGTGTTCGGCGTATCGCTCGGCATTCTGGCGCCCGCGTCCACGCTTGCCCTCGCGATCGGTGTCGTCGTCACGATCGCCGGCAACCTCAGCTGGATCACCTGGGCCGTGACCTCGG
Source organism: Rhodococcus mengyinensis (assembly GCF_048381435.1). Lineage (NCBI taxonomy): Bacteria > Bacillati > Actinomycetota > Actinomycetes > Mycobacteriales > Nocardiaceae > Rhodococcus > Rhodococcus mengyinensis. The sequence goes on along the minus strand of NZ_JBLWIT010000145.1, from coordinate 238,663 downwards.
TGCTGGTCCTCGGGTTCGCCGGGGGCATCGGCTGGCTGGCCAAACGCTTCACCACCACCGGCGGAACGTACGGACTCGCGGCTCGCGCGGCGGGCAAACCGGCCGGATTCTTCGTCATGGTCACCCACCTCGCGTCGTCACTCGTCGCGGGACCCGCGTGCGTGATCGGCTCGGCGATCTACCTCGACGCATTCCTCCAGAAGGTGGGTCTGCCCGCGAGCACGTGGACGCTGGGCATCTGCGCCGGGGCCGTCGCGGTCGCGGTGACCGCCCTGAACCTTCGTGAGGTGAAGCTGTCCGCGAAGCTGCTGCTGGTGATCGAATTCTTCACGGTGGCAGTGATCGTCGTGCTCCTGATCGTGGTCCTCGCGAATTCGGACACCGGTCCGATCGACAGCAGGCAGTTCGACTTCCACGGCTTCAGTGCCACAGCGATACTCGCGACCGCGGGCTTCTCCGTGTTCTCCCTCGCCGGATTCGACCACGCCGCCACCTTGGGTCGGGAGGCGCGTCATCCCAAGCGGGCCATCAGCTTCGCCGTTGTCGGGTCGGTCCTGGCCTGCGGGGTGCTCTACATCGTCGCCACCTACATCATCGTGCTCGGCTTCCGCGGGTTGCCGATCGACAACATGAACGCACCCCTCGACACCCTGGCCGAGCACAACGGCGTCGGATGGCTCGGCTACCTGATCGACATCGGTGTCGCCATCAGCTTCTTCGGATCCACTCTCGGAGTCATGGCAGGCACCAGCCGGACCGTGTACACCCTGGCCCGCGACGGTCTGCTGCCCGCTCGCCTCGGCAAGGTCAGCGCCCGCCACGGAACTCCCGTCGGTGCGGTGACCACCCTCGGCGTCATCTACCTGGTGGCCGGGCTCCTCGGCGTGGTGGTGACCGCGGCGGAGACGTCGTACGGCCTGCTCGGGACGTACGCCGGCTACATGCTGATCGCCGCCTACGGACTCACAGCACTGGCGGCCGGCTACTGCGCGATCCGGTCGCGGTCGCTGCGCCTGGGTATCGGACTGGCGACCGTCCTCGCCGCGCTCGGGTCCGTGCTCGTGTACTGGTACAGCTTCAACCCGTTCCCGTCCGGAGCGCGAGGTGTGGTCGCGTGGATCTTCTTCGCGACCGTGCTCGGCTACATCGCCCTGTACTGCTACCTGCGGCTCCGCAAGCCGCTCGTCTTCGCGCGGATCGGTGAGTCCGACCGGAAGACGACTCTCGAGGTCGATGCCGACGAGCACGCGGGCGCGGTGCGCTGACGTTGCTTCCCCGGACCTTCCCCGGACGAACGGGACGCTCGTTGTGTCAGATCGAACGAGCGTCCCGTTCGTCCGGGCGGTGGCAGGTGTCAGGCGCGTCCGGGGTCGTGCTCGGCGAGTGCCGGCGCGACGAACTGCTCGAGCATCGTGCGTTCGTCGGTGTCGTCGACGCCCGGGACGGTGAGCAGAGAGACGATGATCCGGACGAGCCACCGTGCCTTCCGGGACGTCTCCTCCCCGGAGAACCCCGCCTGCCCCAGGAAGGCGGCGCCCAGCGATTCGATGACGTCCGACGAGTGCGCGATCTGCGCGGCGAGGCCGGAGTCGCCGAGCTGGAACCAGGCGGCCAGAATCGGGTCGGCGCGCACCAGCCGGATCGCGGCCAGCATCGCCTCCACGATCACGTCCTTCGGGTCGCCGGCCGCGGACACCTCCTCCGCGACCAGCGCGCCGATGCGCCGGGCCTCGCGGTGAACGAATGCCAGCTGCAACGACTGCCTGCTGTCGAAGTAGCGGTACAGCGTGGCCCGGGAACATCCGGCCGCCCGGGCGACCTCGGCCATACCGACGGCGGCGATGCCGTTCTCGACGTACAGCTGGGCCGCGACGTCGAGGATTCGCTCGGCGGCGAGGCGGGGGCGCTCGTCCCGCATCCAGTCGGCGGTCATGCTTCGCGCACCCGGAACGGAACGCTCGTCGGGCGGCGCACGTAATTGCCGTCCGCGTAGACGACGGCGTCGATGTCGACGGTGAAGTCGGGGCACCGGGCCAGCAGTTCCTCGAGCGCGATCCGCGCCTGCATCCGTGCCGCGGCCGCACCCAGGCAGTGGTGGGCCCCGTGGCTGAACGTGAGGATCTGCTTCGGACTGCGACGCACGTCCAGGACCTCGGAATCCGGTCCGAACCGGCGCGGATCGCGGTTCGCGGAGCCGTACAGCAGGAGTACCTTCCGTCCCTCGGGAACGACGGTGCCGTCGATCTCGACGTCGCGGGTCACCGTGCGGGCGAGGCCCTGGACGGGGGCGGTGAGCCGGAGCAATTCTTCGACGGCGTCGCCGACGAGCTCCGGATGTTCGATCAGATCGCGGCGCTGATCCCGGTGTTCGGTGAGCAACTGGACTGCGCCGCCGAGCATCCCGGTGGTGGTGTCGTTGCCGCCGGTGACCATCGTGAACGCGAAACCGAGGATGGAGAGCAGGCCGGTGATGTCGCCGTCGGCTCCCATCCCGCCCGCGACGAGGTGCGAGATCGTGTCGTCTCCGGGGTCGGTGCGCCGCCGCTCGATCAGTCCGGTGAAGTAGCCCATCAGTTCGGTGACCGCACCCGTCGCCTGCAGCGTGTCGCCCTGCGCATTGGCCGCGACGATGGCCTCGGTCCACCCGTCGAACTGCGCCCGGTCCTCGTCGGGGACACCGAGGTAGTGGGCGACGACCATGCTCGGCAGCGGCTTGAACAGTTCCTTCACCACATCGCCCTCACCTGCCTCCCGCAGTCGTTCGATGCGCTCCACCACGAACGCCCGGACGTCCGGCTCGACGGCGGTGACCTGCCGAGGGGTGAATCCCTTCGACACTTGACGGCGGAACGCGGTGTGGTCGGGCGGGTCGAGCATCACCAGCGGCGGATTGTCCTGCAGGCCGATCTTCTCCAGCTCGCCGTATGTCGTGGTGAGGCCGGCTGCGGAGGAGAAGGTCTCGGCGTCCCTGGCCGCCGCGTAGACGTCGGCGTGCCGGGACAACACCCAGTAGTCGTCGCCGGGTGCGCCCTCGGGGACGACGTGATGGACGGGGTCGTGGTCGCGCAGGCCTGCGTACATCGGCCACGGGGCGCGCCACGACTGTCCGGACCTCGGCACGAACGAGACACTCGACACATGTGCGGTCATGTATCGATGGTGAGACACATTGCTCATTGTGTCAATAGTGCGGCTGTGGCCTCTCTAGCCGAACAGGGCGAACGCCACGACAGCGAGGACCAGCACGAGTACCGGGGTGAGGATGAGCAGCAACCCGAGCAGCCCGGGATTCTTCACTGGCCGATGGTCGATGGCGCCCTTGCTGAAACTGCTGAACGGCGACGCGTAGTACACCGGGGGAGCCGGGTGGTACCGGTTGTCGACGGTGATCTGCGCCCTGCCCTGCTCCCAGATCCACGGGACCGAGATCTGGATGTGGTGCACGCCCGGCGGTGCCGGAATTTCGTTGTGTCCCCACCGAAGCGGCACGGGATGGCCATTGATGCGGGCATTGGGGGTCACCAGCATCGGGCCCATCGGCGGCTTCTTCGCGTCGATGACGAGCGCGGTGGGTGAGGAGGCGGGCTGCATGAAGGGCGAGAGTATCACCCGGCTGCTGCCCGAAAAGTATGGCCTACTGGCCGGCTGCGATCCGGGCCTTCTCCAGAGCCGCGAGGGTGCGGAGCACCGTGGCGCGCTGCTTCTCGAGGTCGCTGATTCGAGCACGCGCGGCGAGGCCGGCGGGCTCACCGATCAGGTTCATCTGGGCGTCGATGGCCGAGAGCTGATCCAGCAAGCCCGTGACACGCGATTCGAGTGCGGCGACGTCGACGACATCGGTGCGCACCGGTGCCACCGGCGGGGTGGCCGACGTGCGGGACGCACTCGGGCGGGTCGACGCGGCGGCCGACGACGTTCCGGAATGAGCGGTGCTGCGCGGCTCCGACACCACACTGGCCGCCCGGGGACGAAGGGCCTTGCGCACCGCGGCCGGGTCCGGGAGTTCCGCGAGCTTCATCTCGTTGAGTTCGCGGCGGGCATCGCGGGCGTTGACCCGGTGCTCACGCTCCTCGTCGTCGTCCGACTGCAACGTTCCGCCGAGCGGACGCAGACCGTACATGCCCAGGAAGCGGCGGGCCTCGTCGATGACCGATTCCTTCTCGCGGCAAGTGCCACAGCGAGGTTCGTTACGGAACATCTCGACGGCGTTGTCGTCTCCGCACCACACGCACGCCCCCGGCGACCAACGCCGGACGTTTCGAATTGCAGCGATATCGATAGGGCCGGAGAGAGTCTGCGCGTCGATCACGACGAGCCACAGTAGGGGAATTCGGGCGTGCGAGTCACATCGCCGTAAGTACGACCTGCGGTTCTGCGGCCGAGCGTGACGAAGATCATGCCGAGGCGCGCAAACTGCTCCGCAAACGCTGTGTGCCACACCTGTTTTCCCGACCGGTAAGTTTCATTCTCCGGCACCGATGACGGTGGTCAGCCACTCCACGAGCGGCCGCATCGAACGCCAGGCGGTGCGCACTTCGTCAGCGGCGCGGGGAGTTTCGATCCAGTCGGGGGAGAGGTAGCTCCGGCTGGCCGTGAGCGACTTGTGACGCATCAAGTCGAGTCGCGGGTGGTCCTCGGCGACGCCGCGAGGACGGGTCTTGAGTGTGTCGCCGCCGATCTCGAATCCCGACGACCGGACCTTCTTCACGAGCCGGACGAGTTCGCGGCCCTTGCGGTCGTCGTCGACGGCGTCACGGAAACGCCCGACCTGCAGCGGGGTATGCGAGTAGAAGCCACCCGCCACGAACAGCCCGGCGGCATCGATCTGCACGTAGTAGCCCACGCCGGGGCGAGTTTCGACGAATCCACCCTGATGGGTCTTGTAAGGCGTCTTGTCCTTCGAGAACCGGACGTCGCGGTAGGGGCGAAACACCTTGCCCGCGCCGAACTCCGATTCGAGTTCCGCGAGCAGGGCGGTCATGGGTGCGCGCACGGAGTCGTCGTAGACGGATTTGTGCGCGGTCCAGAAGCTCTTACTGTTGTCTGCCTCGAGGTCCTCGTAGAAGTCGAGAGCAGCGGTGGGGATCCCGGTGAACACAGGGAAAGGCTACGCCTGTGCGCCTTTCTGGTAGCTGAAGCGACCAGAAAGGCGCACGGGTGCGAAGCGCCTAGGCGTTGCCGTTGAACAGCGACGTGACCGAGCCGTTCTCGAAAACTTCCTTGATGGTGCGAGCCAGCAGCGGCGCGATGGACAGAACCGTGAGGGTCGGGAACTTCTTCGACTCGTCGATCGGGAGGGTGTTGGTGACGATGACTTCCTTGGCACCACACGCGGCGAGACGCTCGGCCGCCGGATCGGACAGGACACCGTGGGTGGCGGCGATGATCACGTCGCCCGCGCCGGCCTCCTTGAGGATCTTCACGGCGCCGGCGATGGTTCCACCGGTGTCGATCATGTCGTCGATCAGGATGCAGGTGTGGCCTTCGACGTCACCGACGACGCGGTTGGACTTCACCTGGTTGGGCACCAGCGGGTCGCGTGTCTTGTGGATGAATGCCAGCGGCGCGCCACCGAGGGTGTCGGCCCACTTCTCGGCGACCCGGACGCGACCGGAGTCGGGGGAGACGACGGCGATGTTCTCGGTGCCGTAGTTGCCGCGGATGTACTCGGCGAGCTGACCCTGGGCGTGCATGTGGTCGACGGGGCCGTCGAAGAAGCCCTGGATCTGGTCGGTGTGGAGGTCGACCGTGATGATGCGGTCGGCGCCTGCCGTCTTGAGGAGGTCGGCGATAAGGCGAGCCGAGATGGGCTCACGGCCGCGGTGCTTCTTGTCCTGGCGTGCGTACGGGTAGAACGGCAGGACCGCGGTGATGCGCTTGGCCGATCCGCGCTTGAGTGCGTCGATCATGATCAGCTGTTCCATCACCCACGTGTTCAGCGGGGCCGGGTGGCTCTGCAGCACGAAGGCGTCGGAGCCGCGGACCGACTCCTCGAAACGGACGAAGATCTCGCCGTTCGCGAAGTCACGGGCAGTCTGCGGGGTGACCCGCACGTCGAGTTCCTTCGCTACCTGTTCGGCCAGCTCCGGATGCGCGCGACCAGAAAAAAGCATGAGGTTCTTCTGGTTGTCGATCCAATTCGCGGTCACTGCTCTATGCCATCCTTTAAATCTTGCTTCTCGGTTTCGTGCAGATCTGAACTGTGGTGCAGTCCCGCGGCGGCTGCCGCCTCGGCGGCGGCGGTACCGGGCCGATTTCGTTGCACCCAGCCGTCAATATTGCGCTGCTTCCCGCCGGAGACCGCGAGTGCCCCCGGTGGTACGTCGAAACGCAGCACCGTGCCGGCGCCGGTGTAAGCACCGTCACCGACCTGTACCGGAGCGACGAACATGGTGTCCGACCCGGTCCGGACGTGTGACCCCACCACCGTACGGCTCTTGGCGACGCCGTCGTAATTGACGAACACGCTCGACGCACCGATGTTGCTGTGCTCGCCGATCGTGGCGTCGCCCACGTAGGTCAGGTGAGGAACTTTGGAGTGCGCCCCGATGTCGGCGTTCTTCGTCTCGACGAATGCGCCGAGCTTGCCGGACGCACCGAGGACGGTGCCGGGACGTAGGTAGGAGAACGGGCCGACGGTGGCGCCTGCGCCGATCGTCGATTCCGAGCCGTGGGTGCGCACCACGCTGGCGCCTTCGCCGACCGTCACGTCGGTGAGGGTGGTGTCGGGACCGATCACGGCGTCCTCGCCGACGGCGGTGGTGCCGAGCAGTTGCACTCCCGGATGGATGGTGACGTCGCGAGCGAGCGTGACGCCGACGTCGATCCAGGTGGTCGACGGATCGACGACGGTGACTCCGGCCCGCATCCAGTTCTCGACGGTGCGGCGGTTGAGTTCGGCGGCCAGCTTCGACAGCTGGACGCGATCGTTGGCGCCTGCGACCTTCGCGGAGTCGGACAGGTGGGCTGCGAAGACGGGTGCGCCGGCCTCGCGGGCGATCTTGACGACGTCGGTCAGGTACAGCTCGCCCTGCGCGTTGTTCGCATTGAGCTGCCCGAGCGCGGAGCGCAGGAACTCGGCGTCGAACGCGTACACGCCGGCGTTGACCTCGGTGATGGCCGCCTGCTCCTCGGTGGCGTCGGCCTCTTCCACGATCTCGGCGATCTCACCGTCGTGGGGTTGGCGCACGATCCGCCCGTAGCCGCGGGGCTCGGGAGCGGTGAACGTCAGGACCGTGACCGCCGCGGGGGTGGGTTCGCTGCGGTGCTCGTCGACGAGAGCGTGCAGGGTGTGGCCGTCGAGGAGCGGGACGTCCGCGGCGGTGACCAGCACGGTCCCGCGGAAGTCGGCGGGCAGAGCGGACAGGCCGCATTCGACGGCGTGCCCGGTGCCGTTCTGCTCTTCCTGGATGGCGACCGCGATCGGGCGGCCAAGTTCGGTCTCGAGGGCGCTGACGGCGACCCCGACGCGTTCCTTGTCGTGCCCGACGACGGTGACGAGGTGCGTCGGATCGATCTCCGCGGCGGCGTGCAGGGAATGCGCCAGCATCGTGCGTCCGCCCAGTGCGTGCAACACCTTGGGGGTCTTCGACCGCATCCGAGTTCCCGCGCCGGCGGCGAGGACGACCACGGCGGTCTGCACTGGCATGAAGCTCCCTCTGGGTCGTTCTGCTCTTGCTGTTCTCGACAGCTCCACCTGCAGGAATTCGCTCCGCAGGCTCCGCTCCGCCGCCAGGACTCGAACCTGAACTATCTGAACCAAAATCAGAGGTGCTGCCATTACACTACGGCGGATTGCCACACACACGGGGTGTCACGCCCGTTTGCGCGAGAGAATCCTCGCATGCCGACCCGCCGCCCGTCGAACCGCTGCGGAAATTTGTCCCGAACGCCCCGATAGAGTGGGTGCTACCTGCAGTGTTTCGACGCTGCCCGCGGCGCTTGGTCGTCGCGAGTGTCAGGAAAGGATGGTGCCTCGGTGCCCCGACCCACGGACGTGGACGCGACCCCCGAGAGGGCGGTCCGCACCCGGATGACCGGTACGCAACGCCGGGAGCAGTTGATCGAGATCGGCCGTGCGCTGTTCGCCGAGCGAGGCTACGAGGCGACGTCGATCGAGGAGATCGCACAGCGGGCGCACGTCTCCAAGCCCGTCGTCTACGAACATTTCGGCGGCAAGGAGGGCCTCTACGCCGTGGTCGTGGATCGGGAGATGTCGCGGCTGCTGGAGATGGTGACGTCGTCGCTGAAGCAGAACCGCTCCCGGGTCCGGGTCGAGCGGGTGGCACTGGCGCTGCTGACCTATGTGGAGGAGCACACCGACGGATTCCGCATCCTGGTCCGCGACTCTCCGGTGGCGGCACCGGACGGCACGTACTCGAGCCTGCTCAACGAGGCCATCGGTCAGGTCGGGCACATCCTCGCCGGCGACTTCTCGCGGCGTGGTTTCAATCCTGACCTGGCACTGCTGTACGCGCAGGCGCTGGTCGGAATGGTGTCCACCACCGCGACGTGGTGGCTGGACGAGCGGACGCCGCCGAAGGAAGTCGTCGCCGCACATCTCGTCAACCTGTGCTGGAACGGGTTGACCAATCTCGAGGCGGATCCGCAGCTGGGCACCGATCGGCCCCGCACACCACCTCAGTGAACGTGTTCTCGTTTTCCGACTCGCGGTCCAACATCCGGAGGGCTGCGCCTGTCAAGTGCTAGGGTTCGCTGGAGTTTGCGCGCCCCGTCGGGGGGGTTGTTCGGGAGGCAGTCGATGGCGAGACAGGTTCGAGCAGAGGTAACTCGGGCGTCGGTCCTGATGGCGGCGGCCGACGTATTTTTGCGGCTCGGCTACGCCAACGCGGGGCTCAACGAGATCATCGAGCAGTCCGGTGTGACCAAAGGTGCGTTGTACTTCCACTTCAGTTCGAAGGAAGACCTGGCCCGCGGTGTCATCGACGAGGGGCAGATCCGGCTCACGGCCGGAATGACGTCCGTCAGTGACGGGCCGACGCCGGCACTGGAAGCGCTCGTCGCCCTGTCCTACGTGGCGATCGAGGCGGCGAGTTCCGATCCGATCGTCGCGGCCATGCTGCGACTGCAGCACGAGATCGGTGACTATCAAGGGACGCACGGCAACGTGGTGTCCTCGTGGCAGCAGGGTTTCGAACGACTCGTCGCACGTGCGGTCGAGGAGGGCGACGTCCTCGCGGAAGACGATGTCTCCACGGGAACTCTGTCCACGTTCCTGCTCGGGTCGCTGCTGGGGGCCCACGTGGTCGCGACCGCGACCGGCGCCTTCGACGATCTTCCGCGTCGCATGGAACGGGTGTGGTACTTCATTCTTCCCGGACTCGTCGAGCCGTCGAAGCTGGTGTATTTCCGCCAGTTCGCCTCGCGGCGTCTTCTGCGCTAGAAAACCGCCTCCGCGGAAGAGGTTTCCGCGATAACTGCTCGATCGACGCCACATTGTTAGGTGTATGACGGTCTGAAGTCGAGGCTTCGTGTTAACACACCTCGAATCTAAGAAAATCCCTTAAAAAAGACTTTGAGTATGTACTTTGCCAGACAAAACTGTTTCGGACCCGAGTTGAATGGAATGCGACGGCACGGTCAGGGTTTGCCCAGTTCGACGCTGCGCTTTGCGACACCAATGACCCCGTCTCCGGTTACCGAAGGATGTATTGTGAAATCTCGTCCCCTGAATTACCGGGTGGTCGAAAGATAACTGCCATTGCAAACCCAATGAGCCGATGACATCGGAGGGTGCCCGATGCCGTTCGTCATTGTCGAACGCGAAGAGACGCTGGTCGCTGGACTGGCCGTCCGTAGCCCAAAGCGGGCGCTCGGAGAAGCCCGCGACAAGGCTCTCGAAAAGACGTGGTCGACTCTTCTCGCGCAGAACGTGGATCGGCCTCTGGCGTCCGCTTATGTCGACCACGCGCCCGAGATCAATTCGTACTACACGCAAATCGTGGGCTACGAGTGCTCCTCCATCGACCAGGTCGGACGCGGGCACCTGGTGTCGCGGATACCTGCGGGGACGTATGCCAAATTCTCCTCGGTCGGAACGTTTCCCGATCTCTTCGACGCCCTCTGGGGGCAGATTCGTGACGCGGAGGAATCGCATCAAATTCAGCGGTCCTACACCGGCGATTTCGAGTTCTATCCGCACGCATTCGGCATCGATCTGTACGTGGCGATAGTGCCACCCGCCACCAGGCAGGGGCAGCAATGAGTTTCGAGATCGTCAAGCGTGAGTCCGCCGACTTCGGGGGACTCGTTCTCCCGCGTATTGAACTGGGTCCCTCGGCGCACGCCACCGACCTGATGAAGTTCACACGTGAGCGTGTCCAGCAGCGAGGTGTCGAGGAACTGACCACCGTCTACGTCGCGGTCCCCGATCTCGGGTGGACTGCGGTGATCGGATACCGCTGTATCGACCTCGATCACCTCGAGATCGGCGACGTGCTGGTGCGTGTCCCGTCCGGGTATTTCGCCAAGTTCACACCCGACGGGCGGTCGTCCGACCCGATCGAGGACGTGTGGATTCAGGCCGAGCTGGCCGAGAAGGAAGGGCGCATCGAGCGAGCCTACGCGGAGGAGATCGAGGTCTTCCGCGCACCGAGCAGCGTCGAGCTGTTCATTTCCCTCACCTAATTGCAGGCGGAAAGTACCGACCTGAAGTTTGTTTTTGGGCCCATTAGTGGCATCACAGGTGACAAATCCGGAGTAAACGCGGAAAATAGGTAGCCGCGGGGCTGTGACCGGGTGTTCGTGTGTCCAGTTCTTGGGGTCTTTACGTAACCCGTGAGTCCCCGGAATTGCCGCACCGACGCCCGATGGGAATACCAATGTCTGTTGAACAGCTGACGAATCCGCAGATAGACGTACGGTCGACGGAGACCATACTCGATCGAACTCTGAGTGTGTGGGATCCGCGGTCGGAGTGTCGCTTCGTTGTCGCCCGGCCCTCCGACGAGCCGACGCTCTGGGAAGAGTATCTCGAGGGAGCACTCGCGGGCTATCGCAAGTACGGCGCCGAGAAGGCGCTCGAGTACCGCCGGATTCAGGCCGGCGACACCACCGCACTGTTCTTCGTCGCCATCGATCCGAACGGTTCTGTCGCAGCCGGCGTCCGCGCCCAGGGGCCATATCTTGTCGCTGATCAGGCGCATGCGATCACGGAATGGGGAACGGATCCCGGAGCTCCCGCCGTCCGCCGGATGATCGAGGACCGGCTGCCGTTCGGTGTCGTGGAAGCGAAGGGCGCATGGGTGGCGGACGCGGCCGCACGGCGAGGTGAACTCGTCGGCGCACTGGGTCGCATCGCCACCTTCTCGATGGATCTGCTCGACGTCCAGTTCATGCTCGCGACGGCCGCATCCCACGTCCTGGACACGTGGCGAACCACCGGTGGCGTGGTGGCCGACCACATTGCTCCCGTGCCCTATCCGGATGACCGCTACGAGACCCGGCTGATGTGGTGGGATCGGAGTAGGCGCAGGGGCCGCGCCGAATCCATGCAGCTGGCCCAACTGTTACTCACGACGTCCCGACCGACGCCGTCGGCAGGCATCGCGACGGGGACGGGAGGAAACGTCGTCCGGCCGATGCGGAGCGTCTCGTGACCGAAACCCACGGTGAGTACACCGCACTGCTGCTCGACGAGGGCCACTCCGGGGACGCGGCGGTACTGGACCGTCTCCGCCGCGACCCCGCGGTGGTCTTCGTCGATCGGCTCGACCAACAGATCGAGAGCCTCCGTTCCCTCGTCCCCACACCGGGACCTGGTGCGCTGGACGAGGCTCCGGTGTGGGCGTACTACTCGTGGCGACGGACCGTGGTGCGTCTGCTCGGACCCGCATCGTTCCGGTTGCTGCGGCTGGACCGGAATCGGAACAAGATCACCGCGCAGGAACAGGAACGCCTCAGGAACGTGACCGTGGGGATCGTCGGACTGAGCGTCGGTCACGCGGTCGCGTTGGCTCTTACGCTGGAAGGTGCGTGTGGCGGCCTGCGGCTCGCGGACTTCGACACCCTCGAACTGTCCAACTTGAACCGGGTTCCCGGCACCGTTCTCGACCTCGGCGTGAACAAGGCCGTGGTCGCCGCCCGCCGTATCGCGGAGATCGACCCCTACGTCACTGTGACGTTGTGGGAGGACGGTCTCGACGTCGAGTCGGTGGCCGAATTCCTGGACGGCACGGACGTGGTGATCGACGAATGCGACTCCCTCGACGTCAAGGTGTCCCTGCGACGGGAGGCCAAGCGAAGGGGATTGCCGGTGCTGATGGCGACCAGTGACCGGGGTCTGCTGGACGTCGAGCGATTCGACCTCGAACCCGACCGGCCCGTCTTCCACGGAGTAATCGGTGACGTCGACGTGGAGTCGCTGACGGGGCTCGGCTCGCGGGACAAGATTCCGCTCGTCCTTCGGATTCTCGACGCCGGTGAGCTGTCGGCGACGATGGCCGCGTCGTTGGTGGAAGTGGACGAAACCATCTCCACCTGGCCTCAGCTCGGGGGCGAGGTGCTGCTCGGCGGTGCGCAGGTCGCGGCGGCGGTGCGGCGCATCGGGCTCGGACAGCCGCTCGCACCAGGTCGGTGCCGCATGGATCTGGACCAGCATCTCGATGCCCTCACCGATCCGCCGAGACCGCACGATCTGCCGGAGGAGCCCGCGGATCGTGCGGTGCCCGCACCGGTCTCGCACGACGCCGTCGACGCCGTCGTGCATGCCGCAGCCCGCGCGCCGTCCGGCGGCAACGTCCAGCCGTGGACGATAGCGGCGGATGACGCGGGGCTGACCATCTCCGTGGCCCCGGAGCACACGACAGCGATGGACGTCGGGTACCGCGGCAGTTGTGTCGCCGTCGGCGCCGCGCTGCACAACGCCCGGATCGCCGCGTCGGCCGCCGGACTGCTCGGCGCCGTGACGGTCCACGACGGCGACGAAGGACTTCCCGTCGCCACGATGACGTTCGGCAGCGGGAACGCCCGCGAACTCACCGACCGCTACGAGCACATGCTCGACCGGACCACCAATCGCAGGCCGGGCGTGCCCCGGCCCTTGGACGACACGCAGGCGGGACTTCTCGCGGAGGCGGCCTCGCGCGAGGGCGCACGCCTCTGCCTGGTGACCGACCGGGACGACATCGCGACGATCGGAGCGATTCTCGCGGAGTCGGACCGCATCCGATTCCTCACACCGACCCTGCACCGCGAAATGATCGGCGAGTTGCGGTGGCCGCCGCTGGATTCGGTCGAGACCGGCATCGACGTTCGCGCACTGGAACTTGATTCGGCGGAACTGTCGACCCTCGCGCTGCTGCGAAGACCCGACGTCATGGAACGACTCGGCGAACTGGACGCGGGACGCGCGCTGGGCAAGTCGACCGCGGACCGTGTGGCGTCGAGCTCGGCTGTCGCGGTCGTCGCCATTCCGGGCAGCACCCCTCGGGACTACGTGCGCGGCGGTGAGGCGACCGAGAGCGTGTGGATCCACGCCCAGGCTCTCGGGCTCGCCGTTCAACCGATTTCGCCGGTGTTTCTCTACGGTGTGGAAAGTGCGGAACTCGAACAACTCTCACCACGGTATGCGGCACCATTGGAGAGGCTGCGGGAGGAACTGTTCGACGTCGTCGGCGCGAAGGCAGGTGAAGCGCTCGCCATGGTGTTACGGCTCAGCCACGCGCCTGGCCCGTCGGTTCGGAGCGAGCGCCTCGCCGACCGGCTTCGCAGGCGGATATCGTAACGACAGGAGGGCCCGTGAACACCGAGAAGCAAACCGAAAAGCTCGAGACCCTGGTGACAACCGTGGCGTCCCGGCTCACGCCTGTCGATGCGGTCTCGTTCAAGCCCGTGGCCACCCGCGTGCTGCAGGATCTCGTGGAGCACTTCGAGGTCGACACCAGCTTCCTCCGGTTCACCGACCACGAGATTGCGGCGACGGTCCTGGTCGCCGAATACCCGCTCCGACCATTCATCCCCGACCCCGACCCGCTCGGCGTCGTCTACTTCAAGGACGCCGACTCGACGTTCGCCCAGATCGAGCACCAGAAGGAAGTGGCCATCTTCCGTCCGGAGGTGTCCGGTCCGGATTACAACGAGCGGGTCCGCGAGGCGTCCGGGGTGCCGCAGGTGTCGCTCGCAGCCGTTCCACTGCTGTCCGGTGACACGACGACGGGCACGCTCGGATTCATCAAGTTCGGCGACCGCGACTGGACGCCCCCGGAGGTCGACGTCCTCAAGGCGATCGCCGCCCTGCTCGCCCAGGTCCAGGCGCGCATCGTCGTCGAGGAGCAGTTGCGCTACTCGGCCGACCACGATTCCCTCACCGGTCTCAGCAACCGGCGCGCGCTCTACCACCACCTGGACACTCGCCTCGCCGAGTCCGAAGCCGGGCCGGTCGCGATCCTGTTCCTCGACCTGGACCGGTTGAAGCCTCTCAACGACTTCTTCGGTCACGGAGCGGGTGACGGGTTCATCTCGACGATCGCGGACCGGCTCAGATCGACCAGCGAGACCGACGACCTCGTCTCCCGGCTGGGCGGCGACGAATTCGTGCTCGTGCTCGGCGGGTCGGTGGGCCTGGAGGAGGCGGAGGTGCGGGCGCAGCACATCCGCGACGTCGTCACCGAACGGGTGCGTCTCGGCCGCGAGGTGGTCAGCCGCAGTGTCAGTATCGGCGTCGCGGCCGGAATTCCGGGCAAGGCCACCACCAGTTCGCTCCTCAGCCAGGCCGACCAGGCCGTCATGGTCGCGAAGACCAAGGGCGGTAATGCGATCAGCGTGTTCACCGACGAGATGCAGGAGGAGAGCGAGAAACGCAACGTGATCGAGCTCAGTCTGCGTGCGGCCATCGCGGACGAGTCGCTGTTCCTCGAGTACCAGCCCGAGGTCGACCTGCGGACCGGCCGGATCATCGGCGTGGAGGCCCTGGTGCGGTGGAATCACCCGCTGCTCGGGTTGCTGCAGCCGGCGTCGTTCATCGACGTCGCCGAGGCGACGAATGTGGCCGGAGAGCTCGGGCGCTGGGTGATCCGGAAGGCCTGCCGGCAGTGGGCAGACTGGCGGTCGCAGGTACCCGAGCTGGATCTGGATCTGCGCGTCAACGTCTCGCCGGGACAGTTGGCCGGTCTGGACTTCCTCGACGTCGTTGCCAGTGCGTTGACGGAATTCGATCTTCGGAAGGGCGCGCTGTGCCTGGAGATCACCGAGAACGCAGTGCTCAGTGATCTGACCTGGACGCGTGAAGCGCTCGAAGGTTTGCACGCGATGGACGTGGAGGTCGCGATCGACGACTTCGGCACCGGGTTCAGCTCCCTCAGCCACCTCAAGGCGCTGCCGGTGGGGACGCTGAAGATCGACAAAGGCTTCGTGATGAACCTGGACACCAACCCCGAGGATCGGGCGATCGTGAAGTCCATCATCGGGCTCGCCGAATCGTTCGGCCTGGAGTTGGTCGCGGAGGGCGTCGAGAACGTCGAGTCGGCCCGGCAACTTCTCGACATGGGATGCCATCGGGCGCAGGGCTTCCTGTTCAGCCGGCCGGTCTCGGCGGAGAAGATCGGTACGTTGCTGGCGGCCGGAGCCATCGAGGTCGGGTTGTAGCTCGACTACGAGCCCGGCGTGTCGGTGAGTTCCGGACGAATCGCGTGCGTCGGATTTGCTGCTTGATCGCGTTGCCAGGACACCGTTACAGACTCAGGGTATGTTTATGCCCACACCGCAGTACCTCTTGTCTTGAATTGCCGGTGTGCGGTAACTTTCCGAAGGGTTTGCTGGAGAGTCGCTGAGCGCGGCTTCCGGTGCAGAACGTGGGACTGTCGAAGACTGGAGCAGGGGGATCGATGTCTGGTGGTTCTGTCTTGTCGATCCCCGAGTCCCGTATCGGGTGCGACGTGATGACGGTGGGGCACGTGAGAAGCAGCGTCGAGCGGTTCGGCGACCGCTACCTGACGAGAATCTTCACACCCCACGAACTGGAAACCTGCGAGGGTCCTGCGCGGGCCCAACGGCTGGCTGCCCGGTTCGCGGCCAAGGAGGCCGTGGTCAAGGTGTTGCGACCCGGGGACGTCGCCTTGCCGTGGCAGTCCATCGAGATCCGGCGCGAGAGCTGGGGCGGATGCGGAGTGCGCCTGTCCGGCAACGCATCGGCCCTCGCCGAGCGGCAGGGGCTCGGCGGATTCGACGTCTCGATCTCGCACGAGGCCGACGTCGCGATCGCGATGGTCACCGCGTCCCGGCTCGGCACCCCACCCCATCACCAAGGAGAACGCCACCCATGAGCGAGCAGACCATCCGCAAGGTTCTCGGCGACCACGCCCGGCTGTCCGTCGATGCCGCGAGCATCGCCCTCGGAGCCGATCTCTACGAACTGGGTTTGACGTCGCACGCGAGCGTCAACGTCATGCTGGCGCTGGAGGATTCGTTCGACATCGAGTTCCCCGACGAGCTCCTGCGCAAGAGCACGTTCGCGAGTGTGGATTCCATTCGGGGCGCACTCGTCAAACTCGGAGTGGCATGAGCATCGCCCTGGTGAGCGACGCCGGGATCGAGTCCGCGCAGTCGTGGGGACCGGCGGCGCGGGCCGAGAGGGTCGTGGCCGGGGTGGCCGCGCGCTGGGCCGTCGACGTCGATCGGGACGCGCGTTTCCCGCAGGAAGCGATCGACGCACTCCGGGACCAGCGGTTGCTCTCGTGTGCCGTTCCCCCGGAACTGGGTGGCGAAGGCGCGACGCTTCGCGAACTGTGCACGATCGCCCGGGCCCTCGGGCGCCACTGCGCCGCGACGGCGATGGTGTTCGCGATGCACCAGACCCAGATCCTCTCGCTCGTACGACATCCGGGTGGCGACGGCGTCACCGCCTTCCTGCGTGACGTGGTCGCCGGGCAGTTCCTGCTGGCATCGGCGACGACGGAACTGGGCATCGGGGGCGACGTCCGGCGCAGCACGTGCGCGGTGGAGCAGTCCGGCGGGGTGGTGTCGCTGGTCAAGAATGCCCCCGTGATCTCCTACGGCGAGTACGCCGATGCGATCCTCGCGACCGCGCGGCGCGCCCCCGACAGCCCGCCGAGCGACCAGGTGCTCGTCGTCTGCCGGCGTGCCGACGTGACGCTCGAGCGCACCGGTGACTGGAACACGCTGGGACTGCGCGGAACCTGCAGTCCCGGTTTCGTGCTGCGTGCCACCACCACCCCCGATCTCGTCGTCGCCGACTCCTACGCGGAGATCTCGGCGGCGACGATGCTCCCGGTGTCGCACTCGGTGTGGTCGGCCGTGTGGCTCGGCATCGCCGACGCGGCGGTGGAGAAGGCGCGGCGGTACGTGCGAGCGGCAGCGCGTAAGCAGCCGGGCGTGGCCTCACCCGCGGCGTCGCGTCTCGCCGAGGCGGCCGCTGTGCACCAGCAGTTCTCGGATGTCGTGTTCGCGGCGGCCCGCCGGTTCGACGACGCCGATGCGGCGCCCGCCGGTTCGCCGGAGGCCGAAGTCGCGGGTGGAGTGGGCTATTCGCTGGCGATGAACAACCTGAAGGTGACGGCGTCGACCCTGGCCGTCGACCTGGTCGGCAGAGCCCTGCTGATCTGCGGGATCGCCGGTTACCGGGAAGACACGGAGTACTCGCTCGGCCGGCACCTGCGCGATGCGCACGGAGCGGCCGTCATGATCAACAACGATCGAATCATGGCCAACTCTGCGCAGATGGCCACGGCATACCGGGGGACGATATGAGTACGGATACAGCAGTGGAACGGGAAGAGACGAGCGAACTCGAGCGGGCCCGGCGTGCCTTCCGGGCGGAACTGCTGGACGCCGGACTCCTGGTGGACACGTCCGTCGCCGGCCTCTACGGACGGTCGGGGTTGTTCGAGGACATCGTCGACGGCATCGACGCGGTCGTGCGCGCAGCAGGGCCGGGCGCGTCCGCGGCCCGATTCCGGTTTCCTCCGGTGTTCCCGCGCACCAGTTTCGAGCGCACCGACTACATCGCGTCGTTCCCCGACCTGACCGGGGCGATCAACACGTTCACCGGCACCAACGCCGAGCACGCCCAACTGCTGGCGGCGCGAGCCGACGGCGAGAGCTGGGACAAGTGGCTCGAACCGACCGACACGATGCTGGTGTCGGCGGCGTGCCACCCCGCGTACCCGATGTTCACGGGTGTGTTGCCGGACGGCGGTGCGCTGCTCGACGTGTACGGCTACTGCTTCCGGCACGAGCCGGCGTTCGATCCCGCCCGCATGCAGGCGTTCCGGATGCACGAGTTCGTGCAGATCGGTACGGCGGACCAGGCCGCGACCCACCGTGATTCGTGGATCGAGCGTGGGCTCGAGGTGCTGTCGGACCTGTGGCTGGACGCTACGCCGGTGATCGCCAACGACCCGTTCTTCGGCAGGGTCGGACGCATGCTCGCCGCCAACCAGCGTGAGGAGAACCTCAAGACCGAGCTCACGGTGCGCCTGTACGGCGATCTCGACGAGGGCACCGCCGTCGTCTCGTGCAACTGCCATCAGGACCACTTCGGTGTCACGTTCGACATCGCCACCGCGGACGGCGGCATCGCCCACAGCGCGTGCGTGGGATTCGGGATGGAACGCATCGCGCTCGCGATGCTGCGGACCCACGGCATGGATCCGTCGCGCTGGCCGAGTGCGGTGAAATCCCGGATGTCGCTGTGACATCCCGGCTGATCGACATCTCGCCGGACGGATACGAACCGCACACCATCCACTCCGACGAGCGGACGTGGACCGAGACCAACTGCTACCTCGACCTGTGGGTGGAGGTGCTCCACTCGCTCGGGCTCGATCCGGTGCCCGCCGCCGCGTGCGCGTTCGGCGCCCGGTTCGACGGGTCGCAGTGGACGTTCCTGAAGTTCAAGCCGGAGGATCTGTTCGCGCTGTACGGGATCGACGTGGGGGAGATGAACGTCTGGCGCCGGGTCCTCGACCACGTCCAGGACAATCTCGCTGCGGGAATGCTGTCGACCGTCGAGGTGGATGCGCACTGGCTCCCGGACACGGTGGGCACCGGGTACCGCGAGAGTCACACCAAGACGACGATCGTCGCGAACTACATCGACCGGGAGGCCGGTGTGCTCGAGTATTTCCACAACAGCGGGTATCACCGGTTGGCCGGTGACGACTTTCGCGGGTTGTTCGGGCTCGACGTCACCGGGTCGGCGACCTTCACCCCCTACGTGGAGCAGGTCCGGTTCGACGGGGACCCGGGGTACCGTCCGGCGCGCTTCGAGGCGGTGTTGCGCCATCATCTCGCCACCCGGCCGGACGGAAATCCGGTGCGCGATCTCGGCGAACGGGTGGTCGCCGACGTGCCCTGGATCCGCGAGGCCGGCATCGACACCTTTCACCTGTGGACGTTCGGGGTGTTGCGGCAGTGCGGTGCCACCGCGGAACTGGCCGCCGACGTCTGCGAGTACCTCGAGCGCAACGGGTTCGCCGGGGCGGCGGCGTTCGCGCCAGGCTTCCGGGCGGTGGCGCAGGGCGCGAAGAGTGTGCAGTTCCAGATGGCGCGGGCCGCTCGTGGACGCAGTGTCGACCCGTCGGCGCAACTCGACGGCATGGCCGAGGCGTGGGAACGGTCGGTGGGCGGTGTGGCGCGAGTGGTCGGACGCGCGTAGTGGATCTCCTCGCCGGCGCGCGGTGGCGTTGCGTGGCAACGGAACCGGGCTCGGTCACCGATCCGTCGGGTCTGAAGGGGGTGCCGGGCCCGTGGTATCCCGCGCAGGTGCCGGGTACCGCGGCAGGCGCGATCCGGGCGACCGACGGAGCTGCGGCGGCGCGGGCGACGAAGACCGATGCGGTGGACTGGTGGTTCGTCACCGACGTGTCCGGCGGCGGCCCGGGGCCGTGGCGGCTCGAGTTCGACGGCCTCGCCTCGCACGCGCAGGTGTGGGCGGGCGACGACCTCGTCCTGTCCTCGGAGTCGATGTTCCTGCCGGCCTCGGTCGAACTCGCCTCCCGCCCCGGCGCGGTCACGCTGGCGATCCGCTTTCCGTCGCTCGATGCCGCGCTGCGCCGCCGGCGGCCGCGCGGACGCTGGCGGTCGTCGCTGGTCAGAGCGCAGGGCCTGCGCTGGGTTCGCACGAGCCTGCTCGGCCGCGCCCCGGTCTTCGGTGGTGTGCCGGCCCCGGTGGGCCCGTGGCGGGCGGTGCGACTGCACGACCGCACCGCGCCCGTCCTGTCGGACGCTCACGTGGTCACCGCCGTGGAGGACGGCACGGGCGTGCTGGACCTGGTCGTGCGCGTGCATCGTTCGGCCGGACCGGCCCCCGTCGTGCGGCTCGGCGACCTCACCGTGGACGCGACGATCGTGGGCTCCGGGCCGGGCGCGCAGCAGGTCCGCGCCCACCTGCGCGTCCCCGACGTCCGGTTGTGGTGGCCCCACACCCACGGCACCCCCGCGACGTATTCGCTGAGCATCGTCCTGGGGGAGCACGTCGTCGACCTGGGTGCGGTCGGATTCCGCACCGTGCGCCCGGCGCAAAGCGACGGCGGATTCCGGCTGTCGGTCAACGGCGTCGACGTGTACTGCCGCGGCGCCGTCTGGACGCCCGTGGATCCGGTGGGGCTGGGCGGCCGGGATCAGACTCGGGCCACCCTCGAGCGGGCGGTCGAGGCCGGCCTCAACATGGTCCGCGTGCCGGGCACGGCGGTGTACGAGGACGCCGCGTTCTGGGACGACTGTGCCGAACTCGGTGTCATGGTGTGGCAGGACGCCATGCTGTCGACGTTCGACCCGCCCGACGACCAGCCGTTCCTGGACCTGCTGACCGCGGAGGTCGAGGCGGTGCTGCGACCGCTGTCCGGGAACCCCGCGCTCACCGTGTTCAGCGGAGGCAGCGAGACCGAACAGCAACCGGCGATGCTCGGACTCGCTTCGCCGCACATGACGGCGGTGCACGACGTGATTCCGGCGGTGGTCGGTCGGACGGCGCCGGGGGTGGTGCGGGTGTCGTCGTCACCGACCTCGCCGCCGGGCTGCGACGCGCTCGCGACCCACATGGGGACGGGTATCGCGCACTACTTCGGGGTCGGGGGCTATCGGCTTCCGCCGTCCGACGTCCGCCGGGCCCGGGTGCGGTTCGCCGCCGAATGCCTCGCGTTCTCGATCCCCCCGTCGGACGCGGCGATCGAGGCCGAGTTCGGCAGCCTCGCGGTCGCGGGCCACCACCCACGGTGGAAGGCGGCGGTGCCGCGGGACAACGGGGCGCCCTGGGACTTCGAGGACGTCCGCGATCACTACGTGCGGACGCTGTTCGGCGAGGAGCCGTCGACGGTCCGGTGGAGCGACCCCGAGCGGTACCTCGCCCTCGGCCGGGCCGCCGTCTGCGAGGCGTTCGCGGCGACTCTCGGATACTGGCGGCGGCCCGATTCGGGATGCGACGGCGCGCTGGTGCTTGCGCTCCGCGACCTCGAACCCGGCGCCGGGTGGGGGCTGCTCGACTCCGACGGCAGGCCGAAGGCCCCGTGGTTCGTGATGCGGCGGATGTCGCTGCCGGTCGCGGTCCTCCTCGCCGAGGACGGATTGGACGGACTGCGGATCGACGCGGTCAACGACTCCGACCACGAGGTCGCGGGGGAGTTGCGGGTGCAGGTGCACACCCGCACCGGTGCCCGGGCGTTCGACGTCACCGAACCGGTGACCGTCGCCGCGCACGCGGCCCGCCGGTGGTCGCTCGACACGGTGCTCGGGCGCTTCACCGACGCGACCCACGTCCACCGCTTCGGCCCCCGCGGCTACGAGAGCGTGACCGTCACCCTGTCGAGTGAGGACGGTGTCGCCGCCGAGTCCGTTCACCTCGTCGGCGGACCGGCGCGCGCCCTCGAACGCACCGTCGGCCTGACTGCGGTGGCGCGGCAGACGGCGTCCGGGAACTGGGTCGTCGACGTCGGCACCGACGGCGCTGCGCAGTACGTGCACCTCGAACTCCGCGGCTTCGAACCGGAGGACTCCTGGTTCCACCTGCCGCCCGGCGGAGCACGGATCGTGCCGGTGCGCAGGACCGGGACAGCGGACGCGGTGACCGGGCACGTGCGGGCGCTGAACTCGATGACCGTCGCACCGGTCGTGCAGGCCTCCACCTGATACGGACCCCGGTCCGTCCTTGTGCGATATCGACTAGGCTGGCTCAGTCCGCAACTGGCCGCTCGTCCCGGCCCGAGCTGTTCGCCGGCAGTTCGTCATCACTGCTCAGGAGTGCGTCGTTGTCTTCCCCGCTCATCGCTGCCGAGCCCTCGTCCGACACCCCGCTCGCCGGTCTGGCGAAGATCGCGCTGGGCGACGCAGTCATCGCGCAGGTGACCGAGGCTCTCGGACGCCATCACCTCGACATCGTCGCGCCCGCACCCGCCCGGCCGTTCGTGGCCGCGGCCCTCGCCGAGCGCACCCATCTGCTGCTGGTCACCGCGACCGGCCGCGAGGCCGACGACCTCACCGCCGAACTGCAGGAGATGATCGGCGACGCCGTCGCCCAGTTCCCGTCGTGGGAGACGCTGCCGCACGAACGGCTGTCGCCGAGCGCCGACACGGTCGGTCGGCGCGTGGAGGTGCTCCGCAGACTCGCGCGGCCGGACGACCGCTCGTACGGGGCGCCGCTCCAGGTCATCGTCACCACCGTCCGTTCCCTGGTGCAGCCCATGGCGCCGGGGCTCGGTGAGATCGAACCCGTCACGCTGCGCGTGGGCGTCGAGCACGACTTCGACGGGCTGATCCAGCGGCTCGTCGAAATGGCGTACACGCGCGTCGACATGGTGGGCAAGCGCGGCGAGTTCGCCGTCCGCGGCGGCATCCTGGACCTGTTCTCGCCCACCGCGGATCATCCCGTGCGCGTCGAGTTCTGGGGCGACGAGGTCACCGAACTGCGCGCGTTCTCCGTCGCGGACCAGAGGTCGCTGCCCGAACTCGACATCGACGCCGTGATCGCCCCGCCGTGCCGCGAACTGCTCCTCACCGAGGACGTCCGCGACCGGGCCGCGCAACTCGCGGTCGACAACCAGGCAGACGCCGCGCTCGTCGAGATGCTCGACAAGATGTCGGCCGGCATCCCGGTGGAAGGCATGGAGGCACTGCTGCCCGTGCTGCGGCCGGGGCAACTGCAGCTGCTCACCGACGTGCTGCCCGAGAGCGCACACGTGCTGCTGTGCGATCCGGAGAAGATCCGGACGCGCGCCACCGACCTGGTGCGCACCGGTCAGGAGTTCCTCGAGGCATCGTGGACGGCGGCCTCGATCGGCGGCGCCGCCCCGCTCGACACGTCGGTGCTGAAGGGTGATGGCATCGACCTCGGCGCCTCCGCCTACCGCTCGCTCAGCCAGGTCCGCGAATCCGCGGAGACCACGGGCCTGCCGTGGTGGACGCTGAGCCCGCTCGCGTCGGGCAACGGTGAGGAACTGGAGCTGGCGGTCACGCCGGCGCCGCAGGTCCGCGGTTCCGACGACCTGCTGTCGGAACTGTTCGTGAGCCTGCGCGCCCACGTCACCACCGGCGGGCGCGCCGCCATCGTGGTCGCGGGCGCCGGCACCGCGCATCGCGTGCTCGAGCGTCTGCGCGAGGCCGAGGTGCCGGCGGCGGAACTCGCGCCCGGTACCGAGCCCCCGCGGGGCCAGGTCGGGGTGCTGCGCGGTTCGCTCCACGACGGTCTGGTCTTCCCCGGCGACGACTCCACCGCCGGACTCGTCATCGTCACGGAGGCCGATCTCACCGGCAACCGGGTGGCCGCGGTCGGCGACGGCAAGAGGCTGCCGGCGAAGCGCCGCAACCAGGTGGACCCGCTGGCCCTGACCGCCGGGGACATGGTGGTGCACGACCAGCACGGCATCGGACGATTCGTCGAGATGGTCGAACGCACCATCGGCGGCGCCCGCCGCGAGTACCTCGTGATCGAGTACGCCGCCAGCAAGCGCGGACACCCGGGCGACCGTCTGTTCGTTCCGATGGAGTCGCTCGACCAGCTGTCGCGGTACGTCGGTGGCGAGCTGCCCGCGCTCAGCAAGCTCGGCGGTTCCGACTGGGCCAACACCAAACGCAAGGCGCGCAAGGCGGTTCGTGAGATCGCCGGTGAGCTCGTCCAGCTGTACGCGGCGCGGCAGGCCGCACCCGGACACGCGTTCGGCCCGGACACCCCGTGGCAGAAGGAGATGGAGGACGCCTTCGCGTTCACCGAGACCCACGACCAGCTGACGGTCATCAGCGAGGTCAAGGCCGACATGGAGAAGGCGGTCCCGATGGACCGCGTCGTCATCGGCGACGTCGGCTACGGCAAGACCGAGATCGCGGTGCGGGCGGCGTTCAAGGCCGTGCAGGACGGCAAGCAGGTGGCCGTCCTGGTGCCGACGACGCTGCTCGCTCAGCAGCATCTGCAGACGTTCACCGAGCGCATGGCAGCGTTCCCGGTGACGGTGGGCGGGCTTTCCCGCTTCACGGATGCGGGGGACTCCAAGGAGATCATCGCCGGTATGGCCGACGGCGAGATCGACGTCGTGGTCGGCACGCACCGGCTGCTGCAGACCGGGATCCGGTGGAAGGACCTGGGCCTGGTCATCGTCGACGAGGAACAGCGCTTCGGTGTGGAACACAAGGAGCACATCAAGGCCCTGCGCACCCATGTGGACGTTCTCACGATGTCGGCCACGCCGATCCCGCGAACGCTGGAGATGAGCATGGCCGGCATCCGCGAGATGTCCACGATCCTCACGCCGCCGGAGGAGCGGCACCCCATCCTCACCTATGTCGGCGCGTATGCCGACAAGCAGGTGGCGGCGGCCATCCGACGGGAACTGCTCCGCGACGGGCAGGTGTTCTACGTCCACAACCGGGTCAGCTCGATCGACAAGTCGGCCCAGCGGATCCGCGAACTCGTCCCCGAGGCGCGGGTCGTGGTGGCGCACGGGCAGATGAACGAGGACACCCTGGAGCGGACCGTGCAGGGCTTCTGGGAACGCGACTACGACGTGCTGGTGTGCACCACCATCATCGAGACGGGTCTCGACATCTCCAACGCCAACACGCTCATCGTCGAACGCGCCGATTCCCTCGGCCTGTCGCAGCTGCACCAGTTGCGCGGGCGCGTCGGGCGGAGCCGGGAACGCGGCTACGCGTACTTCCTGTACCCGCCGGAGAAGCCGCTCACCGAGACGGCCTACGACCGCCTCGCGACCATCTCGCAGAACTCCGACCTCGGTGCCGGCATGGCGGTCGCGATGAAGGACCTCGAGATCCGCGGCGCGGGAAACGTGCTGGGCGCCGAGCAGTCCGGTCACGTCGCGGGTGTCGGGTTCGACCTGTACGTGCGGCTGGTGGGGGAGGCCGTCGAGGCGTTCCGGGCGGCAGCCGACGGCAGGCCGATCACGACGGAGGACGCCCCGAAGGAGGTCCGTATCGACCTGCCCGTCGACGCGCACATCCCTCCCGACTACGTCACCAGCGACCGCCTCCGGCTCGAGGGGTACCGCAAGCTCGCGGCGGCCACCGAACTCGACGGCATCACGGCCGTGGTCGACGAACTCGTCGACCGGTACGGACCGCTGCCCGAGGAGGTCCGCCGACTGGTCTCGGTGGCCAAGCTGCGCCTGCTTGCCCGCGAGTACGGACTCGAAGAGATTGCCGTGGTCGGGACGCAGCTGAAGATCGCGCCGATGGCCCTGCCCGACTCGAAGCAGTTGCGCCTCAAGCGGATCTACCCGAGCGCGCAGTACCGTGCCACCACCGGAATGGTGCAGCTGCCGCTGCCCCGGGCGGGGTCCGGCGGAATCGGCGCGGAGCGGGTGCGTGACGTGGAGTTGCTGCAGTACATCGCCGACTTCGTGGTCGCGCTGGACGGCAAGGCCGCCGGGTCCGTGGTGATGGAGGCCTGACCCGATGACGGTGGTCCTGCTCGACCCGTTGCGGCCCACAACGATCCCGATGGAGGCCGTCGGGGTGGTCGGTGACGGGGTGGAGTTCACCGACGAGGTACCCGACGGCGTGCGGACCCTGCTGACCGAAGCACCCGGGGCCGCCGTCCTGGTCAGTACCGACCCCGACCACCCCACGGTGCGCGAGTGGGTCGCGTCGGGGTCACGCGTCATCGCGGCACCGAAGGTCCCGGGCGACAATCTCGTCGAGGCCGCCGAGGTGATGGACCGATTGTGGAGTTACGGCGGCTGGGAAGTGACGCAGACGCACCGCACCCTGTCGCACTACCTCGTCGAGGAGACGTACGAGGTTCTCGACGCGATCGAGTCGTCCGAACCCGCTGACCTGCGTGAAGAGCTCGGAGACCTGCTGCTGCAGGTCCTTTTCCATTCACGCATCGCCTCGGCGTCGGGTAATTTCGACGTCGACGACGTGGCCGCGACCCTGGTGGCCAAACTCGTGCACCGCAGTCCCCACCTCGGGGAGGACGTCGTGGGACCGATCGACATCTCGGAGCAGGAACGGGCATGGGAGATCCGGAAGGCGGCGGAGAAGGCGCGGAGTTCCTGCCTCGACGGCGTCGCGATGAGTCAGCCCGCGGCGTCCCTCGCGGCGAAGGTGATCGCCCGCGCGAGCAAGGCCGGCCTGCCGCCGGAGCTCGTGCCCGTGGAGATCGAGTCCGGGCTGGTAGCTGAGGCGGAAGCCGAGACGAGACTCCGGGCGGCGGCGCAGGCGTTCGTCACCCGGATCCGGGCAGCCGAGAATGCGGCGCGTGCACAGGGCAAGTCCGCGCTCGGAGCAGCGGACTGGGCGCGTCACTGGCCGTCGTGAGAACGTCTGGTCCGCGCGATCGCTTCGGTTTGCCGAAATGTAACTGAGTTTTAAATCACTTCGCGTTAACTGGTGCGCAAGAAACAAACTTGAGATAGGTTTACCCCTGCAAAGAAGACCGATGGTCGAAAACATTGATGTTTTCTGAACTGCGGGGGTTCGAACGGTCTCTGCTTCCTTTGCACGCTGCACGTGGTGAGGACATCACTCCAGACACGGGGTGGTCAGTGCTCGCATGGGACGACTGTGATGCTGCCGGGCCATTCGCCCGACGAGGAAAGACGGACAAATGAGCCTCTACACGCCTGATCGCCTGGAACCCTCCGACGGTACCGACGTCGTGGGCGTCGACCAACGCAAAGGCGAAGACAACGGTCGCAGCGACGGGGACGGGTCGCAGCGGCCGACGGTCACGGTCGTCGTGCCTGCCATGAACGAAGCCAAGAACCTCCCGCACGTTGCCGCGCGGATGCCGGCCGACATCGACGAGATCGTCTTCGTCGACGGACATTCCGTCGACGACACGGTCGAGGTGGCCAAGAGTCTCTGGCCCGACGCCACGGTCGTGACGCAAAGCCGAAAAGGCAAGGGCAATGCCTTGGCCTGCGGGTTCCTCGCTTCCACGTCGGACATCATCGTGATGATCGACGCCGACGGATCCACGGACCCGGCCGAGATCCCGCTGTTCGTCGGGGCACTCGTGGCAGGCGCGGACTTCGCGAAGGGAACGCGCTTCGCCGCCGGCGGCGGAAGCTCGGACATCACGTTCAGCAGGAAGCTCGGAAACAAGGCGTTGAACGCCATCGTCAACCTCAAGTTCGGGGCGTCGTTCAGCGATTTGTGCTACGGCTACAACGCATTCTGGCGCCGCCACGTCCCGGTGATGGCACTGCCGTCCGTCGACGCGACCGAGGCGCAGTGGGGCGACGGCTTCGAGATCGAGACACTCATCAACGTGCGGGTCGCCAACGCGGGCCTGAAGATCACCGAGGTGCCGAGTTTCGAACAGGACCGCATCCATGGCGAGAGCAACCTCAACGCGGTACGTGACGGGCTCCGGGTGCTGCGCACCATCAGGAGCGAACAGCGCACCTCCGCACCGGACGTGTCCCCGACTCCCGTCGCGCGAGGTTGAGCAACCATGACGGTGTCCACCCTCGTGTCCTGCTCCGTCGTGATCTGCGCCTACACCACCGAACGGTGGACCGACCTGTGCGCCGCCGTCGACTCGGTGCTCACCCAGAACGTGCCCGTGCTCGAGGTGCTGGTGGTGATCGACCACTCCGAGGAGCTGTTCTCGCGCGCCGAACGGCACTTCGCCGAGCAGACCCGGGTGACCGTGCTGCATAACTCCGGATCGAAGGGGCTCTCCGGAGCCCGCAACACGGGCGTGCACGCGGCGCGTGGCGACATGATCGCGTTCCTCGACGACGATGCGCGCGCCGAACCCGACTGGTACCGCGTGTCCGCCGCCCACTATTCCGACCCCGACGTGCTCGGCGTGGGGGGATTCGCCAGTCCCGTGTGGCCCGCGGACCGCCCCGTATGGATGCCCGCCGAGTTCGACTGGGTGGTCGGCTGCAGCTACGTCGGCCAACCGACACGGATCGAGCCGGTGCGGAACTTCATCGGCTGCAACATGTCTTTGCGGCGCACGGTGTTCGACGCCGTCGACGGATTCAGCGACGGGATCGGCCGGGTCGGCAAGACACCGGTCGGGTGCGAGGAGACCGAACTCTGCATCCGGATCCGCGCCCACCAGCCCTCTGCGCAACTGCTGTTCGACCCCGCGATGAGGGTGGAGCACCGCGTCAGCGACGACCGCGCCACGTTCCGCTACTTCCTCTCGCGGTGCTTCCACGAGGGCGTGTCGAAAGCGCTGGTCTCCGATCTCGTCGGGGCCGGCGACGCGCTCAGCAGCGAGCGGGCGTACACCGCACGCGTTCTCCCGCGAGCTGTCGTCACGGGGATCGCATCCCCGCGGCACGGCGGGCTGGCCCGGGCCGGTGCCGTGATCGCGGGGCTCACGGCGACCACGGCCGGCTACGTCCGCGGTCTCGTCGGTCTGCGATCGAAGCGGGTGACGGCATGACCGGAACACTCGATCGCCGGATCGACCTGGTGCCTGCTCTCGTGAGCGATCACGCGCCGACGTGGGACGGGGCCGTCTGGGTCGGCGAACTACGCGGTCCCGTGCGAGACGACACCGAATACCGGCTGGAGCGTGCCGAGGGGTATCAGCGTGCCCGGCTGCTCGTGCGGGAAGACCGCACCCTGCTGGGATTCGTCGAAGTGGACATCGACGACGGCCGACTCGAGGCCGGCGCACTGCGGCGCGCACTGGACGGGCTCCTGCCGGGAGCGGCGGCCGAAAGCGCTGCCGCCACCGACGAATCCGGCCCGTCCGTCACCGTGGTGGTGTGCACCCGGGACCGGGTCGACAGCCTGAAGGTCGCCCTCGAATCGATCCTGTCGCTCGACCATCCCGACTACCAGGTGATCGTGGTCGACAACGCATCCCGAACGGACGCCACGCAGCGGTTCGTCGCCGAACTCGGTGACCCCCGTGTACGCGTCGTGACCGAGCCCCGCCCGGGCCTGTCCCGGGCGCGCAATGCGGGCGTCCGCGCGGCGAACACGGAGATCGTCGCGTTCACCGACGACGACGTCGTCGTCGACCCGCACTGGCTCACCGAACTCGTCGCCGGCTTCGGCGCCGGCAATGCGGTGGCGTGCGTGTGCGGAATCGTCCCGAGCGGGGAGATCCGCACACCCGCACAGGCCTACTTCGATCAGCGGGTGGGATGGGCGAGTTCCTGTGTCCCACGGTTGTTCGACCTCGCGCACCCGCCCGCCGACGTGCCGCTCTTCCCGTTCCAGGTCGGCGTCTACGGCACCGGTGCGAATTTCGCGGTCGATCGGCAGGCCGTGTTCGCGCTGGGTGGTTTCGACGAGGCGCTCGGGGCGGGAGCCCCTACCGACGGTGGCGAAGACCTCGACATGTTCTTCCGCGTGCTGCACTCCGGGCGGCAGCTGGCGTACCGGCCCGGGGCGGTCGTGTGGCATCGGCACCGGGCGGACAACGAGGCGCTCGCCGTCCAGGCGCGCGGCTACGGGCTCGGACTCGGCGCGTGGCTGGCCAAGATCGCCGTCGACCCCCGCACCGCCTGGCTCGCCGCGCGCATCGCCGTGCGGCAGGCTCCTACGTTTCTTCATCTGTCGCGGAAGATGTCCCGCGTCGCCACCCCTCCGGACGGTCTCGCCGACGACCTTCCCGTGGGGATCGGGGCCACCGAACTGCGGTCCATCGCGCGTGGCCCGTTCGCCTATCTGAAGGCCCGCGTGGAGGGCCGGGATCCGGCGCCGATGAGAGGGATGACCCATGACAGCCCATCCTGATCTCGCAGGCCGCAGCGACGGCACCCGGTTCGCCACCTGGTTCGGACCGGAGGACGCGCCGCTGTTCGGCGTCGTCGACCTTCCAGCCGACGGCCGCTGCCGCGGGGCCGTCGTCCTGTGCCCGCCCATCGGCAAGGAACAGGTCGACTCGTATCGCGGAATGGTGTACCTCGCCCAGCAATTGCGGGCCCGGGGGCTTCTGGTGTTGCGGTTCGACTACCGCGGCACCGGTGACTCGCCGGGCGCCCAGGACGAGTCCGACGCGGTCGCCGGATGGCTCGACAGCATCCGGACGGCCGTCGACTTCGTGCGCACCTGCGGCATCACCGACATCGGGCTGGTCGGCCTCCGAGTCGGCGCCCTGCTCGCCGCGCAGGTCGCCGCGACGTGCGGTCCGGTGCGGGCCGTGACCCTGTGGGATCCAGTGGTGCGCGGCCGCGCCTACCTGCGCAAGCAGACCGCGCTCCACCAGATGGTGGTCGGTCCCGAGGACGCGGACGATCCGCGGGTCACCCTCATCGGTGCGGTGCTCGCACCGGCCGCGGCTACGGCCCTGTCGGCGATGAGTCTGCGAACCGCCACTCCGCCGCCGGGCGCGAAGGTCCTGATGGCGTTGCGGGACAGCGAGGTCGACTCCGTCGGGATGCGTGAGGCCGTCGCGGCCTGGACCGCCGAGCACTTCACGGCTCACGACTACGAATCGTTCCTCGAGCCGGCGGACTTCGTGGTCCGGCTCCCGTTCGGCGACATCGACCGGATCGCCGACTGGATGTCCGCGTCCTTCGGCAACCACCACACCGGTGCCACACTCGATCTCCGCACCACCGCCGTCGTGGATCGGACCGTCGACGGCAGGCAGGTCATCGAGACTCTGGGCTTCGAGGGGGCGTCCGAACTCTTCACGATCCGCACGTCCGTCGCGGCCGAGCGGGATGCGGTGCACACCCCTGCGGCGCCGACGGTGATCTTCCACGGCACCGCCGGCGAGCACCGCGTCGGGCCCGTCCGGCTGTGGGCCGAGACTGCCCGCGAACTCGCGGCCCACGGGATCGTCAGCGTTCGCTTCGATCGCCGCGGCACCGGCGACACCGGCACGGTGCAGCACGGAGAATCCACCACCATCTACACGGACGAATCCCGGGACGACGCCGTCGACATCATCTCCGTCAGCGGTGCGCAGCCCGAATCGGCTGTGCTCGTGGGCATGTGTTCGGGGGCGTGGAACTCGAGTTACGCCGCCCTCCGGAGTCCGGTCCGGGCGGTGGTCCTGGTCAACATGGCGGACTGGACCATTACCCGTAAAGCCTTCGTGAAGCAGTCGACGATGGACGCCGGCCAGGGTTCCCTGAAGGGTGCCGCGCTCGCGCTACTCCACCGGCACGCGGCGACGGCGAAACAGTACCTGCGGGTGTGGATGCCGTACCGCGGCTGGTTGTGGCTGGGCCGGGCCGGGTTGCTGCAGGTGCCGGAGGTCATGCTCGCTCCGCTGAACGACCGTGGCGTGCACGCCACCGTCCTCCTCTCACCGATCGACTACGCCGCGTTCGTCGAGAACCAGGGAGAGCGCAGCCTTCGCCGGCTCCGGCGCGCCGGGTGGAAGGGACGCCTGGTGACATACCCGTCCGGCGATCACTCGCTGTACAGCACCGCCCTGCGGGACAGGGTCCTGCGGGACGTCCTCGCCACCGCGCTCGGTGAATTGACCGTGGACAGCGTCGACGACGCCCGTGACGATTCCCGGCCGGAGTTGGTCGGGTAATCATGGGATCCCCGACAGCGACGCAGTCGCACCTACGCGCGAAGCACCGTGCCGAGCAGGCACCGCGCTCCGCGGGGCGGAATCTGCAGCTCAACTCGATGGCACTGATGCTGTCGAGTGTCGTCACCGGTGTACTCGGCCTCGCGTTCTGGGGTGCGGCCGCGCGATTGTTCCCCGCCGATCAGGTGGGCGTGGCGTCCGCACTCATCTCGACGGCGATCATGCTGTCGACGCTGTCGAATCTCAGCCTGGGCTCGATGTTCGAGCGCTTCCTGCCCGTGGCGGGCCACCGCGCGGGACCGTTGCTGGTCAAGGGTTTCGCCGCCGTGGCTACGCTGGCCTTCGTGTCGTCAGTCGGACTCATCGTCCTCGGTCCGCGGGACACGCTGTTCGATAACAACCTGGAAATCGCGATCTATCCGGTGTTCGTCGTCGTGCTCGCGCTCTTCGCCCTGCAGGATCAGACCGTCTCCGGGCTGGGTGTGGCCCGCTGGGCGGCGTCGAAGAACGTCTTCCACGCGCTGGCCAAACTTCTCGCGGTCGTGGTGCTCGCGGCGTCGGGGTCGGCGCTCGCCATCGTCGCGTCCTGGGGGGTCACCGCGGCGATCGCCGTTGTGGTCGTGTTGACGTCGATGGGCCTGCGCATCCGGTCCGACCCTCGATACCGGCAGGTGCCCGCTCTGCCCTCCAACAAGGAACTCGGTGTGTACTTCGGTTCCTCGTACGGCATTTCGGCGCTCGGGGCCATCGCCCCGCTCGTCGTCCCGCTGATCGTCGTCACCCGGGTCGGCACCGCGGCGAACGCGTACTTCGCAGTGACGTGGTCGGTCGTCAGCGCCCTCTACATCATGGTGAACCTCATGGTGGGCCCGTTCGTCGCCGAAGCCGCCGCGCATCCGGACAAGATCGTCAGCCTGTCCCGCCGGTTCGTCCGCACCATTGCCGTGGTCGCGGTGGTGGGCGGATTCGGGCTGGCCTTCGTCGCGCCGCCGGCGCTCGGATTCATCGGCGACGAATACCGTGCGGAAGGAACGCCTCTGCTCCATCTCGCCGCGGTGTTCGTGCCTCTCACCGTCATCGGTGCCGTCTACGACGGTCTCGCGCGGGTGTACCGCCGACTGACACTCGCCGTCGTCACCCAGTGCCTGGCCACGGTGGTCATCATCGTCGGCAGCCTGGTCTTCAGCGCGTCGATCGGGGTCGCGGGGGTGGGCTGGGCGTATCTCGCCGCGGAGACGCTCACCGCCGTGATCCTCGCCGGACCGCTCATCTCCTGGCTCCGCCGACTCCAGAACCGTTCCAAGTGGGAGCGGTGGCTGGCGAAGAAGAGCATGAACCAGAAACCGATGTGGCAGGTGTCCGATGTCGATGCATAGAGCAAGTTCCCGCGACCTGATGCGCAGCGGGAGCCGGATGATCACCGCGATCGGTCCCGTCCGACTGCCGAGCGTCGGCGAGATCCGGGACACGCTGACGCTGCTCGCGCACGCGGGCGGGCGGCACACCCCGATCGGCCTCGTCCCGACCACCGAGTCACGCCGGTGGGAGCACCGACCGCAGGACTTCCTCGGGCAGGTACGGGAACTCGGACCCTGTACCCGGGAGGAGGTGCCGCAGCTGCTGACCCGGCTGGCACGGTCGGGTGCGTCCGCATACCCGCTGAACGTCGCGGTCGCGGGCGATTTTCTCCTGCTCGACATTTCCCACGGACTCGGCGACGGCAGGCTCGCGCTGTCTCTCGTCCGTGCCGTTGCCGGTGGACGCATGGGGACGCCGGTTCCGGAATGGGCGCGGACACGCGACAGCGCTCTGCCGCTCGCGTGCGCCCTCGCCCGGACCTTCGCGTCGTCCCCCACGCGTGTCGCGAGGCTCCTCGAATCCCGGCCCGCTGCCGCGCACGGTTCCGGATCGGCCGAGGTGGTCGTGCCGTGGCACGGCGCGCCCACCGCGGTCATCGCGTCGACAGCGCCCGGCACCACCGCAGAACTGCGTCGCTGGCGGGATCGGGAAATGCCCCGGGCGTCGGTGTCGTCGTTGCTGTTCGCGGCCGTCTCGCGGGCGATGCGCAGTTGTGGCCTGGCGATCGACGACGAGGTCGACGTTCTCTTCGACTGCCGCCGGTACCTCCCGGAGGCGGCGACGGTGAACGGCAACTTCGCTGCCCTGGTGCGGTTCTCACTGTCGGACCCGGGTGATGCCGCCGAGATGAGTGCGGCGATCGCGCAGGCCACGGCGTCGGGCCGACCGCTCGCTTCGCTCGCACTCAGCACCGCCACGTTCCGCAGGCGGGTGCGTGCCGGTGTTGCGCACGCGCGGGCCACTCACGTCGCCGCGGACCCCCGGGCGAGGCTCGTGTACTCCGACATGGGACAGGCCGCGCTGCTGGCCGATCTCGACTGGACCGACGGGCCCGGCCGGCGTCTCGTCACCGCGCTGAGCGAACCGGCCGACCCTGCGTCGATCGTCTTCACCGCGGTGCGCCACGGTCCCGACCTGGACGTGTCGGCGTCGCTGCACGACAACGTCTTCGACCCCGAACTCGTCCGCAGCGCCCTCTCGGACGCACTGTGCGACCCACTGTCTCTACTGTCTCGAAGGATGTTCTGACCATGCCCTCACACGTCCTCGAGACCTCGAAGCGGACTCCGCTGTACCTCACCGTTGCCGTACTGCAGTTCTTCGTCGTCGAATTCCTCGTCGCCGGCACGTGGCGCGGTCACTACAGCTACTCTGCCAATTTCGTCAGCGACCTCGGCGTCCCGTTCTGCGGGACGGACGGAAACGCGCCGTGCAGCAAGACATCCCTGCTGATGGACGCGTCGTTCGTGGTGACCGGACTCGCGTATTTGGTGGCCGCCGTCCTGTGGCACCGCATCGAACGGGTGCTGCCGCCGGCCCCCGTCGTCTTCCTGGTGGTGGCCGGGATCGGCGGAATAGTGGTCGGTCTCGCGCCGTCGAACACGCACTGGGAAGTGCATTCGCTCGGTGCCACGCTGTTCCTGATCTTCGGCAGTCTCTTCACGCTCACGACGGCACTCACCGTCTGGCCTCAGATGTCCGGACCGGCAACGTACGTCGCCCTCGCACTGGGGGTGCTCGGACTGGTGGGGTACTTCTGCTTCACCTACTCCTGGGACGTCGGTCTCGGCGTGGGCGGTATCGAACGGGTTGCGGCCTACTCGGCGATCCTCGGGTTCGTCGTGTGCGTCCACCTCGTGACGCAGCTGCAGTCGGTTCGACGTTCGGCTGTCGTCCCGGTCGGAGACGGTGCCGGTGCATAGGCAGCTGAACCGTCCACGCAGGACCCGCGCCGTGTCTGCGGTGACGGTGTTCCTCGCGCTCGTCTGCATCGGCGCCACCGGGTGGTACGCGTCGAGCGATGTCGCGCAGGCGTCGAGGAAGGGTGAGTCGGTGCTCATGTTCGACGATTTCGTCGGGCCCGCCGGAACCTCGCCCGACCCCCGCTACTGGGGACACGCGGTCGGGGGAGGCGGCTGGGGTAACGACGAGGCGCAGGTGTACACGGACGATCCCGTCAATTCCAGGCTCGACGGTGAGGGCAACCTCGTGATCGAAGCCCGTCCCGACGGATCGGGGTACACGTCCGCCCGGCTTGTCACCCTCGACCGCTTCGCATTCCAGTACGGACGGGCCGAGGCCCGCATCAAGCTGCCGAGCGGACAGGGCCTGCACCCGGCGTTCTGGTTGATGGGCACGGACGTCAACCGTGTGGGCTGGCCGCAGTCGGGGGAGATCGACGTGATCGAGACCATCAACGACGCGTCGTTCTATCACAGTGCGCTGCACGGCCCGTCCGCGGACGGCACACCCTGGGAGGTGAAAGCCGAAGGCAGCGGAACCATGTCGGACGATTTCCACGACTACTGGGTGGAGCGGTCGCCGGACCGGATCACGTTCGGCATCGACGACGCGGTGACGGGCGAGTTCTCGCGTGCCGACGTGGACCCGGGGCAGGAGTGGGTGTTCGACAAGCCGTTCTTCCTGTTGCTGAATGTCGCCGTCGGTGGACGGTGGCCGGGCGACGTCGGAGCCGACACAACGTTTCCGGCCGCGATGCTCGTCGACTGGGTGCGGGTGACCGATGAGTGATCTCCTCACTGCGGAGCGACTCGACGCGAGGGCTCCGGAGCTGACCCGGTACTACGACGTCGCCGCGCTGGCCTCGGCGGTCGCGGGACTGACGTCCCTGGCGCCGCTTCCGTCGTCGGTGAATGCGGTACTGCTGACGGTATTCGTGTTGATCGGACCGGGGCTCGCGATCGTGACGTGGTTGCGGATACCGCTTGCCGCAGCCGTCGCGGCCGTCCCCGTTCTCGGGCTGTCTGTGGTGACTGCGGCCACGACCGTCCTGGCCTGGTTCTACCGATGGCCCGCGACGGGTCTGCTGCTGGTGATGGTCCTGGCCGTCGTCGCGTCCGCGCTGCGGCATCGCTGGCAGGACACCGGCGCAGAGCCGGTTCGCGCGGTGACCGTGCAGCAGGTGTCGTTCCGTCTGTCGCAATGGTGGTATGCCGCTCGCCGAAACCGGCCGCTGATCCTCGTTGCCGTGGCCCTTGCCGCGTGGGTGGTGGTGCTCTTCGGTCTCGGCTCCACCGCGTATTCACAGTTCGGTCTGCTGTTCGTCGGAAGTGGGCCCGGCCTCGTGGTGTGCGCCGTGATGATGCTCGGCGCGTTCGTCTGGGCTCTTCGCGAGAGGGCTGTCGGGACCGCTGCCGTTGCCGTGCTGGGCGTGATCGCGGTGGAACGGCTCACCCCGACCCTCGTCACCGACGTTCCCATCTACGGGTGGACGTACAAGCACCTCGGCGTGGTCGACTACATCCAGCAGTTCCAGACACTGCCGCCGAAGGGCGTCGACATCTACGGCGAGTGGCCGGGCTTCTTCACCGCATTCGCGTGGTTCGGCGACATCACATCCGTGGACATGATGTCGATCGCCCACTGGTTCGCGCCGGTGATCCACGTGCTGCTGGCCGTCGTGATCGCCGCGATCGCCCGGCTCCTCGGGTTCGGCATGCGGGTGGCACTGACGGCCGCGATGGTGGCGGAACTCGCCAACTGGGTGGGGCAGGACTACTTCTCGCCGCAGGCTGTCGCCCTCGTCATGGCATTGGGTGTGGTGGCACTGCTCGTGGTGTCGACGGAGCACCGCTCTGCGGCGTACCTGTCGATCCTCGTGTTTGCTGCCCTGGTGCCCACCCATCAGCTGACCCCGTACTGGCTGTTCGGCGTGACGGTTGCCCTGGCGGTGACGCGGAAGATCCGCCCGTGGTGGCTCCCCGTTCCCTACTTCGCGATCCTCGTGGCCTATCTCGTTCCCCGGCTGGACATCGTGGCACCGTACGGGTTGCTGTCCGGATTCAACCCGGTCGACAACGCCGCCAGCAACGTGACCGCCGTCGGCACGTTCGGGAAGATCTTCACCTCCGCCGTGTGCCGTTCCCTGTCCGCGGGCATCATCCTGCTCGCCGTGGTCTGTGCGATCCTTCTCTGGCGTCGCGCACGTCCCGCTTGGGTCGGGACCGTCATGGCGTTCAGCTCGTTTGCCCTGCTGGCCGGTCAGAGCTACGGCGGTGAGGCGATCTTCCGGGTCTATCTCTACGCCGTGCCCGGCTGCGCGATTCTCATCGCGCCGATCCTCGTGGACGCGCTCACCGTCAGGTTCCGGTCCGGAGTGCTTCGCCGAGTCGTCCCGGTCGGACTCGCAAGCGGACTGGCCTACGTGACGTTCGCCGGCTTGCAAGGCTATTTCGGGTTGTGGTCGCTCGTCATCGGATATCAGTCCCAGGTGACGTTCGCGAAGGACATCCTCGCGAACGAGAAGCCGTCGGCGACGATCATGTCCCTCTATCCCGCCGGCCTCCCCACTCGGATCAGCGCCGACTACATCAAATTCGCCGTCGTCGACAAGGATTTCGATCAGCCCTTGCTGGCCTTGCCCCCGGCCGTGCTGGAGGGCTTCCCGCACGGCGGCCAGATCGAGATGCTCACCGCGGATGCGGCGGAACGAGACGGCGACACGTATCTCGTGTTCAACACGCAGGGCACTGCCGCCATCCGCTATTACGGTTATCTGCCGGACGGATCCGTCGAGAACTTCGAGGACCAGATGCGGTCCGGCCCCGACTGGTCCGTGTACGCGCAGGACGACAACAGCACGATCTTCCGTTACACGGGGCCGCGCCGGTAACGGCCACGTCGCGTATTCGGTCACGACCGATCGCGGCGACACTTAGTATCGGCACATGCAGCGGATGCGCTCGGCCCTGGTCGAGATTGCGTTGACGTGCTCGGTGGCGCTGTGCGCGCTGTCCCTCACCCCGGCTGCTGCCGCTGCCGCGCCCGGCGGTGGAGGCGTCCGGACCGCCTACCCCGGACACACCGTGATCGGCAGCGACGAATTCGACGGACCCGCGAACGCGGCGCCCAATCCATTGTTGTGGGGCTACGACCTCGGCGGCGGTGGGTGGGGCAACAACGAGAAGCAGGTGTACACCGACTCCCGCCAAAATTCGCGTCTCGACGGTAACGGTCGTCTCGTCGTCGAGGCCCGCAGAAACGGTGGCGGCTTCACGTCGGCTCGGCTCGTGACGCGCGGAAAGTTCGAATTCACGTACGGGGTGATCGAGGCACGGATTCAGGTACCGTCCGGCCCGGGAATCCATCCCGCGTTCTGGACGCTCGGGAGCAACATCACGAGCGTCGGGTGGCCTGCCTGCGGCGAGATCGACATCCTCGAGGTGGTCGGGGACGGTTCCCGATACCACGCGGGAGTGCACGGCCCGACCGTCGGCGGCGGACACTGGGAACGCTCGACGGACGGCTCGATCGGTGCGAACCTCAGCGCGGGTTTCCACGACTACGCCCTGATCAAAGCGCCCGGCCGCATCTCGGTGGGCATCGACGGGAACATCGTCGGCACGGTCACCACAGCGGATCTGCGACCCGAGGAACGCTGGGTGTTCGACTCCCCGGCGTACCTGCTGCTCGATGTGGCCGTCGGCGGGAACTGGCCAGGCCCGATCACGTCGTCGACACGCTTTCCGGCCACCATGCTGGTGGACTGGGTGAGGTTCTCCCAGTGACGTCCGGGACGAGTTTCGGGTGTGAATAGAATCAGGTTCATGGCCGTGTCGAAGTCAGAGTGCCGCTGCGGCCACCCATTCGCCGCTCACGAGCATTACCGCCAGGGCACGTCCTGTGCTCTCTGCGACTGTCCGCGGTTTCGGCGGCGCCTTCCCCGGTTGATCCGGAAACTCGTGGGCCGCTGACCGATCTCGAACGCGCGCCGGCTGGAGTTCGGGATTCGGCAGCGTTGAACGTGCGTGCGGAGTGACGAGTACCGACATAGGGCAGCCCATAAACAAACCATAGGTTTGTTTATGGGCTATATTTCAGTATGCATGTCGTGCAAAGATGGACTTCTGGAAACTTTGAATCCAATTCTTCCTGACGGCAGGCGGCAGTTCGGGTGGTGGCGATGGAACATCGGACAGCCGCGCGGGTGGGGACGTCGTCAAACGCCGAGGCCCTCTGGAAAGGCGGTCTGTGGGCGATCGCGGTCGTATTCATCGTCCCAGCGCTGCTGTTCGCGCTGGCGCTGTGGCGAGGGTGGGGTGGCACGTTTACGACCACGGTGGTTGTCGACGTGGGCCTGCTGGTGTTCGCTCTCGTCGCGACCGGGTGTACCGCGTGGGCTGCCTGGAGAGGACGCGGCAGCCGCCGCCGCAGCTGGCTGGCGTTGGCGGGTGGGCTGGCGGCCTGGTCGGTCGGCCAAGCCATCTGGTGCTACTACGTGGTGTGGCAGGGAAGTGATCAGATACCGTTTCCTTCCTCGGCGGCTGCTGCGTACCTGCTGTTTCCGGTCGGCGCATGCGCGGCGCTGTTGCTGTTCCCGACCGGCGACAGCGGACAGTCCCGTACCCGGCTGATTCTGGACGGAATCATCGTGGCCGGTTCACTGTTCGTGATGTCGTGGGTGAGCGTGCTCGGCAGCGTCTACCGCGCGGGGAGCGCCACACCGGTCTCCCTCGTGTTATCCCTCGCCTATCCTGTCGCGGACCTGGTGATTGCGACGATGGCAATTGTGGTGCTGACCCGAGCGCGGGCCGGGCAACGCTTGACCATGGGACTGCTGTGCATCGGGATCATTCTGATGGCGTTGTCGGCCAGCGCAGTCTCGTACCTGACCGCGCTGGGCACGTATCACAACGGCGGCGTTACCGACCTGGGCTGGGTGGCCGCCTTCGCCGCGATTGGTCTGGCGGCGCTGTCGAGCACCCGCGAGCCGTCACCCGAACCGGTTCCGGCCCAGATTCCGTCTCGAACACGGTTGTGGTTGCCGTACCTTCCGTTGCTGCTGGCCGCCGCCGTCGGCCTACAGCAGGAGCTGCCCAGCCTGGGCTCCGGGCCGATTCCCGCTGCGATCATCGTCCTGGTGATCGCCTTGCTGGCACGGCAGTTCATCGTCCTGGCCGAGAACCGACGGTTGTTGCTCACCGTGGCCCGGCAGGCCTTCCGCGACCGACTGACCGGACTGGCGAACCGTGCCTTGTTTCTCGATCGGCTCGACCAAGCAGTGCAGCGCCAGCGCCGGGAACTCACCCCGATCGTGGTGCTCTGTGTGGATCTCGACGATTTCAAAACTGTCAACGACAGCCTCGGCCATCCCGCCGGGGACGAGCTGTTGATCCGCGTCGCCGAACGGCTCACCGGGTGCATGCGGAGCACCGACACCGTCGCCCGGCTCGGAGGCGACGAGTTCGCGGCACTGGTCGAAGGCAGCGTCCAAGATGCCCTGTCGGCCGCGGATCGGGTACTGGAGGCATTCACCCCGCCGTTCATCATCGACGGTGTCGTGCTCTCCATCCGCCCCAGCATCGGGCTCACCATTTCCACTGTCGCCGGCGCGACGACCGAGAGCCTGCTCAAACAGGCAGATCTGGCAATGTATGCGGCCAAGCGCTGCGGTGGTGGTTGCCTGCGCAGTTACGTGCCGGACCCGGCCGACTCCGACGCGAAGGACGCGCTGACCTGCGACGACAATCCGACTCACAGCCTCGGACCCGGGGAAGCCACGAACACACCGCGACACGCACGACCCGTGACGGATCAGGTTGTAGCGGGAGGGGACGTCGTGTCGGTGGCGAGGTCTGCACACAACCGACACCGACCGGCTCGGGTGAGCTGGGTGTCGCCATCCGATCGGGCGCGGCGTGGCGTCATGGCGGGGCTGGGGATTCTGCTGATCGGTGTGGTCCTGTTCGGGATCGTGCTGGGGGCAGGTGATCAAGCGGGTTGGATCGTGCTGCACGGAGTGCTCTACAACGGACTGGCTTTGTCGGCCGCCTTTCTGGTTGCGGCTCGCGCGTGGTGTATTCCGACCGAGCGGCGGGCGTGGTGGCTGATCGCGCTGGGAATGACCAGCTGGTGTGTGGGCGATGTCGTGTCGATGTCGTGGCTGCCTGACGGCCAGTCACCATCGGTGGCCGATCTGCTGAAACTGGCGTTCTACCCACTTGTGTACGCCGGGTTGGTGGTGCTCCTGCGCTCGCGAGTGCGGCGGTTGCCGACCGAGATCTGGTTGGACGCCATCACCGCAGGGTTGACGCTGGCGGCGCTGGCAACGGCCGTCGCATTCGGTCCGATCGACTCGGCCGCCGAAAGATCACCCGCGGCGGTGATCGTCGGGTTGGCCTACCCGGCGGGAGACGTGCTGCTGTTGGCACTCGCGGTCGGGGCACTCGCGGTGCTGGGGTGGCGGGCCGAGCCGCGGTGGGTGCTGCTGGTCGCGGGGTTCGTGCTGTTCGCGGTGGCCGACA
Source organism: Rhodococcus mengyinensis (assembly GCF_048381435.1). NCBI lineage: Bacteria > Bacillati > Actinomycetota > Actinomycetes > Mycobacteriales > Nocardiaceae > Rhodococcus > Rhodococcus mengyinensis. The sequence goes on along the minus strand of NZ_JBLWIT010000145.1, from coordinate 196,924 downwards.
CTGTCAACCTGTTCCGCACTGCTGCCGGTCACGTGGAGGTCACGTGGATCGATGCGCTCCCGTACGCCGCCGCGATGCTCGTGGCCGTGGCCAGTTGGCGAGCCCCCGGCCGAAGACAGTCCGGTCAGCTACCGGGACTGGGTATCTGGGTACCTCCACTGGTGTGCACTGCCGCTTCGGTGGGGCTGCTGGTCCTCGACCACGATGCACGGTTGCCTGGGCTCGCGGTGGTGCTCGCCGCGCTCAGCCTCGTCACGGTCGCAGCCCGATTCGCGGTGACGTTCCGGGAAGTCGTCGTCCTGGCCGACAGCCACCGCCAGGCGAGCACCGATGACCTCACCGACCTGGCCAATCGTCGGGCGATCATGGCGGCGCTGACGGCCGCATACTTCGACCAGGCGGCACAGCCTGGGACGGGGCAGGGGCCGGGGCCGGGCCTGCTGCTGATGGATGTGGACCGCTTCAAGGAGATCAACGACTCGTTCGGACGTAACGTGGGCGATCAATTGCTGTGCCAGATTGCCGACCGGCTGGCTCGGTCGGTGCGACCGGGTGATCTGCCGGCACGCCTCGACGGAGACGCCTTCGCGGTCCTGCTGCCGGCAGGGATCGACCTCACGGACGCCCGGGCACTGGCCGGTCAGCTCCTCGAGGCAGTAAACGAGCCTTTCGACCTCGACGAGGTCACGGTGCGCGTCGAGGCGCGGATCGGGATCGCCCTCTGCCCCCAACACTGCACAAACCCTCAGGATCTGCTGCAGTGCGCCGGAGTGGCTGTGTATCGCGCCAAGTCCACCCGCCGCACGATCGCGGTGTACGACACCGCCGAGTACCAGCGCAGCATCGAGGAGAGGCAGACCATCGACGAGCTGCGCACGGCGATCGATGGTGGCGAGCTCACGTGCTACTACCAGCCGAAGGTCAGTGCCTGCGACGACCAGGTGCACGGCGTCGAGGCTCTCGTTCGGTGGGAGCATCCCCTCCGCGGCTTACTCCTACCCGATCAATTCCTTCCTCAGGCCGAGCAGTCAGGATTGATGCGTCCACTGACAGCGAGAGTGCTGGAGCTTGCGCTGGGTCAGGCGCGGAGCTGGCTCGATCACGGTATATCGCTGACCGTCGCAGTGAACCTGTCGGTCACGAATCTGCTCGACGCAGACCTGGTCGCGGAGATCGACCGACTCCTGGACGACCTTCGGTTACCCGCCGACACGTTGATCCTCGAGATCACCGAAAGCGTCCTGATGACCGACTACCGGCGCGCCAGAAGGGTGGTCGAGGCGCTGCAGGGTCTGGGAATCGGATTGTCGATCGACGACTACGGCACCGGCTGGTCCTCTCTTGCCTATCTGCAGGACCTCGCCGTCGATGAGCTCAAACTCGACAGGGTCTTCGTCGCCCGCCTCGCCAGCGATCCTCGATCGGTCGCGATCGTCCGATCGACCGTGGAGCTCGCACACAGCCTGGGCGCGTCTCTGGTCGCGGAAGGCGTCGAAGACGAAGACACCCTGCGTGCCTTGCGTCGATACGGCTGCGACGTCACCCAGGGGCATTACCACGGCCGCCCGCTGCCCCCCGACCAGCTCGACCTTCGGTTGCTCGGCCGACACCGTTGATGCATACGCGGTGTCAGGTGCGCGGGATCGGGAGGCTCTACGTGAACAGGCCCTGACCCCAGTACTGCCCCTCGGCGAGGCCGGGCGGGCAGGCGAAGAGGGCGGACCCGACGTGCTGGATGTACTCGTTCATCGCGTCGGTCCTGGACAGGTTGAGCTGCATCGGCACGAACTGTTCCTGCGGGTTGCGGCAGTAGGCGATGAAGAAGAGTCCGGCGTCGAGGTGGCCGAAGCCATCGGAGCCGTCGGTGAAGTTGTATCCGCGACGCAGGATCTGGATGCCGCCGAGTTCCTGAGCGGACGCCAGTCGCACGTGCGCGTCGACGTCGATCACCGGGTCGTGACCCTTCTTGGAATCGAAGTCGAGTTCGTCGAATTCGGCCTCGCCGCTCAGGGGGGCGCCGGTGCCCTTGGACCGTCCGATCACTCGTTCCTGCTCGCCGAGCACGGTGCGGTCCCACTGCTCGATGAGCATGCGGATCCGCCGCGCCACGAGGTACGCGCCGCCGCCCATCCACGCCTGGTCGTCGCCGGAGCCCACCCAGACGTGCTGGTCGAGGACGCCGGGTTCCTCGGCCTTGATGTTGTTCGTTCCGTCCTTGAACCCGAACAGGTTTCGCGGTGTGTCCTGAGTGGTCGACGTCGACGAGGTGCGGCCGAACCCCAGCTGCGACCACCGGACCGAGGCCGTGCCGAACGCGACGCGCGCCAGGTTGCGGATGGCGTGGACGGCTACCTGCGGGTCGTTGGCACACGCCTGGATCGCGATGTCGCCGCCGCTGCGCGCCGGATCGAGGTTGTCCGCCCGGAAGTGCGGAAGGTCGACGAGCGCGGCAGGCTTCTTGGCCGCGAAGCCGAGCCGGTCGTCGAACAGTGAGGGCCCGAATCCTATGGTGAGGGTCAGCTGGGACGCCGGCAGGCCGAGCGCCTCCCCGGTGTCGCTGGGCGGAACGTAGATGCCGTCGCCGATGGCACCGTCTGGAGTGGCCTCCTCGCCGGCGGTCATCCGCTCGGCCATCACGGTCCACTTCTTCAGCAGCGCTTCGAGTTCCTCACGGGACTTCGTGGTGACGTCGAACGCCACGAAGTGCATCCGGTCCTGCGCGGGCGTCACGATGCCCGCCTGGTGTTCGCCCCGGAAGGCGACGACGTCGGCGTGCGAGAACGGGGGTTCGGCGGCGGTGGCGCGCCCGACGAGTGCACCGGCGCCGGCGAGGGCGGCTCCCGCCCCGACGGCGCCGAACAGACGTCGTCGGGACATTCCCTTGCGCTCGTCCGCCGAGGTAGTCATGTCGGTCGTACCGGTCGGATCAGTCATGATTATGCGCCTGCTACCACGCCTTGAACCTGGCTGACCTCGGCCGAGAGGGCGTCGATCTTGCGCGACAGTTCCTGGCGCTGTTGTTCGTTGACAGTGTCGTAGAAGACGAACCCGTCGCCCTGTCGGTACTGAGCGAGTTCGGCATCGAGGTCCGCGAAACGCTGGGTGATGTTCGCGGCCAGTTCGGGATTGCGTTCGTCGATGATCGGCTGCAGTGCGGCGACCGCAGCCTGCGAGCCGTCGACGTTGGCCTGGAAGTCCCACAGGTCGGTGTGCGAGAAGATGTCTTCCTCACCGGTGATCTTCGACGTCGAGATCTCGTCGAGCAGCCCCTGCGCGTCGCCGGCGATCTTGGTGGGGTCGATCGTGTAGTCCTCGGCGTTCACCTGGTCGGCGAGGTACTGGACGTCGACGACGAGTTGGTCGGCGATCGCGTTGGTGTCGGGTTGGGGACCGGTGACCCACAGATCCTTCTCGAGCCGGTGGAAGCCCGTCCATTCCTGCCCGGGTTCGAGGTCGGCCTCCCGCAGGTCGAGCTTGGGGTCGAGTTCGCCGAAGCTCTCCGCCTCGGGCTCGATGCGCTCGTAGTAGGTGCGGGAGACGGGGAAGAGGGCCTTGGCCTGCTCGACGTTGCCCGCCTTGACGGCGTCGACGAACTGCTGCGTCGTGTCCTGCAGGGCGACGACCTGGCTGCGGATGTAGCGGCGGTAGCCGTCGGCGGCCTCGGCGAGCTGTCCGCTCTCGTCGGACGCGCTCATCGAGTCGCCGGTGACGGTGAAGTCCTGACGGATGCCGTTGCCGACCATGCCGGGCTTGCACGCGAGCTGGTAGGTGCCTGCGTCGGGCAGCGACACGATCAGCTGGCGGGTGAGCCCGGGACCGATGTTCTCGACCTCACCCATCGCCCGGTCGCCCTCGGCGAATACGTAGAACTCGGTGACCTTGCTGCCGTTGTTCGTGACTTGGAACGTGCTGTTCCCGGTGGTTCCGGAGTCGGCGCTGACGTCACACGTGTCGTCGTTCGCGGTGACGGTGATGTCGTCGCTGCTCGCGGTCGACTTCTCGGTGCAGCCTGCGAGCGCCAGCGGCAGCAGGGCGGCCGAGGCGAGGGCGAAGGTGGTTCGGCGCGTGGTCTTCATGGGCGGAAGGTGCCTTTCATGAAACGGTCTCGTCGGGGGTGGGGGAGGCGGTGCGCTCGGGTGCCGTATCGGTTGCAGGAGCCGCGGGGGCCGGTGTGGGTGCGGAAACGGGCCGGAGGAACAGGAACAGGACCACGACGACGTACACGACCCAGGCGACGGCCTGCAGGACCGTCGGGTCGGGCCGGAAGTTGAAGATCCCGGCCAGGACGGTGCCGTACCAGCTGGACGCGTCGTAGCCGTCCGAGATGTCGAAGGCGAGTGCCGAGCCGCCGGGCAGGACGCCGCCGATCTGCAGGGCATGAATGCCGTACCCGAGGATTCCGGCGGCGACGATGATCAGGAAGATGCCGGTGTACTTGAAGAATTTCGCGAAGTCGAGCCGGACGGCGCCGAAGTACAACAGCACCGTCACTATCGCGGCGGCGACGATACCGAGCAGGAGGCCGACGAGAGGCCAGGCGCTACCCGCTGTGTTCTCGGCGTACCCGACCATCAGCAGCGCCGTCTCGACGCCTTCCCGGCCGACGGCGAAGAACGCGAGGGTGAGCACCGCGATGGGCCCCGCGACCAATGCTTTCTCCATGCCCGCCTTGAGATCGTGGGAGATGGTCCGCGCGGCCTTGCGCATCCACAGCACCATGACGGTGACGATCGCGACCGCGACGAGGGACGCGACGCCGGCGATGACCTCCGCGGTGAGTCCGGTGACGGTGGACGTTCCGTAGTGGATGACGAGGAAGATCGCGGCCACCATCGCGACGGCGATGCCGACGCCGAGCCAGACCCACTTGAGTGCGTCCTTGCGCTCCGCTTTCACGAGGAACGCGGCAAGGATCATGACGACGATGCCTGCCTCGAGGCCCTCGCGCAGACCGATCAATCCACTGCCGAACAGCTGTGTGGCGATCGACGGCGCGGTCCCTGCGGCGAGGACGGACATGCACACTCCTGGGCGAGGCGGGGTCGAGCCGAGTGGTCCGCAAGGTTGGGTAGGCAACCTTGCGATAGGCAAGGCGAACCTTAGGCCTGTGGAAAACATACACCGCGCCTCCTTGTCCGAAGAAGCCCTCACCAGCACTTTTACAACCCTTTACCTTTGGTGTGTTGTCACGCCGTGACCCGGCTCGGTGTGGGAGCGGTCTCGGGTGGCCGGGATCGACGAGTTTCGTGTGGATGATGGAGACGTGAACCGATATCCCGTGCGTCCGAAACGTCGTTCCCGATGGCCCGGACCGCTGTTCGCTCTTCTCGCGGCGACGGTGGTCGTGGTTCTCGCCTACGGCGCATGCTCGCGGGAGCAGCAACCGAGGATCGCGATTCCGGAAGGCATCCCACCCGGGCCCGGCGCGGCGACCCCGCCGATCGACATCAACGCACCCGGGCGTTCGGCGGATCAGCTGCACGGATGGTCTGCCGGGCTGGCTGACTCGATCGGCGTCGGGAGTACCGCGCTCGAGGCGTACGGCTACGCGGCGACGGTGATGGCCGAGACGAAGCCGGAATGCGGAATCGGGTGGACCACCCTCGCCGGAATCGCGAGTGTGGAGAGCCGGCACGGCACCCACGCCGGTTCGGCGGTCGGGCCCACCGGTCAGGTGACGCCCGAGATCCGGGGCATCCCCCTCGACGGGGGACCCGGTGTCGCCGAAATCCCCGACACCGACGGCGGGGCGATGGACGGCGACCCGGTGCACGACCGCGCGATGGGACCCCTGCAGTTCATTCCCGAGACCTGGAAGCGGTGGGGGGTCGACGCCAACGGTGACGACGTGGCCGACGCCGACAACATCGACGACGCAGCGCTGACCGCCGCCCGCTACCTCTGCGAGCGGGGCGGCGACCTCACCGCTGCGGAGGGCTGGCAGTCGGCGCTGATGGCCTACAACCTGTCGGGCGAGTACCTCACGCTGGTACGCGACCGTGCGTCCGCCTACTCGGTCGGAGTGCGCCCGTAATCCTTCCGACACCGGTTCGTGACGTGATCGACGCCACATCGGTAGGCGCCCCGCGGGCGGCTCGCCGTCCGCGGGGCGCGCCATCCCGCGCCGGTTTCGGTGTGCCGTTACGCTGTGTGCTGGCACGATCTGGTGTCCCTGGCACGATCGGACCGGTCGGTGCACAGTGCGAAGCCCATATAAGGAGAATCAGCAAGTGGCCATCATTGAGCAGGTCGGAGCCCGTGAGATCCTCGATTCCCGTGGAAACCCCACGGTGGAGGTCGAGGTGCTGCTCGACGACGGAAGTTTCGCTCGCGCCGCGGTTCCGTCGGGCGCATCGACCGGTGAGCACGAGGCCGTCGAATTGCGAGACGGCGGCGACCGGTACGGCGGCAAGGGTGTCGAGAAGGCCGTCGAGGCCGTCCTGAGCGAGATCGCTCCGGCCATCATCGGAATCGACGCCACCGAGCAGCGGACCGTCGACCAGGCCCTGCTGGACGCCGACGGCACCCCGGACAAGTCGCGTCTGGGCGCCAACGCGCTCCTGGGTGCGTCGCTGGCGGTGGCCCGCGCGGCCGCCGAGTCGTCGGGTCTGGATCTCTTCCGTTACGTCGGCGGCCCCAACGCCCACGTCCTTCCCGTCCCGATGATGAACATCCTCAACGGTGGCGCGCACGCCGACACCGGTGTCGACGTCCAGGAGTTCATGGTCGCCCCGATCGGTGCCGCCACGTTCAAGGAGTCGCTGCGCTGGGGCGCCGAGGTGTACCACGCCCTCAAGGCGGTGCTGAAGGAGAAGGGCCTGGCCACCGGTCTCGGTGACGAGGGCGGCTTCGCCCCCGACGTCGCGGGCACCAAGGAAGCACTGGACCTGATCAGCGTCGCCATCGGCAAGACGGGCCTGGTCCTGGGCACGGACGTGGCACTGGCACTCGACGTCGCCGCCACCGAGTTCTACACCGACGGCACCGGCTACAAGTTCGAGGGCAGCAACCGGACCGCGGCCGAGATGTCGGCGTTCTACGCCGAGCTGGTCGACGCGTACCCGATCGTGTCCATCGAGGATCCGCTGGACGAGGACGACTGGGACGGCTGGGTCGCCCTGACCGATCAGATCGGCAACAAGGTCCAGCTCGTCGGTGACGACCTGTTCGTCACCAACCCGGAGCGTCTGGAAGAGGGCATCGTCAAGGGTGCCGCGAACGCTTTGCTGGTGAAGGTCAACCAGATCGGCACGCTGACCGAGACCCTCGACGCCGTCGACCTCGCGCACCGCAACGGCTACAAGACGATGATGAGCCACCGGTCCGGTGAGACCGAGGACACCACCATCGCCGACCTCGCGGTCGCCGTGGGCAGTGGTCAGATCAAGACCGGTGCTCCCGCCCGCAGCGAGCGCGTCGCCAAGTACAACCAGCTGCTGCGCATCGAGGAGAACCTGGGCGACGCCGCCCGCTACGCCGGCGAGGTCGCGTTCCCGCGGTTCGCGTTCGAAGGCTGACGTTCGACAGTCGAGTAAGGGGTGTTGGAGTAGGTGGCACAGCGCGGCAGGCCGCGGTCGTCCGGAGCAAGTCCGGGCGGCCGGGGCTCCGGGCGTGGTGAACGGGCCCGCGGAAACCGGGCGGCCGGCACTCCCGGCGGAGCGCGGCGCCCCCGCACCACCAAGTCGACGACGCCGGGGCAGGCCGACGGCAAACCGGACGCCGTCGACGGCTCCGACACCGGCAAGGTGCTCCCCGGTCGCGCCCGCCCGAGACGGGTAGGTGCGGCCGGGGCCGCCCGCGCAATTCGCTCCGAGCACACGATCCTCGGACTGTCGACGGGCAAGGCGCTCGTCCTCGTCATGGTCGTGCTGCTTCTCGCGCTCACCCTCGCGGTCCCGCTGCGCAACTACCTCACCCAGCGTGGGGAAGCGGATCGTATTGCGGCGGAACAGGTTCAGCTCGAGAAGGATCTTCAGGAGCTGCGGATACTCGAGGAGCGCTACTCCGACCCCGCCTACATCGAGGCGCAGGCACGCGGCCGGCTCCGGTGGGTGAAGCCCGGCGACACCCCGTTCCAGGTGCAGTTGCCCGGCGACTACAAGGAGCCGGAGAAGCCGGAGGAGAAGGACGCCGAGATGGCAGGCCCCTGGTACTCCGACCTGTGGAAGACCATTTCAGAACCGCCGGCCGCGCCCGAGGTGCAGCCGGCACCGGCTCCGGCGCCCCCCGTGGTGCCGCCGCCCGTACCGCCAGAACCAGGAGAACCCACCGGGTGACTAATTCGTCCGACCCGTCCAGCCCCGTGCCGCAGGAAGACCTCGACGCCGTCGCCGCCCAGCTGGGCCGCGAACCGCGGGGAGTGCTCGAGATCGCGTACCGCAGTCCCGACGGCACGCCCGGCGTCGTGAAGACCGCGCCCAAACTTCCCGACGGAACACCGTTTCCGACGCTGTACTACCTGACCGATCCGCGACTGACCGCGGAGGCCAGCCGGCAGGAGTCTGCCGGGGTGATGCGTGAGATGACCGAGCGTCTCGGACAGGATCCGGAGCTTGCGGCCGCGTACCTGCGCGCCCACCAGTCGTATCTCGCCGAGCGCGACGCCATCGAGCCCCTCGGAACTGACTTCACCGGCGGCGGAATGCCCGAGCGCGTCAAATGCCTGCACGTGCTGATGGCCCACTCGCTGGCGAAGGGGCCGGGCGTCAACCCGCTGGGCGACGAGTCGGTGGCACTCGCCGCGTCCGCGGCAGGCGGAAAGCTGAGGGGCACCGCGATTCCCGCGGACTGGCCCGGCATCGACGACGTCGAAAGTCCCGAGCAGTGACGCGCGTCGCCGCCGTCGACTGCGGCACGAACTCCATCCGTCTGCTCGTCGCCGACGTCGACGAGCAGGGCGCACTGCACGACGTGTGTCGCGAGATGCGCGTCGTCCGGCTGGGACAGGGCGTGGACGCCACCGGGCGCCTGGCGCCCGAGGCCATCGAACGCACCCGAGTCGCGTTGAGCGAGTACGCCGGAATGATCGCGGACGCCGGCGCCACCGCCGTCCGCATGGTGGCCACATCCGCCACCCGCGACGCATCCAACCGGGAAGACTTCTTCTCGATGACCCGCGAGGTGCTGGGCACCGTCATCCCCGGCGCCGGGGCCGAGGTCATCACCGGCGACGAGGAAGCACGGCTGTCGTTCAACGGGGCCGTCGGGGAACTCGATCCGTCGCAGGGACCGTTCGTGGTCGTGGACCTCGGCGGCGGTTCCACCGAAGTGGTGCTGGGCGACGAATCCGGCGTCCACGCCGCCTTCTCCACCGACATCGGGTGCGTGCGCATCACGGAGCGCTGCCTCCATGACGATCCGCCGACACCCGCACAGGTCGAGGAGGCCCGCGCGTTCGCGCAGGACCGCCTGGACGAGGCGTTCGCGCGTGTCCCCGTCGAACAGGCCCACACCTGGGTCGGCGTCGCCGGAACGATGACCACCATCGCCGCGCTCGCCAAAGAACTGCCCGAATACGACGCCGAGCAGGTGCATCTCTCCCGCATCCCGATGCCCCGGCTGCGGGAGGTCTGCAACTCGCTGATCGCCATGACCCACACCGAACGGGCCGCCCTCGGCCCGATGCACCCGGGGCGGGTCGACGTCATCGGCGGCGGCGCGATCGTGACCCTCGCCCTGGCCGACGCATTCGAGAAGAAGGCCGACATCGACCAACTCGTCGTCAGCGAACACGACATCCTCGACGGAATCGCATTGTCGATCGCCTGAGCTAGGGTGATCTGCGCACGGTCGCCGAGCGACACCCTCGGCGACCGGTAGCCCCTATAGCCCAATTGGCAGAGGCAGCGGACTTAAAATCCGCCCAGTGTCGGTTCGAGTCCGACTGGGGGCACCATTGAGCCGCAGTTAGGGGCATTTCTCGCGCTACGAAGGTGCCGTTGACCAGGTCGCGGCGTGGCTGGATCGGATGGAGCGGCACGAGCACGATAAGGACCGAGACGTCTGTCCGATCCGAGGTCGAAGGGTCGGCGGCACATGCTTCGGATGGCGAACTGGTCGTTTGAGGTGTGCGAGCTGGCGGAGTGCGAGAGCACGGGGCAGGCGATATGACGCTCCGCAGGCACGTCCTACCCCGCTGCGATGATCTTGTTCGACTTGGTCCGGTTGCACCGCCAGCACAAGGTTTGGAGATTCTCCGGCGCTGTCAGACCGCCCGTGGACACAGGCATGACGTGATCCACCTCCAGCAACAGATGCGGTTCCGCCGACAGAGAAATCGAGCAGTACCGGCATGTGTGGTTGTCACGGGTCTTGATCATGTTACGCAGCGTCGTGGTCATGAGCGCGCGCTGGCCGGCCGCGCTCTTCCGCCACTTGATCTTCTGCGACATAGTTTCGATCAGCACGTCGATCGTCTGCCGGTTGAGAGTGACAGATGATCGCTGGCCGCTGTTTCCACCGGCACTGACGTACTCGAAGGTATAGACCGGGTACGGCACGCTGATCGGCGACAACTCGACTCCGATGTGCTTCATGAGCTCGTCGGAGTAGTGCTCAAGGATGAATTTCGGCGGGTTGACCATTTGTGTAATGCCGACCTCCCGCTGCTGAAGGTTCGCGACCGCATCCTCCAGACGGGTGATGCCGTCCCCGAGGCTCTCCACCTCGGCGAGGTCTTCCTCGTTGGCCCTGATGTCGAAGTACTTCATGAGGTACTTGATCGGGTCGACGCTGGCGTTGCGAACGACCTGCAGCGAGCAGTTGTGAACGTGCGGAGACTGATAAGTGGCCAGGTTGCGGTCACGCCGGTACTTGTGGCGGCTGGTGTTGTCGAACGTCGCCAGGTTTGCCTGAGCACCGGTCGATGACCCGCCGAGTACGAAGGTTCCTCGGCTGCGGATCTCGGCGACGTAGCCAGCGATCTCATTGTGCTCTGCGACCACCGAAGCGATCTCGGCCTTATGTGCCAGGAACTCCTCGCCGGCGAAGTAGCGCTCCTTCAGGATGTGCCGGATGAGCCGGTACAGGAGATAGCCAATTCCTGCGACGAGGGCGACCGGCCAAAGAGTCTGGATCGCTGCAACCACAACGCCGACGAGGAGTAGAACCCCGATCACTTGCCACATGTTCTCACCTCCGGTTCAACGGGAAGCGCGAACCCACCCCCGTGCCGCTGAAGTATGCCCGGCACGACCGACAGAAATCGGGTGCGCAGTAAAACGGCTAGTCGCGACGACTCGGCGGCGAACACGAGGTCTGCCCAGAAGAGCAACGTGCGCCGCCGTACTCACACCACTGGGCCCGATGGCCGCGTGTGTGCAGTAGGCCGCGTCTGGTCCAACCCGAGCGCGGACGTTCTGACCTCCAGTCGTGTCGTATGTACGTGGAAACCTCTGTCCGACATTGTCGATGAATCCAGGTGTTGGCGCTGAGCCGTCAGTACTGGCAGAGGGGTATGTAGTTTGATGGGCTGACACAGCCGATGGCCACGTTCCTGGCCGGTTCGGCAGTCGCACTGATCGCGTTTCTGACCGGGTGGCTGAGAAGGAAGCTCGACCGCGAGCAGTTCCGGTCGGTGCGCGACGTCCAGCGGCAGCAGTTCGAAGCGAATGAGAATGCAGAACCTAAGTGCGACCGACGCGATCGTTACACCACGCATTCTGCACAGCTCGGCCACGAATCATCTGCGGTTCGCCTGGCAGGAGCTTACGGTTTAGCGGCGCTCGCAGACGAGTGGGTTCGTGCCGATCAGGGTGCGGACGCACAGACTTCGGTCGACCTGCTGCGAGCCTATCTGCGTATGGGTGTAGATGATGGATCCGTCGGACTCAATGCTCGCGAACGTGAATTACGAAAAGCGGTAGTCGAGGCGATTGCGCGCCGTGCCGATTGGTGGTTGCGGTCGGTGGGCGCTGGGGCCAAGCACGTTTGGCGCCATCTCGATACGGATCTCTCCGACAGTTGCTTGGTTTCGATCGATCTCTACCGGGCGCACCTTGCCGGCATCACCTTGTCGGGAGCGAATTTGTCCGGCGCAGTCCTGTCGAGAGCAGATCTTGAGAATGGGATTCTGGATCGAGCGATTCTCGCAAATGCGAAGTGCACGGGAATCTACGCGCGCGGGGCGGATTTCGAAAATGCTTACTTTCGTGGCGCAGATCTGCGTTATGCGAATCTGACCGAAGCGAATCTTAGCGGTGCAGATCTGACTGACGCCGATTTGACTGGTACCCAACTCACCGGAAGGTGTCTGGAGGGCCTCCGGGGCGGCATGAGCACTGGTTACGGGCGGAGATGGCGCGACAAGTTCAAGTCAGCGCGTGAGCCCGTGCGCTGGGCGAGGAAGTAAGCGCCAAGCCCGAGCCACCGCCGACGCGCCGCTGTCAGGACTGCCGGACGAGTTCCGCCCGCATCTGGGTGAACAGGAACAGCCCGGGGCGGCCGGCGATCTGTTCGTACTCGCGCACGACGTCGTCCATGAACTCCGGCACGGCTGCGTCGTCGAGGTGCGTGGTCCAGTCGGTGGATCCGACGGTGCACCACCGCGCGAATTTTTCCCGGGAGCCGAAATCCCATTCGACGTCGCGCACGACGAGGTCGGTGGTGCCGAGTCCTGCTGCCTCCGCGACGTCGCGGAACTTCTGCGGTTCGATGTGGATGAACGGCGCCGTGAAGTCGGTGAAGAACTCGGCCCATCGCGGGCGTGCCGCCACGGCCATCAAAACGTCTTCGACACTGGTCCGCAGGCTCGCGCACACCATCTGGATGATCACACGCCCGCCGTCCACGACGCTGCGGGCGATTCCGGCCAATGCCACCTGCAGGTCGGGGACCCAATGCAGGGCGTTGAACGACACCGCGACGTCGAACTCGCCATCGAACGGGAGGTCGCGTGCATCGGCGATACGGAACTCGGCGCGGGTGCCGTCCGGCAATGCTCTCGATTGGGCCTTCGCGATCATCCGCGGCGACGCGTCCACTCCGACCACCGAGCCGCCGGGAAGACGTTCCGCGATCCGGAGCGTGACGAATCCGTCGCCACATCCCACGTCGAGCACCCGTTCACTGCCCGCGAGGACGAGTTCCGCGATCGACTTCTCCGCGACGGCGCGCTGGAGGGCGCCGACATCGGCGTAGCCTTCGCCGTCCCAATCGACCATGACGGCCGGGCCCGGCCTACCTCAGGCGCCCTGGTGATGCGGGCTTGAGTGTGCGCCGCCCCCGGCCCGCGCGATGGACGCGCGGACGCGGGCCGTGGCCTGCCAGATCTGGGTGCTGTCGTGCACGCTGATGACCGGTATGCCCTGCTCACGGGCGTGCTGAACGGTCAGTGCGTCCTGGGGTGAGCCGATTCCGTCGAGGACGTCCTCGGTGACGATCGCGCAGAGCGCGGGGCCGTCGATCTTCCGGACGGGCTCGAGTCCGTGGACAACCATCCACTGCTTGACCATCGCCCAGTGGGACACCTCTTTGTACCGCGTGGGGTTGCCGATGAAGAGAACCCGACGGGAGCGGCGGGCGCGAGCGATATCGATGTGCGTGACGGTAGCCATGGCGGAGGGTTCCTGTCCGTTGCGGGATTCCGTACTGTCAATCCCCAATCGCAGCGGTTTCGTTACGCGCCGGTCCAAGAAGTTCGCCATTCCCGCGTACGTGAGTGCGAAAGAGTGCTCGAACACGCTTTGCCGCTCACGTACGCGCGGTCCGTCAGCTGCCGAACGGACTGCCGGACGAGCCTCCGCCGCCCGGCCCCGACGTCTCGGTCACGGTGACGACGGTGGGTTCGACGGTGCCGTTGTTCAGCGGCGGGACGCTTCCCCACTGCTCGAAAGACGGCACGCTCGAGCAGGACCATTGCACCGCGTACTCGCCGGGGTCGACGGTGGCCCGCAGTTCGCCGTCGTCTCCGCCCATCACGACGGTCGGGCCCACGGTGGCGGCAGGCACGGTTCCGTCGACGGGGACGATGTTCATCACGCACACCACTGCCCCGGACACGTCGTACCGGACGTCCATGATGACCGCATTCCCGTCGACGCCGATGTCGACCGTGACGTCTTCGGGTGCCGCGGACGCGGTGGGGGCGGCGAGGAGACCCGCGCCGGCGACAGCGGCGGCGATACCTACGGTTCGTGCAATCGTGACCTTCATCGGTGCATCCTTCCGGACTTCTTTGTTGCCGGTTGATACGAGGCAGGAGCCACCCGGGAGTATCGCACCTCGAACCCTCATCTGCTGGGATGTGGAAGGTGGAACACTGCTGGTCTGGGAGTTCGGCGTGTCGATCCGACACCCGGTGCATCGAAGGAGACGGCGAAGTGCTCGGACGGAAGAACTACACGAAGGAAGAAATCGATCACGCCGAGGCGTCCGTCGCGGAGCAGATCGCCGCGTACACGTCGCTGACGGGGGCGATTGCGGGCGAGGTCACGGGCAAGAAGGTCTTCGCCGCACTCGAGGACTTCGAGCCACTGTTCTTCGACAACATGGTCCTGGTGCTGGACCGCTACTTCGTCCATCGGATCCGGGCGGTGACGGGCAAGGACGGGAACCCGCTCAACGAAGTCGAGATCATTGCCGACTCGTTGATGAACAACGACGGCGTCCTGCGCGGCATCAGCGTCCTGAAGTATGTCTCCGGCCAGTCCGTTCTGAAGCTCGAGATCGGCGACCGGATCCGTGTGAGCGCCGAGGACTTCGAGCGGTTGTCGGCGGCGTTCTTCGCGGAACTGCGGTCGCGGTTCCTGGCATGAGTGTGTGGTTCACGTCCGACCTGCACCTTCGTCACGCACGGCTGGTGGAGATCCGGGGCTTCGAGGCGGAGATCGACGCGCACGACGAATCCATCCTCGACGCGCTCGGCACCGCCGTCGGGAGCGGCGATCAACTCTGGATACTCGGCGACATCACCGTCGGTGGTAAGGCCGCCGAGGACTGGGCGCTGCGCGCACTGGGCGAGTTCGCGCGGACGCGGAACGTCGAACTGCATCTGATCCCCGGCAATCACGACTCGTGCCATCCGATGGCGAACCGCAACAGTCACATCCGGCAACGGGTGTTCCTGGAGACGTTCGCGTCGGTGCAGTTGTTCGCGCGGCGGAAGATCGCGACTGAGACCGTGCTGCTCTCCCATTTCCCGTACGTCGGCGACCACACCGCGGAGGACCGGGGCGTGAAGTATCGGCTGCAGGACGAGGGAGATTGGTTGCTGCACGGGCACACTCACCAGGACTGCGTGCTCGACCCGTCCGTGCACCCGCGGCAGATCCACGTGGGCTGGGACAGTTGGCGCAGGCCCGTGCACGTCGACGAGATCGCGGAGATCATCGGGTCGGACGCGTCGACTCGGTGACCGGTGTGGCGTCGGCGCGGTATCGGCCGGGTGTCGATCCGTGCGCGTTCTTGAACAGCCGGGAGAAGTGGGCTGCGTCGGCGAAACCCCAGCGGGCACCGATGGCCGAGACGGGTAGGTCGCGGTAACGGGGATCGGCGAGATCGCGTCGGCACTGCTCGAGGCGACGGCGTCGAATCCATCCGCTGACCGTGTCGCCGTCGGCTTCGAACATCTTCTGCAGGTGCCGCACCGAGATGTGATGCGCGGCGGCGATCGAGTGCAGATCCAGTTCCCGGTCGGCGAGCCGCTCGTCGAGGAAGGCGGTCACCCTGGCGCGCAGTGCGTCCCCGCGCGACTGCAGGAGCACCCCGCCGGCGAGGTGAAGTTGCTCCGCGAACGCGGCCGCGACCAGATCGAGGACGGCATCGCCGAGGTGCACCGCGACGGTGGGGGAGGCGTCGGCGATCTGCTCGCCGAGCCCGCGCAACAGTGGGGCAACTACGGCACCGAGCCCCTGCCTGCCGGGCACACGGCGTGCGGTGAGCTGGGCGATGCCGTCGGGCGGAACGCGGAGGAGGTGCCGGGGGAACATCACGACCAGCATCCGGAAGCGGTCGTCGAACGACAGCTGATACGGCCGGGTCGTGTCGTAGATCGCGAAGTCGCCGGGGGTGAGCGCGGTTTCGCGGCCGTCCTGGCTCAGGACGCTGTTCCCGCGCACCTGCAGTCCGAGTTTGAAGTAATCGGGGTTGGCGGCGCGGATGGTCCGGGGCGTTCGCCGAATGACGTGCGGGGCGGCCGTGACCTCGCTGATCCGGATCGCACCGACCGTCGCGCCGCGCACGACGCCACGGAAGTCGTCGTGGTCTGCCGACGTCATCTCGAGGGGGACGAACGCGTCGCTCACCGACTCGCGGAACTCGTCGAACGAGACGAGGCGTTGTTCCCCCGGACGGATGAGACTGCTCACGGCCATCATCTACCTCAACTGCGTTTGACGGCTTCGCGGGCGGCGGTGCCCGACGCCAGCTTCTCCAGCAACCCGATCAGGACGAGCCGTTCCGACGGTGTCAGCGTCTCGGTCCACGTCTGCTCGCGCTTGTTGTGCGCCGAGTACGTGCTGACGATGGCGTCGTGCCCGGCGTCGGTCAGCTCGAGGTCGACCGCCCGGCGGTCGCCTGCGGACGGTCGCCGTGTCACGAGACCGTCGCGCTCGAGCGTGTTCACCAGCGCCGACACGGCAGACCTGCTCATCCCCGACAGTGAGGCCACCCGCTTGGCCTCGCACGGTCCGGCGAGCCACAACACGAACAGCACCCGGAACCCAGGCCAGCTCCACCCGCTGGGCCGGTGGACCGTCGACTCGAGGTCGTAGACGAGGGCACTGGTCACGCGGTGCAGCGCGAGAACCAGCCGCATGGACACCGGATCGACCTCTGGCAGTTCGTCGACGGTCTTGCCCACCGCGAAGTCCACGAAGGACAGGAAGTCCAGGTTGCTCTGGTCGGTCGTCTCCTCGGGCATGAGCACAGGTTAGCGGCCGAACGGGTGTAATCAAAGCCTTGACCATTAGCGCCCGTGAGTACTAATCAACGTCGGGCGGTTAATAAGTACTCACAGGCCGCGCGCGGCATTGCCCGCGTCGACGGGCAGGACGATGCCGCTGATGTGTGCGCTGCCCTCGGCGGCGAGGAACAGCACGACCCGGGTGATCTCGGTGGCGTCCAGCCACGCCACGGGCTGGGCGTGCAGGCTGCGGAACACCGGTTCCACGTCCTCCGCTGCGGGCGCGTCGAGGTCGGGACGCATCATCCGGTAGAGGGCGTCGTTGTGAATCATCGGTGTCGAGATGTTGCCCGGCGCAATCGCATTCACCGTGATGCCGTGCGGGGCGAGGTCGAGCGCCGCGCTCTTGGTGAGCCCGATGACGCCCCACTTCGACGCCGCGTACGCGGCCATGTTGGTGTTGCCGGCCCGGCCGAGCATCGACGAGATGGTGACGATCCGGCCGTATCCCCGCCGGATCATGCCGGGTGCCACCGCTCCCACGGTGTTGAAGACGCCGGTGAGGTTGGAACCGATCGCCTCCGACCACTGTTCCTGCGTGAGCGACTGTACCGGGGCGGCCACCGAGACGCCGGCATTCGCGACCGCGACGTCGATTCTCCCGAACTCGGACTCCGCCTCTGCGACCAGTGCGTCCATCGCCGCCCGGTCCGCGGTGTCCGCCTCGGCGGTGATGCACCGTCGACCGGTGGCGCGCACCAGTTCCGCGGTTTCGTCGAGGTCGGCGGCGGTGGCCAGGGGATAGTTCACGGCCGGACTGTCCTCGCAGCGGTCGCCTAGCACTATGTCTGCTCCGCGTTCGGCCAGTGCGACCGCGTGGCTGCGGCCCTGGCCGCGGGCACCGCCGGTGATCAGGGCGACCCGGCCCTTGAAGTCTTCCATCGTCGTTCTCCTGTCCGGGCGGATCAGCGCAGCTTGATGCTGCCGCCGTCCGCCATCAGTGTCTGTCCGGTCATGTACCGCGAATCTTCGGACGCGAGGAACACCGCGACGGGCGCGATGTCGGTCTCGGGATCGCCGATCCGCTGGAGCGGAACCTTCGCCACGGACGCGGCGGCGCGGTCGGGGAATCGTTCCTGCCAGGCGAGGACGCCCTCGGTCGCGGCGAACGGGCAGATCACGTTGACCCGGATCTGATCGGCCGCCCACTCGTTGGCCGCCACCCGGCTGACGCCGCGGATCGCTTCCTTCGCCGCGGCGTACGACGTCTGGGTGGGCATGCCGTCGAGCCCGGACCCGGACGCGAAGTTGATCACCGAACCCTTCGCCGCCTTCAACTGCTCGTAGCAGGCCTGCATGAGGTGCACGACCGGATAGAACCCGGTCCGGAACGAGAGATCGAACATCTCCTGGGTGTGGTCGATCAGCAGTGCCTGCCGGGAGGCGTGGGCGTTGTTGACCAGCACGTCCACGGATCCGAACGCGGCGACGGCGGCGTCCCGGATCTGCTCGGCGGACTCGCGCCGGGAGATGTCGGCGTTCAGAAAGCGAGCGGACGATCCCAGTTCCTGCTCGAGATCCTTGCCGCGTTCGTCGTCGATGTCGACGAACAGGACGTTGGCGCCCTCGCGGACGAACACCGTCGTCACGGCGCGGCCGATGCCTCCGGCGCCGCCCGTCACGATCGCCGTCTTTCCGTGCAGCCTCATCGTGTGCTCCTTCTGCGGGTGTGGCTCAGACACCGGCGGTGTCGCCGGTCGCCAGCGCGACCTTCTCCAGTTCGGCGACGCTGAACGCGGCATAGTTCTCGTGCGGTCCGCGGCCGGCGAAATAGGGTGTGAGAAGCTCCTCGAGCTCCTCGGGTGAGAAGGCGGAACCTGCTGCGTCGAAGCGGTTCTCGACCTTCGGCGCTGCCATCAGCGCGACCATCTTGCCGTACACGACGAACACCTGCCCGTTGACCTCGTCGGAGGCGGGGGAGGACAGGTAGTGGACGAGGGTGGCGACCCGGTCGGGGGACAGGGGGTCGGGTCCCGCGTCGGCCGTGTTCTCGCCGAACGCGTCGGCGGTCATGGCCGTCCTGGCGCGCGGGCAGATCGCGTTGGCGCGCACCCCGTAACGCGAGAGGCCCTGTGCCGTCGACAGTGTGAGCGCGGTGATCCCGGCCTTCGCGGCCGAGTAGTTGGGCTGGCCCGCCGATCCGAACAGGAACGCCTCGGACGACGTGTTGACGACCCGCCCGTACACGGGGCCTCCGGCGGTCTTGCTCGACTCGCGCCAGTGCGCGGCCGCGGCCCGCGACGTGGCGGCGTGCCCCTTGAGATGGACGCGGATGACGTCGTCCCAGTCGGATTCGGAGAGGTTGAAAATCATCTTGTCGCGCAGGATTCCGGCGTTGTTGACGAGGATGTCCATCGATCCGAATGTGCGGACGGCCTCGTGCACGAGGCGTTCGCCCAGCGACCAGTCGGAGACGTCGCCGGTCACGGCGGTGGCGCGGCCGCCGGCTGCCGCGATCTCCGCGGCCACCGCGTGTGCCCCGTCGCCCATGTCGTTGACGACGACTGCCGCGCCTGCGGCGGCGAGTGCGAGGGCTTCGGCCCGGCCGAGGCCTGCGCCCGCGCCGGTGACGACGGCGGTGCGTCCGGCGAGGCTGAGTGATTCCGTCATGGGAACTCCTGATTGCGAGAAGAATTAGATTTCATTCTAGTTGTATCGCACGAACTACTGATCAGTCACTGCATAGGCACGATTCAATGGGGGAATGTTTTCTACTTTCCCTGCCGATTCGGCATCGACGACACCGGCTGCGGGCAGGTCTCGGTGAGTGGGAACTGTGGTCGACGTCACTGGGCGGCATGCCAGGTTGGGCGTGCTGATCCTCTCGAATCCCCCGGAGCCACATATGCATAACATGCCCCTGTCCCCAGGTGAGGCGGAGCGCGCACCGCTCTCACGCGGGAAGGCGTTCGCCCTGCTGGCCTTGATCATCCTTCTGGTCGAAGTCATCCCGCTCGCCTACAACTTCGTCACCCCGGCGCTGCCGGAGATCGCGAAACACTTCGGCACCGCGAACGTCGGCTGGGTGATCACGATCGTCACCCTGATGCTTGCCGCCTCGACTCCGCTCGTCGGCAAACTCGGCGACATCTACGGCAAGAAGCGGATGATGCTCGTGTCCGCCGCGGTGTTCGGCGCCGGTTCACTACTCGGCGCGCTGGCCCCCAACTTCGAACTCTTCCTCGTGGGCCGCGGCTTGCAGGGTGCGGGCATGGCGATCCTCGTGCTCGCCTACGGGTTGATCCGAGACATTCTGCCCCCATCGATCATTCCCGTGGCCGTGGGATTCGTCGCCACCGGAATGGGCGCCAGCACCATCCTCGGCCCGATCATCGGCGGTTACCTCATCGACCACTTCGGCTACACCGGCGTGTTCTGGGCGCAACTCCTCCACGTGGCGGTCGTCGGAATCGCGGTCGCGATCTTCGTTCCCGAGACCACGCTGCGGACGCGATCGAAGCTGGACGTGCTCGGCGCGGCCATCCTCGGCCTCGGCGCATTCGTGCTGCTGTTCGGTATCGGCAAGGCCACCGCGTGGGGGTACACGGCCCCGCAGACATTGCTGTGCGTTGGCGGCGGGCTCGCCATCCTCGCCGGCTGGCTGCTCTACGAACGCACGCCGAAGGAACCGCTCATCGACCTGCAGATGCTGAAGCACGGACCCGTCGCGAAAACATTGGCCGCCAGCGGTTTCGTCCAGTTCGTCCTGGTCAGCCATTCGATGCTCATCCCGATGTTCGTGATGACCGATCCCGACCTCGGTCTCGGTTACGGATTCGGAGTCACCGCACTCGCCGTCGCCATTTACACCGTCCCTACGGGCGTCGTGTCGATGATCGCGGGCCCGGTCGGCGGATACTTCACCCGCCGCATCGGCCCGGCACCGGTTCTGGTGTTCGGCGGCGCGTCCCTCGCGCTCGGATCGTTCCTGCTCGCCACCCTGCACGACTCGACGGTCCAGATGATGTTCGGGCAGTTGGTGATCGGCCTCGGGCTCGGTTCCGCATCGGCGACGCTGCCGAACCTCATCATGCGCACCGTGCCCGCGCAGACGCAGGGAATTGCAGGCGGGATGCTGAACCTCTCCGGCTCGCTGGGTAGTGCGATCGGCAGTCAGGTGATGATCGCCATCGTCGCGATCCCCGGTGTCGTGCTGGTGGGCCGCGCCGCGCAGTACTCGGAGAGGGGCTTCGTCTACGCCTTCTTCACACTCGCCGTCGCCGGACTGCTGGCCTCGGTGATGGGACTTCTCCTCATCCGCAACAAGATCGAGCGTCCGGTCGACGTGGCGTCGCCGAAGTCGGAGATGGTCGCCTGACAGTTTCCTTGCCCGACCACGAGGCCCGCAGCATCTGCGGGCCTCGTGTCGGTGTGGCAGTCCAAGTGTTCAGGCGCGCACCCCAGCCGCCAGCAGGGTGCGCGCCTCCTCGCGACCGTCGAGCAGCCGATTGACGCGCCGGGTCACCTTCCACTCGCCGTCGATCTTGGCGAGCTCCCACCGGTTGGCGGTGATCCGGTGGACGCGGAATCCGTCGTCGTCGTGAATGATCAACTGCGACTTGCACGTGGCCACCGCGGTGTCACCGTCGACGCGCACGTGTCCGGGCTCGAGCATGTGCGCGCAGCCGCCGCCGATCCATCCCTGATGCGCCTGCGACTGCACCATCGCCGTGATGGCCGCATGCCCGCGCATCACCCCGGTGTCGACGTCGTACACACCGTCCTCGGTCCACAGGCGTGCGACCGCGTCGGCCGAACCGCTGTCGATGGCGGGACCGTAGGCGGTCATCAGCTCGAGGATGGCGAGCTTGTCTTCGAGCGCGGTGACGCGTTCGGCGAGTGCGCGGACGAGTTCTTCGGTGCCGGTCATGGACGGATCCTGTCTTCGGTTGCGGTGCGGAAGGAGAGGCCGAGTTCGTCGCCCAGCTGCCGGAGGGCCTCCAGTTGCTCGCAGTAGTGGGCTGCGCTCGTGGACGCGAGGGTGGCGCTGACGACGGTGGTGCCGGCGTCGCGTCGTCGTTCGAGGGCGCGGGTCACGGTGTCGCGGGAGCCGATCGGATCGAGGGGCGCGCCGGCGCTGAGGACCATCTCGAAACCCTCGGGGAGGTCGACTCTGGCGAGCAGCGTGCACAACTCGTCGAGCGACAGGCCGAACGGCACCCACCCGTCGCCGAGCGTCACCGCGCGGCGCAGGGATCGCAGAGTCCGTCCCCCGATCCACAGCGGAACCCGCGGCTGGACGGCGTGCGGTTCGACGACGACGCCGTCGAAGTCGTAGAACGTGCCGTGGTACTCGGGCCGAGGTTGTGACAGCGACGCACGGAGCGCCGCGAGGGCGTCGTCGGCGCGGGCGCCCCGGTCGTCGAAATGGGCGCCGAGCAGGTCGAATTCCTCGCGCAGGCTGCCCACGCCCAGCCCGAGGACGAGTCGGCCGCCGCTGACGACGTCGAGCGTGCCGTAACGCTTCGCGATCTCGAGGGGGTGGTGATAGCCGAGTACCAGGACCTGGGTGGCGAGGCGGATGCCGGTGGTCTGGGCGGCCAGGAACCCGAGGGTCGCGAGCGGGTCCCAGTAGGTGCCGCCGCGCTCGACCGCGACGTCGGTGGGGACGGCGACGTGCTCGCTGCAGGTGAGGTGGTGGTAGCCGAGGCGGTCGGCGGTGCGGGCGATCGCGGTCAACTCCGCGATGCCGGCGCCGAGTTCCCAGTCCGCGCGGACGGCGGGGTGCGCGATGACGATGGGTGGCGCGATTCCTATGTGCATCAGGTGGTTACTCCGCTGTCGGGGGTCGGTCTGTCGTCACCGTTGTAGTGGAGGTGCCCCGGGGGTCGCGCGGGCGTTCCCGCTGACCGGGCGCGGCGATTGTCCGAATTCTTCCCCGCGGCGGGCACGGCTGGTACATTTTAAGAATTCATTTCAATTTTTGTCGGGCGTATGCGTGTGACCAGGATATTTGGAGGCGTCGATGACTGTCGTCGATTCGGATGATGCACTGTCGGTACCCGCTGCGAAGAAGGATCTGCCACCGTCGATGGTCGAGCGGATGACGCTGATCCTCGACGCCTTCGACGGCCGCACGTCGCGCCTGACCCTCGAGGAGGTCGCGTGCCGCACCCGGCTGCCGCGGTCCACGGTGCACCGCATCCTCGATCAGCTGGTTCGCCTCGACTGGGTCGACCACGCCAGCTTCGGCTACTGCCTCGGACGGCGCGCGATGGGGCTCGGCGGCGGCGACAACGGGCACAGC
The DNA here is from genome assembly GCF_048381435.1 of Rhodococcus mengyinensis. Lineage (NCBI taxonomy): Bacteria > Bacillati > Actinomycetota > Actinomycetes > Mycobacteriales > Nocardiaceae > Rhodococcus > Rhodococcus mengyinensis. Next base: position 173,777 of record NZ_JBLWIT010000145.1, on the reverse strand, counting down.
CAGGTCCGGGCCGCGGCGGCCCCGCTGCTGCACGACCTGCACATGCAGACCGGAATGGTGGTGCACCTGGCCGTGTTGGACGGTGCGGAGAGCGTGTACCTGGACAAGGTGGGCGGACGGATGGCCGCGAGCCTGCCGTCGCGGGTGGGTGGGCGCGTGCCCGCCTACACGACGGCGGGCGGCAAGGCGATGCTGGCGTGGGTGGACCCGGAGCAGGTCGACAGCATGTACGGGCCGCGGCTCAACCGGAGCACGGACCGCACGATCACCGAACTGTCCACACTGCACCAGGAGCTCAACCGGATCCGGCAGCGCCGCGGCCTCGCGTTCGAGCGGGGCGAGGCGGTGCGCGGAATCGGCTGCGTCGGTGTCGCGGTCCGCAGTGCCGACGGGCCGGTGGCCGGCATCTCGCTGTGCGGCGACACGCGCACCGTCCAACTCGAGCGCGTCGCCCCGCTCGTCGTCGACGCCGCCCGGGAAGTCACCCGGACGCTCCACCCCGAACTGGGAACACCCCGTCGCGGCCGCCGGACCCCGGAGATCCCGGACAGCTCGTGGTCGACCGAGACGCTGGACCAGCTCCTCGCGGTGCAGTCCGGCCAATGGCTGTAGCGCCCGTGCGCGTGTGACGAGTCTCTGGACTCGTTACGCGCGCACGGGCCGCGGAGCGGCGTCGATGCCGAAACCGCCCCGGAAGAACACCATCGGACGCTCCTCGCACACCGAGTCGAGTTCCAGGACGCGTCCGATCACGACGTCGTGGTCGCCGGCGGTGTGCACCGACTGCACGTCCGCGTGCACGCGGACGAGGACCCCCGGCAGCGACGGCGTCGACCACCGCGACGGCTCCCAGGCGAGCCCGTCGAACTTGGTGCCCCGGCTCGAGCCGAACCGGAAACAGAGGTCCGTCTGGTCCTCGCGCAGCACGTTGATCGTGAAACGCCCCGACCGCCGGATGCGCGGCCATGCTCGCCCGCGGTGATCGGCGCAGAACAGGATCAGCGGCGGCTCCAGGGACACCGACGCGAACGACTGACACGTGAAACCCACCGGACCCTCCGTGTCGAGGCCGGTCACCACCGTCACTCCGCTGGCGAATTGGCCGAGGGCACGGCGCATCTCGTCCGGTGACGGTGCGTCCGAGCGGGTCCCGGGCTGGGTGCCGGCCGGTTCGATTGCCATCAGACCGCCTCCGATTGCTCTTCCGTCGCCGACCCGTTCGACGATCGTCCCCGAGGCTAGGGACGGCCCAGAACCGTCACGAGATGCCGTCTCGGTCAGTGGAAATCCCCGGCCGATGCCTGCGCGCACAGGGCGATGTCTCGCTGACCGGGATCGCTTCTGTCCGAGCCTGGAGCGCGCTGGCAACGTGACCGACCATGACGACTGACTCGAGTTACGAGGGCACCCTGAAGGAGCTGAAGACCGACCTCGGCGTGCTTCGCTACCACGAGGCCGGCGACGGTCCGCCTCTTCTGCTGCTGCACGGCTCCGGCCCCGGCGTGACGGGGTGGCGCAACTTCCGCGGCAACCTCGGCGTCTTCGCCGAGCACTTCCGCACCTTCGTCCTGGAGTTCCCGGGATTCGGGGTCAGCGACGACTTCGGCGGTCATCCGATGCTCACCGCAGGCGACGCGGTGCTCCGCTTCCTCGACGGACTCGGGCTGGACGAGGTGGCAATGCTCGGAAACTCGATGGGCGGCATCGTCGCCACCCAGTTCGCCATCGCGCACCCCGACCGGGTCGGCAAGCTGATCACCATCGGCGGCATCGGCAGGAACCTCTTCAGCCCCGGCCCCGGTGAGGGCATCAACCTCCTGATGGAGTTCACGGACGACCCCACCCGGGAACGACTGATCGCGTGGCTGCACTCGATGGTGTTCGACCCCGCGATGGTCACCGAGGAACTGATCGAGGAACGCTGGACGCAGGCCACCGACCCCGAGACCCTCGCCAGCGCCCGCAAGATGTACAGCAGGGCGGCGTTCGAGGCCGGCGCCCGGGCCGCACTCGAATCCGACGCGGCCCCGTACTGGGCTCAGCTGCACAAGGTGAAGGCACCGACACTGCTCACGTGGGGCCGCGACGACCGAGTCAGCCCGCTGGACATGGCGATCATCCCGATGCGGTCGATTCCCCGGGCGGAACTGCACGTGTTCCCGAACTGCGGGCACTGGGCGATGATCGAACAGAAGACGGCGTTCGAGAGTGCCGTCCTCGCCTTCCTGCTCCGCAAGGACGGCAGCGGACGATGACCGGCACCGAAGAAACCTTCGACACCACAGTCGATTTCCTCGTCGTCGGCAGCGGTGGCGGCGGTATGGCCGCGGCGATCACCGCCGCCGACCGGGGAATCGACACTCTCGTCATCGACAAGGGCGCCACGTTCGGCGGCTCCACCGCCATCTCGGGGGGCGGCATCTGGATTCCCAACGCCCCGACACTGCGGGAGAAGGGCGTGATCGACTCACGGGAGTCGATCCGACGCTACCTCGACATCATCACCGAGGGCACGGTTCCCGCCGACCGTCTCGACGCGTTCGTCGACAAGGGCCCCGAGCTGATGGAACTGCTCGACCGCAGCCCGCACATGAAGCTCTACTGGGTGAAGGGCTACTCCGACTACCACCCGGAGTACGACGGCGGCCGACCGCTCGGGCGCACCATCGAATGCATGCCGTTCGACACCCGGGCGCTGAAGGAGAACGAGCAGTACCAGCGGCCGAACAGCATGAAGGGTCCGCTCGGACTGTGGGTCACGTCCAAGGACTACCACGACCTCGCCATGGTCAAGCGCACCTGGAAGGGCCGCAAGGCATCCCTCGTCGCGGCGTGGCGGGTGGCATCCAACGTAATCCGCCGACGCCACATGGCCACCGGCGGCCGCGCACTCGTGGCGCGGATGCGGATGGTCCTCGAGGACGCCGGGGTGCCGCTGTGGCTGAAGGCGTCGATGACGGAACTGATCGTCGACGGCACCGGAGCCGTCGTCGGTGTTCTCGCCGAACGTGACGGACGAACGGTCCGGATCGGCGCCCGCCGCGGCGTGCTGCTCGCGACCGGCGGGTTCGACCACAACCAGGACATGCGTGCGAAGTACCTGCCCAAGCCCGGCGTCCCGGACGTCAGCGCCGGTGCCCCGGAGAACACCGGCGACGGCATCGTCGCCGGCCAGAAGCTCGGCGCTGCAGTCGACCTCATGGACGACGCCTGGTGGATGCCGTCGGTGCTCCACCCGATGGGCGCCGTGATCCCGCTCGTCTCGGAACGGTGCATTCCGCCGTCGGTGATCGTCAACGGCCGCGGCGAACGCTTCACCAACGAGTCGTCGCCGTACGTGAACTTCGTCCACGACCAACTCGACGGCGGTCACGTCCCGGCGTGGTTCGTGATGGACGGCAAGGCGAAGTCGCGGTACCCGTTCGCGCAGGTGCTGCCGGGTGTGCCGTTCCCACAGGGGTTCTACGACTCCGGGGTCGTGCACAAGGCGGACACGCTGCGCGACCTCGCCGACGCGATCGGCGTCAAGGCCGACACCCTGGTCGCGACCATCGACCGGTTCAACGGCTTCGCCCGCACCGGCAAGGACGAGGACTTCGGCCGCGGCGACAGCGCGTACGACCGGTACTACGGCGACCCGACGATGAAGAACCCGTGCCTCGACGAGATCGTCCAGGGACCGTTCTACGCGATCCGGTGCGAGGCCGGCGACCTGGGCACCAAGGGCGGCCTCGTCACCGACGCCGACGCGCGGGTGCTCCGCGAGGACGGCTCCGTCATCGACGGCCTGTACGCCACCGGCAACACGTCGGCGTCGGTGATGGGCAACGAATACGCCGGCGCGGGCGCGACCATCGGTCCCGCCATGGTGTTCGGCTACATCGCCGCGCTGCACGTCGCCGACGTGAGTGGCGAGGCGTCCCGGACCACGCGACAGCACTCACGTGCGGGAGAGGTGGCGTGATGCTGAGCGATGCGCAGCGACTGTCCGCCGCCCACCTGCTGCGGAACGCCGAACAGGACCGTGCGCCGATCGACCCGTTGACCACCGTGTTCCCGGGCATCGACGTGGTCGACGCCTACGAGATCGCGCTGATCAACATCCGCGCGCGGCTGGAGGCGGGGGAGACGGTGTACGGCCACAAGGTCGGGCTGTCGTCCGAGGTCATGCAGAAGATGATGGGCGTCGACGAACCCGACTACGGACATCTGCTGTCGAGCATGGTGTACGCCGAGGGGACGCCGATCGACACTGCTCGATTCTGCTACCCGCGCATCGAGGTGGAGATCGGGTACGTCCTCGGCGAGACCCTGCCGGGGGAGGGATGCACCGAAGAGGACGTGCTGGCGGCTACCGAATACATCGTTCCCAGCATCGAACTGATCGACTCCCGCATCACCGACTGGAAGATCGGGCTCGCCGACACGATCGCCGACAACGCGTCCTCGGCGGGCATGATCCTCGGCGCCGGACGGGTGGAACCGGCGAACGTCGACATCGGCGGGATCTCCGCCGTGCTGTTCCAGGGCGAGGAGGAGATCGCGCGGGGCGAGGCGTCGGCGGTGCTCGGCAATCCCACGAAGGCCGTGGCGTGGCTGGCCCGGAAGGTCGCGAGCTTCGGAGTGCGACTCGAGGCCGGGCACGTCATCCTGCCCGGCTCGTGCACCCGCGCGATCGACGCCCGGCCCGGTGACGTGTTCCGCGCCGATTTCAGTGACATCGGTTCCGTATCAGTAGAATTCAAGTAAAGGCGACAACTGTGACCAAGGCTCTCGCCGCGATCGTCGGATCCGGCAACATCGGCACCGACCTCCTGTACAAGCTCCTCCGCTCGGAGATCATCGAGCCCCGCTGGATGATCGGCGTCGACCCGGACAGTGAGGGACTGAAGCGCGCCACGGACCGGGGTGTGATCGCCAGCGCCGAGGGTGTCGACTGGCTGCTCGCCCAGGACGAGCGTCCCGACATCGTCTTCGAGGCCACGTCCGCCTACGTGCACCGGGCGAACGCCCCCCGCTACCGGGAACTCGGCATCCAGGCCGTCGACCTCACCCCCGCCGCGCTCGGACCCGCCGTCGTGCCCGCCGTGAACATGGGCGAGCACCGGACGGCGCCGAACGTCAACCTCATCACGTGTGGCGGCCAGGCAACCATCCCGATGGTGTACGCCGTCTCCCGGATCGCCGAGGTGGCGTACGCCGAGATCGTCGCCAGCGTGGCGTCGCCGTCCGCAGGCCCGGGCACCCGCGCGAACATCGACGAATTCACGATCACCACGAGCCGGGGCATCGAGACGATCGGCGGGGCGAAGAAGGGCAAGGCGATCATCATCCTGAACCCGGCCGAACCGCCGATGTTCATGAAGGACACCGTGTTCTGCTCCATTCCCGCCGACGCCGACCGGGACGCGATCACCGCGTCCATCCACGACGTCGCAGCGTCCGTGCAGGCGTACGTCCCCGGCTACCGACTGCGCGCCGAACCGCAATTCGACGACCCGACGCCGATCAGCGGTGGCCTCGCCCGGGTCGGCATCTTCCTCGAGGTAGAGGGAGCGGGCGACTTCCTGCCGCCCTATTCCGGCAACCTCGACATCATGACCGCCGCCGCCACCAAGGTCGGCGAGAGCTTCGCGACGCAGATCCTCGGCGCGAGCGTCTGACGCGTCCGCCCCATTCACTCTTCGAAGGAATACCGATGCCTTACAGTGCCGATCTCGACATCCGGGTGACGGACTCGTCCCTGCGCGACGGATCCCACGCCAAGCGACACCAGTTCACCGTCGACCACGTCCGCTCGATCGTCGGGGCGCTCGACGCCGCCGGGGTCCCGGTCATCGAGGTCACCCACGGCGACGGACTCGGCGGTTCCTCGTTCAACTACGGCTTCAGCCACACCCCGGAGCAGGAACTGATCAAGGCCGCGGTGGAGACGGCGGAGCGGGCCAGGATCGCGTTCCTCATGCTCCCCGGACTGGGCGTCCAGTCCGACATCCGGGAGGCTGCGGACAACGGCGCAAGCATCTGCCGCATCGCCACGCACTGCACCGAAGCCGACATCTCCGTGCAGCATTTCGGTCTCGCCCGCGAACTCGGGCTGGAGACCGTCGGCTTCCTGATGATGTCGCACAGCCAGCCGCCGGAGGTTCTCGCGAAGCAGGCCCGGATCATGGCCGACGCCGGCTGCCAGTGCGTGTACGTGGTGGACTCGGCCGGGGCGCTGATCCTGAACGCCGTCAGCGACCGGGTGTCCGCCCTGGTGGCCGAACTCGGCGACGACGCGCAGGTCGGCTTCCACGGGCACGAGAACCTCGGGCTCGGTGTCGCCAACTCGGTGCTCGCCGTCGAGTCCGGCGCCCTCCAGATCGACGGCTCCACCCGGCGCTTCGGTGCGGGCGCGGGCAACACCCCGGTCGAGGCGTTCGCCGCCGTCACCGAGAAGCTCGGAATCCGCACCGGCATCGACACCCTGAAGATCATCGACGCGGCCGAGGACGTCGTCCGGCCGATCATGGACGGCGACTGCCTGCTCGACCGGCTGTCGCTGACGATGGGCTACGCGGGTGTCTACTCCAGCTTCCTCAAGCACGCCGACTCCCACGCCCGCCGGTACGGCGTGTCCGGTGCGGAGATCCTCATCGAGGCCGGCCGACGCAAGCTGGTCGGCGGTCAGGAGGACCAGCTGATCGAGATCGCCCTCGGTCTCGCAGACCGGGAGTCCGCGGGTTCCGCAGTCGCCGAGAAGAAGTCCGCCTAGGCGTTTCGCCGGGTACCGACACCAGAAAGCCGAGATCATCATGGGCCAGGTTCTTGACAGGATCGAACAGTACGCGGACGAGATCCGAGCGGAAGGCGCCGAGGGCGACAAGCTGATGCGCCTGTCCGACACCTCCGCGAAACGGTTGCGCGACTCCGGAGTGATGCGGATGCTGCAGCCCAAGGAGTACGGCGGCTACGAATCGCATCCGCGCGAGTTCGCAGAGACCGCGATGGGCATCGGCGCCATCGACGGGGCCGCGGGCTGGGTCAGCGGCATCGTCGGCGTCCACCCGTGGGAACTCGCGTTCTTCGACCGCACGGCCCAGGACGAGGTGTGGGGCGAGGACTCCGACATGTGGATGGCCTCGCCGTATGCGCCGATGGGTGTGGCCGTGCCCACCGACGGCGGCTACGTCCTCAACGGCCGGTGGTCGTTCTCCTCGGGCACCGACCACTGCGGGTGGATCATGATCGGCGCCGCGGTCGGCGACCGGGACGGCAACCGGGTGATGCCGCCGCAGATCCTGCACGTGCTGCTGCCACGCTCGGACTACGACATCGACCAGGACAGCTGGAACGTCGTCGGACTGCGCGGCACCGGGTCCAAGGACCTGATCGTCAAGGACGCGTTCATCCCGCAGCACCGGACCCTGCAGGCCGACAAGGTCTTCGACGGGTCCGCGCCGAAGGAGTTCGGCCGCACCCAGACGCTCTACAACTTCCCGTTCTCGTGCATCTTCCCGCTCGGCATCACGTCGTCGCTGATCGGCATCGCCGAGGGCGCGCTGGCCTGCCACCTGAATGCGCAGCGTGAACGTGTCACCGTGTCGGGTACCGCGATCAAGGACGACCCGTACGTGCTGTTCGCGATCGGCGAGGCGGCGGCGGAGATCGCGGCGTCGCGCGCGGCGATCCTCGAGACGGTCGACCGGTTCTGGGACATGACCGAGAAGGGCCGGGACGTCTCGTTCGAACTCCGCTCCATCGGCCGGCGCACGCAGACGGCCGCCGCGTGGCGGGCGGTGCGTGCCGTGGACGAGATCTTCGCACGCTCCGGTGGCGGTGCGCTCCAACTGAAGACACCCTTGCAGCGCTTCTGGCGGGACGCCCACGCCGGCCTCTCCCACGCCATCCACGTGCCGGGGTCGATCTTCCACTCCTCGGCTCTGACCCAGCTCGGCGGGGAACCCCAGGGCATCCACCGCTCCATGATCTAGGCGCTCCGCGCCCGTGCGCCTTTCTGGTAGTCCCNGGCGCACGGGCGCGGAGCCGCCTCCATGAAAGGACTTTCACATGACCGACATTCGCGGGCTCGGCTACCTCAGGATCCAGACGAAGGACGTGCCACGCTGGCGTGAGCTGGTGGTGGACGGGCTGGGCATGGCCGAGGGTGCCGGCCCCGAGCCCGACGGCCTGTACCTGCGCGTCGACGAGCGGCGGTCGCGGCTGATCGTCCTTCCGGGTGACACGGACAAGGCACTCGCGGTGGGGTGGGAGGTGCGCGACCAGTTCGCTCTCCAACGGGTGCGTGAGCAGGTGGAGAAGTCGGGTGTCACGGTCGACGTCCTGTCCGAGGAAGAGTCGCGCTACCGCGACGCAGAGCAGGTGATCGCGTTGGACGATCCGTCCGGCACGCGGGTGGAGGTCTTCTTCGGGCCCGTGCTCGACCACAGCCCGGTCGTCACTCCGCACGGCGGCCGGTTCGTCACCGGCGCACAGGGTCTGGGGCACGTGGTCCTCCCGACGCCGGCGTTCGAGGAGGCCTACACGTTCTACACCGAGGTGCTGGGCTTCCTGCCGCGCGGCGCGATCCGGCTCGGACCGGCCGACGCCCCGGGACCGGCCCGCCGGGTGCGGTTCATGGGTGTCAATCAGCGCCATCACAGCCTCGCGTTGTGCCCTGCGCCGCACAGCGGCGAACCCGGGATGGTGCATCTGATGACGGAGGTCGACACGCTCGACGCCGTCGGGCAGGCACTCGACCGGCTCGGCAAGCTGGGCTTCTCCATCTCGTCGACCCTCGGCCGCCACACCAACGACCGCATGGTGTCGTTCTACGTGCGTGCCCCCGGCGGCTGGGACCTCGAGTTCGGCACGGAGGGCACGCTCGTCGACGAGACGCACTACACCGCGGAGGAGATCACGGCGGACAGCTATTGGGGTCACGACTGGTCGGGTTCCGAGCCGCTGGCGGCGTTCTCATGACGTTGTCGCGCGCCCGGATCGGCGCGGTGGCCGCACTCGTCCTCCTCGGTGGAACCGCCTGTTCCACTGCGACTTCCGAGACGGCGACGGATCCGGCTGCGCTCCGGCCGGGACAGCTGCTGTCGTCCCGCGCCGTCGCGGACGGTCCGGCCCTGCCGAGCGCCGGACGGAACGAGGTGATCACCTACGCGTCGCAGGACGGCAACGGCGACCCCGTCGTGGTGTCGGGCGCCGTGTCGATTCCTCGCACGCCGGCACCCGAGGGTGGATATCCGGTGATCAGCTGGGCGCACGGCACGACCGGCGTCGCGGACGCCTGCGCCCCGTCCGCGGATTTCGCCGGCGGCCCCGCCCACGGCTATCTCTCCGGGGTGAACGCGTCGCTCGACGACTGGGTCGCCAAGGGATATGCGGTGGTGAGCACGGACTACCAGGGTCTGGGCACGCCGGGCATCCACCCGTACGTCAACGGTGACACGGAGACGAACGCTGTCGTGGACATCGTGCGCGCCGCCCGTGCGATGGATCCGGCGGTCGGCTCGACGTGGTTCGTGATCGGTCACAGTCAGGGTGGGCAGGCGGCGTTGTTCACCGCCGCGCAGGGCGGGGAGCGCGCCCCGGAACTGCACCTCGGTGGCGCCGTGGCGATCGCGCCGGGCAACGGGCTCGACCAGACGCCGCAGTACTTCCGTTCGGGTGTTCCGGGTATCGAAGCGGCCGAGGCGTTCCTCCCGCTGATCCTCCTCGGGGCCCAGGCCGCGGATCCGGCCATCGTCCCGTCGGCGTTGCTGACGGAGCGGGCGCAACCGCTGTTGACGGTGGCGCGGACCGGGTGCATCGACGACATCCGGAAGGTCCCGCCCGTGCCCGCCGGTCAGGTCTTCCGTCCCGACGCCGACCTGGGACCGCTCACCGAATACCTGGCCCGCCAGGAGCCGTCGAGGGTCCACGTGCAGGTCCCGACGCTGGTCGCGCAGAGCTCCGGCGACCTGGTGGTGAGCAAGCCGTCGACGGATCTGATGGTGAAGACGTTGCAGGACAACGGGAACGAACTGACGTATCGGACGTACGAGGGTGCGGACCATCGCGGGACGATCGGCGCGTCGCAGAAGGACGCGCAGGATTTCGTCGCCGGGATCCTCGCCGGCTGAGGATGCCGGGACCTCGTCCGACGACGCGCCCATCAACAGTCTGTTGACAACAGGCTGTTGATAGCGTGTGGTGGTCGGGTGACCACCGACGACCAGACACACGCGGCCGAACTCGATCAGGCACGCACGACGCTGAACGAGGCCGGTGCCGCGCGGCTCGAGCGGCGCCCCTGGGAGCATCCCGGGCAGCCACGTTCGGACACCGATCTCGTCAGGTTCGCGGCGTGGGTCGGCCTGGACGCGCAGGGCACGGACCCGGCGGTGCTCGCGGCCGGGCTGCGGCTGCTGTCGTCGGCTCGGGTGGAGCTCGATCAGATCGAGGCCGGCCTGCTGTTCGCCGCCCGGGCCGGTGGGATGACCTGGCCGCAGATCGCGCAGGCGCTCGGCCTGGGTTCGGCGCAGGCTGCCCAGCAGCGCCTGAACCGGGTCCTTGCCCGGGCCGGCGACCGCGACGCGGAGGCCTGAACGTGCCGATCGTGCCCCTGCTGGACGCGTCCGAGCGTTGCGGTGCCAAGGCCCGCAACCTCGGCCTGCTGCTGCGTGCCGGATTCCGGGTGCCCGCGGGATTCGTGATACCCGACCCGCTCGGCGACCCCGGTCGGGACCGCGACATCGACGTCGGACTGCGCCGTCTCGGTCCGGGTCCGTTCGCGGTGCGCTCGTCCGCCCTCGCGGAGGACGGCGTCGAGTCTTCGTTCGCCGGACAACTGGCCACGACGCTCGGGGTCACCACCAGCGCCGAGGTGATCGAAGCGGTGCATCGCAGCGCCGCGTCGTGCTCCTCGCCCGAAGCCGTCGCCTACGCGGCTCGCACCGATCGGGAAGCCCCGGCGTCGGCCGGGGTGATCGTGCAGGTGATGGTGCAACCCGAGACGGCCGGAGTCATGTTCACCCGGCACCCGGTCACCGGGGCCGAGCACGTGGTGATCGAGGCTGCGCGGGGCCTCGGCGAGGCAGTCGTGGCCGGGACCGTCACTCCGGAGGCGTACCTGGTCGACGGTGTGCACGTGCAGGTCGCCCGGCACTGGGGCGGGCAACTGCTGACCACCGCCCAGGCTCTGGCCGTCGCGGCGCTGGGACGCGACGTCGAGAGCCTGTTCGGGTGCCCGCAGGACATCGAGTGGGCGATCGCCGGCGACGACATCTGGGTCCTGCAGGCCCGCCCGATCACGACCGCGCCCTCCGCCGCGCTGCCGGTGCGAGCAATGCCGGGGGAGATGCTGCTGACAGGCGTCGCAGCCAGCCCGGGCACCGCTGCCGGGCCTGCGCGGATCATCGGCAGCCTGGACGACTTCGCCCGCTTTCGTCCGGGCGACGTGCTGGTTTGCCGAACGACCTCGCCGGCGTGGACGCCGCTGCTGGCCCGCGCGTGCGCGGTGGTCACAGAGACGGGCGGGATGCTGGCGCACGCCGCGATCGTGGCCCGCGAATTCGGCATCCCGGCAGTCCTGGCAGCGGCGGGGGCCATGACCACCCTGACCGAGGGCCGACGGGTCCGCGTCGACGGCACTCACGGGCACGTCGGCACCGCCACCGGCAACGCGGGGAGGAGTTGATGTCGCACCGCACCGCGTCGGACATCCTGGTGCTGCACGCCGTGCGGATCCTGGGCTACGCGGAGACCGCGCGCATCGCTGCCCGGTTCGCGCTGCCTGCAGGACTGGCAGCCGAGCACCTGCTCGATGCCGAGGCCCGTGGGTGGGTCACCCACACCGACTTTGCCGGGGACAGCGGCTGGTCCCTGACCGAAACCGGGAAGGTGCACGGCGAGCGACTGCTCGCCGCCGAGCTCGACCGGTGCGGCACCCGCGCCGTGGTGGTGCAGGTGCACCAGGACTTCCTGCCGCACAACGTCGCCGTGGCGGACGCGTGCACCGCCTGGCAGCTGGCCGAGATGGGCCTCGGCGAGGCGACCGTGACCATCGACGAGACGATCACCCGCCTGGCGACCGCGGCCGACGCCCTGGCCGAATTCGAGGCGCGCCTGGTCGCGGGCATGGACCGGTTCGCCGGCTATCACCGGCGGTTCGCCGGCGCCCTCGAGCGAGCGGGCACCGATCCGGCCTGGATCACGGCAACCGACCGCGACTCCTGCCACCGCGTCTGGTTCGAGTTCCACGAGGACCTCATCGCTTCCCTCGGCCTGGCCCGATGACAGGCCTAATCTCGAACTATGGGCCTGCGACTGCGAGACAGCATCGGACGTCAGTTGCGCGAGCTTCGCTACGAGCCGACGGCGAAGCGGATCCGTGCGGTGCTGAACGGGACCACGGTGGTCGACAGTGACCGTGCGGTCCTGGTCTGGGAACCGCGGCGAGTCGTTCCCACGTACGCGGTGCCAGCGGAGGACATCGATGCGGAGTTGTCGGCGGAGCCAACGGATTCGGTGCCGGCGGAGGGAGCCGGTGACGTCGGGTTCGCCCTGCCGGACGTGACGACGCTGCCGGTACTCGATCCGCGGGTGCCGTTCTCGGTGCACAGCACGGAGGGCGAACCCGTCGCGCTCCGCACCGCCGGCACAGGGTATGCCCTGGGGTTCCGGCCCGGCGACGAGGATCTGACCGGGTACGTGGTTCTCGATTTCGACGGCTTCGACCGCTGGCTCGAGGAGGACGACGAGATTGTCGGTCATCCGCACGACCCGTTCCAGCGCATCGACGTTCGCCGCACGTCCCGTCATATCCGGGTGATGTTGGGCGACACCCTCCTCGCCGACACTCGGCGCGCGAAAATGCTGTTCGAAACACTGCTTCCGGTCCGCTACTACCTGCCGCCCGGCAACGTCGTCGCGGAGCTGCAACCGAGTGCGACGACGTCGTACTGCGCCTACAAGGGCGAGGCTTCCTACCGGTCCGCGGTGACCGCAGGCGGAGTGCTTCACGACATCGCGTGGCGATACGACGAGCCCCTCGTCGACGCGTCGGAAGTTCGGGGACTCGTGGCGTTCTTCGACGAGCGGCTCGATCTGGTCGTCGACGGTGTGGCCCGGCCTCGGCCGGTGACCCCCTGGACCTAGTACTCCTCGCGGGTGCCGGTGCCTGCGCGCCCGAGGACGATCTCGAGGGCACGGGCCTCGTGCGCGTGTCCGAGCAATTCGTATCCGACGACCGTGACGACCGGTGCCAGCATCACCACGATCAGGCACCACGCCATCGACACGCCTTGCGCCGCCAGCACCAGTGCGAGCGCGATCGTGGCCGCGGTCAGGACGAGGAGCAGGATGTGGAACGGGTCGGGCACCCGCAGCAGATACGTGTACAGCGCGTAGACACCCGCGAGGAAGATCGCGACGGGTGCGGCGACGGAGAGCACCGTCGCCGTCGCGCCGACATGGGAGGCGTGTTCGATGTAATACGCCGCCACGTGTAGTCCGGCCCCCACCGCGGCCAGCGACGCGAAGAGCGCGATGTGGCTGTAGCCCCAGACGAACGACCGGCTGCGATACACCGCGAGCACCTCGGCCGACGGCAGGGTGTAGTACACCCACCACAGTCCGAACGTGAGCCCGATGCCGGCGACCGCGACGAGTATCGCATCGAGTGTCCAGCCCTGGTGTTCGACCACGGCGGACAGCGATGCCACGGTGCCGATCACGCCCTCGCCGAGGGTGATGATGACGAGCAGGCCGTGACGCTCGACGATGTGGTGTGCGTGCCAGGGCGTTCCGCCCTTGTACCGTTCGGCGATGACGGGGCTGGTCAGCTCGACGAGGATGAGGATCGCGCCGAGGCCGAACGCGTACTCGACGGTGAGGGGCGCGATCACCAGTGCGACCCAGCCGATCTGCGCGAGGACGAGCATCGTGGCATACGTCAGTGACGCGGAACGGTGCTCGGGGTCGTGTTTGGCGGCGCGCAGCCATTGGAACACCATGGCGATGCGCATGACGATGTACCCGGACACCATCACGGAATTGTCGAGTTCGACTCCGCGGTCGATGGACGCGAACATCGGAGGCATGCCCAGCGCCAGGATGACGACGCCGATCATCTGGATCATGGTGGTGACCCGGTAAATCCAGTCGTCGGTGTCGTAGGCCGACGCGAACCAGGAGAAGTTGATCCACGCCCAGATGATCGAGAACATCGCGAACGCGAATCCCGCCAGCCCGGCGGCGACGTGTCCTTCGGCAACGAGGTGCGCGAACTGATCGCCCGCGACGCCGAACGCGACGACGAACGTCAGGTCGAACAGCAGCTCCAGCGGCGTTGCCGCTCGGTGTTCCTCGTGCGGATCACGCCCGACCATCTTCTGGACACGGTGGGCGAGGTTCCTGCTGTTCGGTGCCGGTTGTCCGGGCGTGTTCACGGCGGCCCGCTACGGAGTTCCCTGGTCTGCCTGCACCACGAGGTCCGCGACCGCGCCGGGTTGGGACACCAGGACGGCGTGCGACGCCGAAACTTCCGTGATCCGGGCTCCCGCGCGCGTGGCCATGAACCGCTCCGCGGCCGCCGGAATCACGCGATCGTTCTGAGCGACCATGGCCCAGCTGGGTGTCGACGCCCACGACGGATCGGCGGTCGGCTCGAGGTTCGCGACGAGCGCAGCCGGCTTCTGGTGCGCGATCATCCCGGCGACGGTGGCGTCCGGGACGTCCTGGGCGAACACCTCGTGGAAGCGGCCGGGATCGATGTACCCGTCGAGGTTTCTCCCGGCGATTCCGGTGGGATCGTTCTCGACGACCTTCACCTGCAGCACCGGCGGGAGCAGCTGGCTGCCGGGGAACCGGATCGGGTCGAGGTTCAGCATGACCGGCTCGCCCTGCGCCGGGGCGAAGGCCGCCACGTAGACGAGGGCCTCGACGTTCGGCGAATGCACATTGGTGATGACGGCGCCGCCGTACGAGTGACCGACGAGCACCACCGGTCCCGGGATGTCCGCGAGCACCTTTTCGATGGCGGCGGAGTCGTAGGCCGGTCCGCGCAACGGGTTGTCCGGGACCACGACTTCGTATCCTCGGCCGCGCAGTTCCGCGGCCACCGCATCCCAGCTGGTCGTGTCGGCGAACGCGCCGTGGACCAGCACCACCGTCGGCAGATCCTGGGCGAGGGCCGGTCCGGCCCCCACGGTCAGCGTGCCGGCAGCCGCGATCGCGCACGCGGCAACGGCGGTTCGAAGTCGAAGAAGTCGCATCACTCGTCTCCCGAGTCAGGAAAGAACACAGTGGTTAGGGGTGAAGGGGCCTGCGCGCCAGGTGTAGTCGCGTGACGACAGGCATCGCCGTACGAGAGCAACGCCGTGGCCTGGCCCTTCGTCGCTGAGATTACTCGCCCGCAGCGCGGTCGGCACCATTTCGGCTAGCGTGATCGGAGGGGGACGTTCCGCTCGTCTGTGCACGCTCCGCCGTCGTCAGGAGGAACCCCGTGGATCTCGCCTTACGTGGCACCGTCGCCGTGGTCACCGGAGCCAGCAAGGGAATCGGGCTCGCCATCACCCGCGCGCTCGCCGCGGAAGGCGCGTTCGTGGTGGCGGGGGCGCGTTCGCCCAGCCCCGAACTGGAAGAACTCGTCCGCGGCGGAACGGTGGACGCGGTGCACGTCGACCTGTCGACCCCCACCGGTCCGGGCGAACTCGTCGCCGCCGCCACTGCTCGGGGCAGTCTCGGCATCGTCGTCAACAACGTCGGCGCCGCCCACCCCAGACTGACCGGTTTCCTCGACGTGACCGACGAAGACTGGATCACGACGATGAATCTCAACCTGATGTCGGCGGTGCGGACGATCCGCGCCGCCCTGCCCACGATGATCGCGGCGGGCAGGGGAAGCATTGTGACCACGAGTTCGGTCAACAGTTTCCTGCCCGACCCCACCGTCATCGACTACTGCGCGTCCAAGGCCGCGCTCACCAACTTCTCGAAGGCCCTGTCGAAAGAGGTGGGACCGTTGGGTATTCGGGTGAACACCGTCAGCCCCGGCCCGGTGTCGACCGCCCTCTGGCTCGGCGACGACGGGGTCGCCGCCACGGTGGCGCGGGCCGCAGGTGGCGACCCGGAGGCAGTGGCGGAGCGTGTCGCGGAGCAGGCGGTCACGGGCCGGTTCACCCGCCCGGACGAGGTGGCGGATCTCGTCGTCTTCCTCGCGAGCGACCGGGCGGGCAATGTGACGGGCTCCGATTTCGTGATCGACGGCGGACTCGTCACCACCCTCTGACGTCCGCGGCTACCGGCGGCCCAGAAGGTTCCGCATACCCTCGGCTGCCCCGCGCACGAGTGCGTCGCGGGGGAAACCACTGCGTTTGCGCGCCGCGTCGTAGTTGCCGCCCGCCACCCAGACCGGCCCGTCGGCGATGTGCGCGAGCCCCTCACGGGCAACGTCTTCGGGTTCGGCGACGTTCATTCCGGGAAGATCGAAGTTCAGGCCCGCCCGGACCATCGCCGGCGTGCGGGTGACGCCGAGGACCAGTTCGACCACGTGGACGCTGAACGGCGCGAGTTCGAGCCAGAGGCTTTCCGCGAAGATCCGGCCGAACGCCTTGGATGCGGCGTAGATGCTCTGGTCTTCCGAACCCAGGTACCCGGCCAGCGAACCGACCAGCACGATGCCACCGTGGCCGCGGTCCTTCATCCTCGCGGCGAAATGCTGCGAAAGGTGCAGCTGCGAGGTGATGTTCAGGTCGATGACGCGCTGGAAGCCGGTGAGGTCTCCGCTGACGAACTCGTGTCCGTAACTGTTGGCTCCGGCGTTGAAGATCAGCAACCCGACCTCGACGTCGTCGGTGGCCGTGCGGATCCGGTCGAGGGCGTCCGGATCAAGGAGATCGAGCGCGAGTGTGCGCACCAGGACGCCGTGGGCGCGGACCGTGGCCGCGGTCTCCTCGAGCGGCCCGGGCTTGCGGGCGATCAGCACGAGGTTGATCCCCGCGCGGCCCAGTTCCTCGGCGAAACTCGCGCCCACACCCTCGGAGCCGCCCGCTATCACGGCCCACGGACCGTAGTGCTCGGTGTCGATCATGTTGTGTCCTTCCGAAAATCGTTCAGTGGGCGACGGTGGGGGTCGGGACGGGGTCGGGATCGCGCACCGGGACGACGCCCGCCTCCGCGGCTCGGGTGATCGACGCCGTCAGCGCCGAACATCCTTTCCGGGGAGCGCCGGGGCCCCCCGGTCCGGCGCTGCCGATCTCGCGGCACCGGGCGCGGGCTGCGTCGTCCCACTGAACGGAAGTGTGTTCCCAGCTGTTCTTCTGGACCAGCACGCTCGCGCCGCACTCAGTGCACTGCAGCGGTTGCATCGGCTTCGCGCGCCTTTCGTGCGAGGTTCTCTTCGACTTCCCTCTTCCACGACTCCACGGGGCGGGTGGTGTCGAGTTCGAACTCGAACCGGTCGGTCATCTGCGGGGTGACCGCGTCGACGTCGACGTAGAACTGCTCGTACCACCGTCGCAGCTGGTAGACCGGGCCGTCCTCCTCGCACAGCAGCGGATTCTCGATGCGGGTCTTGTTCTTCCAGATCTCGATGTCCTGCTCGAAACCCTTCGCGATGAACGTGCCGAAATTCTTCGCCATCTCGGTGGCCGCGTCGCCGTCGAGTTCCTTCGACTTCTTGACGATGATGCCGTACTGCAGCACGAACTTGTCGGCACTGACGGGGTAGTGGCAGTTGATCAGCACGGAGTCGACGTCGTGTGTCTCGTAGCGGTACGTCAGGTCGTCGACCATGAACGACGGACCGAAATACGTCGCATCCGAGCGGCTTCCGAGCATGCGGGGCTGACCCGACGCGTGCGGGCGCATGTCGTCGCGGGCCTGGCCGCGCATGAACTGGCTGGCGACGTGGCCCTCGAAGACGTTCTTGAAGTAGGTGGGGAACGAGTAGTGCACGTAGAAGAAGTGCGCCATGTCGACGATGTTGTCGACCACCTCGCGGCAGTTGGTGTCGACCGTGGTCCGGTACCAGACCCAGTCCGTCCACCCGTCGTCGAGAGCGCCGTCGATGCGGGGAATCGCGACGTCCGCGGGCGGCGGATTGCCCTCCGGATCGTTCCACACGAACAACATCCCGTCCTGGTCGAGTGCGTGCCACGACCGGGTCCGGGCGAGCGGCGGAACCCGGCGCGCGTACGGAATCTTCTTGCACCGGCCGTTGCTTCCCCACCGCCAGTCGTGGAACGGGCACGCCACCTCGTCGCCCTTAACCGTGCCCTGGCTGAGGTCGCCGCCCATGTGCCGGCAGTAGCCGTCGAGCACGGCGAGATCGCCCGCACCGTCGGCGAAGACGACGAGCTTGGTTCCGAACGCTTCGATGGAATGGGGCTTGCCGTCCCGGAATGCCTCGGACAATCCGATGCAGTGCCATCCACGGGCGAATCGGGTGGGCGCTGCGCCCGCGTCGATTTCGCGTACCTCGACTGTCCCGGACTGTTGGGTGGTCACGATGCGTCCCGTCCTCTCCTGGGCTTGTGCGGTGCCCTGCACGCTAAGTCAGCGTGGACGGCGCGCATCGCGTGGTCTCACTGGACGGGACCGGGCTGTGGGGAGGTGTTTCCCGTTGAGCGAGACGCACATCCACGCACGGGTGTGATCGCCCTACCCTCCGACAGATGACGAACGAGGTCCTGAGATCGGTCCGCGGCCTGCTGCCGATGATCGCGGAACGCGCGGACAAGGTCGACGAGTCGCGGCGGGTATCCGAACAGGTGATCCGTGAGCTCGGCGACGCCGGAATGTTCAAGATGCTGCAGCCCAGGCGGTACGGCGGCACGGAAGGCGATCCGGTGCACTTCTACGAAGTGGTGCGCGCCGTGTCCGGTGTGTGCGGCTCGACGGGCTGGCTGGCGTCCGTGCTTGGGGTGCACCCGTGGCACCTGGCGCTGTTCGACGACCGGGCGCAGCGGGACGTGTGGGGCCACGACGATTCGGTGCTCGTGTCGTCCGCCTACGCACCCGTCGGGCGGCTCGTTCCGGTCGAGGGCGGTTACCGGCTGACGGGGGACTGGCATTTCTCCTCGGGCTGCGAGCACGCGTCGTGGGCGCTGCTCGGCGCGATGGTGGTCGGGACTGCTGGCCGCCCGGTCGATTTCATGACCGCGCTGGTGCCGCGGTCGGACTACCGCATCCACGACGTGTGGGACGTGGTGGGGATGCGCGGCACGGCCAGCAACGAGATCAGTGCCGAGGACGTGTTCGTTCCCGACTACCGGATCAAGAGGAACTACGAGACGGCGCAACTGCGCGGACCCGGACAGAAGGTGAACCGGGGACCGCTGTACCGGCTGCCGTTCGCCACGCTCTTCACGACCGCCGTCGCGGCGCCCGGGGTCGGCATCGTCGCCGGGTGCTACGAACGCTATCTGACGTTCATGCGGGAACGCGTGCGGCTCAGCCTCGGTGGCGGAAGATTCGTCGACGACCAGTTCGCCCAGGTCGCGGTGGCCCGGGCGTCGTCCGAGATCGACGCCGCGATACTGCAGATGGATCGCAACGTGCGTGAACTGTGGGAACTGGCCGAGGCCGGGGAGGAACTCCCCATGGGTCTGCGCCTGCGGGTGCGCCGCGATCAGGTTCGCGCGACCGAGCGAGCCCTCGACGCGATCGACCTGCTGTTCAAGACCGCCGGCGGGAGTTCGCTGTCGCGCGGCAACGCGATCGAACGGTCGTGGCGCGACGCCCACGCGGGCAGCGTGCACGTGGCCAACGAGCCCGAACGCGCCCTCGCCCTGTTCGGCAGGGGCGCGTTCGGGCTCCCGGTGGAGGACAACCTCGTGTAGTCAGTTCCGCATGTGCTGAACTGCCCGGTAGGAGAAGACCATCGCGGTGCCGAGCGGCACTCCGGGACCGGGGTAGAACCGGCCGCTGAGCGATGCGCTGGTGTTGCCCGCCGCATACAGTCCGTCGATGGGCGTGCCGTCGGCGCGCAGGACGCGGGCGTCGGCGTCGGTCCGGACCCCGCCCTTGGTGCCGAGATCGCTGAGCACGATGCGGGCCGCGTGGAACGGACCCTGCGACACCGGGCTCAGTGCCGGGTTCGGTGGCGCGTCCGCACCCGTGCCCGGCGGGCAGAAGAAGTTGTCGTACGGGTCCTCTCCCCGGTGGAAGGCCTCGTCGACGCCGTGCTTGGCGAAGTCGTTGAACTGTTCGACGGTGCGGCGCAGAGCGTCTGCGGGGACGCCGATCTTCTCCGCGAGTTCCTCGATCGTGTCGGCCGAGACCCAGGTGCCCGCCGCGTGATGCCTCTCGGCGGAGATGTTCGGAATGGAGATGGCAGGCAACACGGGCCCGCCCTCCTTCGAGTCGAACACGAGATACGAACTGCTGCTGCCGTGCTCGATCATCGCTCGACCGAACTGGTCGTACGGCAGCGACTCGTTGAGGTACCGCTCTCCGGACGTGTCGACGAGAATGCCGCCGCGCACGCCCACCATGAAAGCGCCGGAGCCGTCCGGAAGTTCGACCCCGGGGCACCACCACGCCTCGTCGAGGAGTGCGGTGTCGGCACCGATGTCCACCGCCGCCCGGAGCAGGTCGCCGGTGTTCGCGCCGCGCGGGCCCATGCTCCAGTCCGCCCGGCCCGGTGTTCCGTTCTCGGTGCGCAGCGCCGCGTTGCCCTCGATCCCGCCTGCCGCGAGCAGCACGCCGCGCGTCGCCCGGATCCGGACGGTCTCACCGGCGGCGTTCGTCGCCTCGACGCCGACGACCCGTCCGTCCTCGACGATCAGCGAGCGCGCGGCGGTTTCGGTGCGCAGTTCCGCGTGCCCGGTGCCGTGCAGAGCCATGAGAAGGCGGCCGATCAGGGCGCGGCCACCGTTCAGCGTTCCCTCGGGATGCGGTTTCCCAGCCCGGTCGACGTCGGCCTCGGGCCGGATGACCTCACGCAGGTCCCCGACCTCGTCGCCCGGCAGGTCGAGCGGGTTGATCGCGCGACCGTAGTCCATCCGGCCGGGGGCCTTGTAGTAGTCGGGGAACGCGCGCCACTCGAACTCGATGTGGGGATCGCGTTCGAGAAGGTCGACGACCTCGGGCGCCGTGGCGACGTACGCCTCCTGACGGTCGATCTCCTCGTCGCCCACCACTGCGCGCAGGTACGTGCGCGCCTTGTCCGTGGAGTCGCCGATGCCGGCGCGCTCCTGCACGGCGGTGCCCGGCAGCCACACCGCGGCGCCGGAGTACGCGGACGTGCCGCCGAACAGTGGGGTCTTCTCGAGGACGAGGGTGCGCGAACCCTGCGAAGCGGCCGTGTAGGCGCCGGTCAGCGCGCCGCCCCCCGAACCGACCACCAGCACGTCGCACTCGGTTGTCCAGTCCTGCATCGTCGTTTCCTCCGTTGATGGTCTGTGGAGACTGGCGGTCCAGTCGTGGGGTTCACGCAATCGCATCCGGGCGACCTGCGGCACGCGCGGTCCCACTCACCGGACGGAATTCGATGCTTTCCCGATCCAATGCGAGAATCGACACCGGATCCGGGGCTGTGTGCGGAGTGAAGGGGGATCGAGGGTGCCGAGAATCGCCGAAGTGCGGGACGCTGCCGAACCGAGTTCGGAGGAACAGCGGGCACGCCACGTCCGTATGCTCGAGGCCGCGATCGAACTGGCCACCGAGAAGGAACTCGCTCGAGTCCAGATGCACGAGGTGGCCAAACGGGCCGGCGTCGCGATCGGGACGCTGTACCGGTATTTTCCGTCGAAGACGCATCTGTTCGTCGCCGTGATGGTCGACCAGATCGACCGGATGGGTGTCGGGTTCAAGAAGAGCGCGCCCCCCGGCGAATCGCCGCAGGATGCGGTGTACAACGTGCTCGTCCGCGCCACCCGCGGCCTGCTGCGGCGGCCCGCACTGTCCACCGCGATGATCCAGTCCACGAGCACCGCCAACGTCGCGTCCGTGCCGGACGCGGGGAAGGTCGACCGGGCATTCCGGCAGATCATGCTGGACGCCGCCGGGATCGAACATCCCACGGAGGAAGACCTCACGGCGCTGCGCCTGCTGGTGCAGTTGTGGTTCGGCGTCATCCAGTCCTGCCTCAACGGCCGGGTCTCGATTCCCGATGCCGAGTCCGACATCCGTAGGGCGTGTGACCTGCTGCTGGTCAATCTGTCGCATCGCTGACAGCCCGCCGGCGTGGGGCGGCCTCACCGTCGAGATCGAGGTGAAATTCATTCCTGGCCTCTGAGCTGCGCGGAGAACTATTTCGCACGGCAAAGGGCATTGATGTCTCCTCAAAAATAGAATACATTTCAGAAATGAGCCGCGGACGCGTCCGTGAGCCAGAAGAACCCAAGGAGCGGAACATGGGCAACGCCGTCATCGTCGACGCGGCACGGACACCGATCGGGCGCCGGCGCGGGGCACTGTCCGGACTACACCCCGCCGCACTGCTCGGCGCCGCACAGCGGGGTGTCCTCGAACGTGCCGGTGTCGCCCCGGCGGACATCGGGCAGATTGTCGGCGGATGCGTCACCCAGGCCGGTGAGCAGTCCAACAACGTGACCCGGCAGGCATGGCTGCACGCGGGACTGCCGTACGCGACGGCGGCCACGTCGCTCGACTGCGCCTGCGGGTCGTCCCAGCAGGCCGTGCACGTCGTGGCGGGTCTCATCGCGTCCGGCCAGATCTCCGCCGGAATCGGATGCGGTGTCGAGGCGATGAGCCGGGTGTTCCTCGGCCAGGCCGTCACACCGGAGACCGGCAACCCGTACCCGGACGACTGGTCGATCGACATGGGCGACCAGTTCACGTCCGCCCAGCGCATCGCCGAACTGCGCGGACTCGGGCGCGGCGACGTCGACGCGTTCGGCCTCGAGTCGCAACGACGCGCCGCCCAGGCCTGGGCGGACGGACGGTTCGACCGCGAGATCGTTCCCGTCACCGCTCCCGTCGTGGACAAGTCCGGCACACCCACCGGTGAACTCGCGGTGGTCACCCGGGACGGGGGACTGCGCGAGACGACGGCGGAGGCCCTGTCGGCCCTGAAGCCCGTGATCGACGGCCACGTCCACACCGCGGGCAACTCGTCCCAGATCAGCGACGGCGCCGCCGCTGTCCTGCTCATGGACGGCGGCCGTGCCCGCGAACTCGGATTGCGGCCGC
Source organism: Rhodococcus mengyinensis (assembly GCF_048381435.1). Lineage (NCBI taxonomy): Bacteria > Bacillati > Actinomycetota > Actinomycetes > Mycobacteriales > Nocardiaceae > Rhodococcus > Rhodococcus mengyinensis. The sequence goes on along the minus strand of NZ_JBLWIT010000145.1, from coordinate 150,644 downwards.
GCGCGAGGATCGTCGCGTCCGGGATGGTCGGCTCCGACCCGTACTACCACCTCGACGGGCCGATCGAGTCGACGCGCATGGTCCTCGAACGCGCTGGAATGTCTTTGGGCGACATCGATCTCGTCGAGATCAACGAGGCGTTCGCGTCCGTCGTGCTGTCGTGGGCGCAGGTCCACGGGGCCGACATGTCGAAGGTGAACGTCAACGGCGGCGCCATCGCACTCGGACATCCGGTGGGCTCCACCGGGGCCCGGCTGATCACGACCGCCCTGCACGAACTGGAGCGCTCCGACACCTCCACCGCGCTGGTCACGATGTGCGCCGGTGGCGCGCTGTCCACCGCAACCATCATCGAACGCATCTGACCCCGAACGATCGACGAGGCCGACATGACAATGGGATTGACCGAAGAAGAGCGCGACCTGCGCGACTCGGTGCGGGGCTGGGCCACGCGGACCGTGACCCCGGCCGTGCTCCGGGAGGCCGTCGAGGCCAAGACCGAGCAACGACCGCTGTTCTGGAAGTCGTTGGCGGACCTGGGCGTACTGGGACTCCACCTGCCCGAGGATGTGGGCGGGGCGGGGTGCGGGCTGGTGGAACTGGCAGTGGTCACCGAGGAACTCGGCCGGGTCCTGCTACCCGGTCCCTTCCTCCCGACCGTGCTGCTCGGTGCCGTCCTGAACGAGTCCGGGCGTACGGGTGAGCTCTCCGGGCTGGCCGACGGTTCGACCCTCGGCGCGGTGGCCCTGCAGCCGGGCTCGCTGCGTCTCGTCCGGGACGGCGGAGTGGTGACGCTGGACGGTGAGTCCGGGTACGTCCTCGGCGGGCAGGTGGGCGACCTGTTCCTGCTCGCGGCAACCGATGGCGACGAGACCGTCTTCGTGGTGGTCGCCCGCGACCGGCTCGACGTCACCGACCTGCCCAGCCACGACGTGGCGCGCCGCAACGCGACCGCGGCGGCGAACGGACTGTCGATCGCCGAAGCCGATGTGCTGCAGATCGATTCGCAACGCGTCCTCGATCTCGCGGCCACCTTGTTCGCCGCCGAGGCGTCGGGTGTCGCCGACTGGGCGGTTACCACCGCCGCCGACTACGCCAAGGTGCGCCAGCAGTTCGGCCGCCCGATCGGCCAGTTCCAGGGGGTGAAGCACCGGGTGGCCCGCATGCTCAGCGTCGCGGAGCAGGCCCGCGTGTGCGCGTGGGACGCGGCCCGTGCGATGAATCCCGGAAGCAGTGCCAGGGCCGCGACGGCTGAGCCGCGCTGCAGTGCGGCGGAGGCATCACTCGCGGCCGCGGTCGCCGGGGCCACCGCACTCGACGCTGCGTTCTCCGTCACCAAGGACTGCATCCAGGTGCTCGGCGGCATCGGCTACACCTGGGAACACGACGCCCACCTGTACCTGCGCCGAGCGCAATCGCTGCGGATCCTGCTCGGGTCCACCACATCGTGGCGGCGGCGCGTTGCCCGCGCGACCCTGGGCGGTGCCCGCCGGGTGCTCGGCATCGACCTACCTCCGGACGCCGAGAGCATCCGCGCCGACGTTCTCGCGGAACTCGCGCCCGCGGCCGCGATGGGTGAGGCGGAGCGCAGGACGTACCTGGCCGAGAAGGGCTACACCGCACCGCACCTGCCCGCACCGTGGGGCAGGGGAGCAGGAGCCGTGGAACAACTCGTGATCGCGGAGGAACTGCGCGCGGCCGCGCTGAAGCCCCACGACATGATCATCGGCAACTGGGTGGTGCCCACGCTCATCGCGCACGGCAGCGAAGAACTGTTGCAGCGCTTCGTGCCCCCCTCATTGCGCGGCGACTTCGTCTGGTGCCAGCTGTTCTCCGAACCCGGCGCCGGATCGGACCTCGCCGGCCTGACCACCAGGGCCACCAAGGTGGACGGCGGCTGGATGCTGCAGGGGCAGAAGGTGTGGACGTCGATGGCCCGGGACGCGGACTGGGGCATCTGCCTCGCCCGCACGGACGGCTCGGTGCCCAAACACAAGGGACTGTCGTACTTCCTGATCGACATGTCGGGCAGCAACGGTCTCGACATCCGGCCGCTGCGCGAGATCACCGGCGAGGCCCTGTTCAACGAGGTGTTCTTCGACAACGTGTTCGTCCCGGACGAACTCCTGGTGGGCGAACCGGGCGACGGCTGGAAGCTCGCCCGGACGACCCTCGCCAACGAGCGGGTGTCGCTGTCGCACGACTCCTCCCTGGGCTCCGGCGGCGAGGCTCTGCTGACCCTGGCAGGCGAACTGCCCGGCGGCATCGACGACGAACAGCTGACCGTGCTCGGCAAGGTCCTCTGCGACGCACAGTCCGGCGGCCTGATGGGGCTGCGCACCACTTTGCGATCGATCGCGGGCGGGCAACCGGGCGCCGAGTCGTCGGTCGCGAAACTGCTCGGTGTCGAACACATCCAGCAGGTGTGGGAGGTGGCGATGGACTGGGCCGGACCGCGCGCCTTGCTCGGCGACCAGCCCCGCACGTCCGGCACGCAGATGTTCCTGAACTCGCAGTGCATGTCGATCGCGGGCGGCACCACCAACGTCCAGCTCAACATCATCGGCGAACGACTGCTGGGTCTGCCCCGCGACCCCGAGCCCGGAAAGGGAGCGTGACCTGGCATGGCGATCGACGTGGAGGCCGCGCTGACCGTGGAACCGTCCGTACGCGACGTGTCGTGGACCGAGCGCGACGTGATTCTCTACCACCTCGGCCTCGGTGCCGGCGAGAACGCACAGGACCCCGGGGAACTGTGCTGGGTGTACGAAAAGGACTTGCAGGTGCTGCCGACGTTCGCGCTCGTCGCGGGGCAGGGGATCTCGGCCGGCGACGCACCGGCTGCCGGGCTGAGCCTGCCCGGCATCGACATCGACCTGCGCAAGATCCTTCACGGCGGACAGTCGCTCACCGTGCACGCGCCGATTCCTCCGTCGGGTGAGGCCCGGGTGTCCTCGCGGGTGACCGACGTGTGGGACAAGGGCAAGGCTGCCGTCATCGTGCTCGAACAGACGGCCACCGACTCGGGCGGGAACCCGCTGTGGACCACGGGGATGCAGATCTGGGCCCGCGATGAGGGCGGGTTCGGCGGCTCCCCGGGACCCGAGTCGGTGGCCACGGTGCCGGACCGCGAACCCGACACGGTGCTGGTGTCGCGCACCGGGACGGCGCAGGCCCTGCTCTACCGGCTCAGCGGCGACCTCAACCCGCTGCACGCGGACCCCGAATTCGCGGCCGCGGCCGGGTTCGAAAGGCCGATCCTGCACGGGCTCGCGTCGTACGGTGTGGTGTGCAAGGCCGTCGTCGACGGAATGCTGGACGGCGATCCCACGCGACTGCGCCACTACGCGGTGCGGTTTGCGGGCTCGCTGTACCCGGGCGAGACCGTCGAGACCGCGGTCTGGCACGACGGCGACCGGCTGACCCTGCGCGCGACGTGCCCCGACCGTGCCGGGCAACCGGTGCTGACCCAGGCGACGATGGAGGTGAGCGGATGAGCGTCGGTACGCACCCCACGTTCGAGAACAGCCCGTCGGGGACGGTGCTGACGTCACCGCCTGACGGTTCCGCCGTCGACCGGGCGACCGAGGCCGCCCGGCGCGTGGTCGACGCGCTGCTGCGGACCGATCGCGGCAACGCCAACCTCGACCGCGTCGCGGAAGAGCTGAACAGCATCGCCGGGCACCTCGAGGAACACGCGCCCGCCGTCGCCGAGCGGCTGATCGACATGTGGAACGGGGAGGGCGTCACCCGGCACGATCCCGTCACCGGACCCGAGAACGCGCTTGCACCGCCCGTGGTCCTCGAGGGGCTGTCCGACGGATCGGTCCGGGGCACCGTCACACTGACCATCCCGTACCAGGGGCCGCCCGGGCACGTCCACGGCGGCGTGTCCGCGCTCCTGCTCGACCACGTCCTCGGCGTCGCCAACGCCTGGGGTGGAAAAGCCGGCATGACAGCGCAGTTGAGCACCCGCTACCACCGCCCGACGCCGCTGTTCGAACCGCTCACCCTGACCGGGAAGCTGATGTCGGTCGACGGCCGCAAGATCACCACCGTCGGTGACATTCGGACCGCGGACGGCCAGGTGTGCGTCTCGGTCGAGGGACTGTTCGTCGACAAGACCGTGCCCCGCCCACGATGACCCCGATCAGGAGCAGAGAATGACGTCACCCGGCCGTTTCGAGAACAAGGTCGTCTTCGTCACCGGCGCGGCGCGCGGGCAGGGCCGCGCCGAGGCCGTCCGGTTCGCGTCCGAGGGCGCCGACGTCATCGCGATCGATGCCTGCACCGAATTCGCGTCCACCGCCTATCCCGGCGCGACCCAGGACGACCTGGCCGAGACGGTCCGGCTCGTCGAGTCCACCGGGCGGCGGATCGTCTCCGCCACCGCGGACGTGCGCGACTTCGACGATCTCTCGCGGGCCCTCGCGGACGGCATCGAGCAGTTGGGCCGCCTCGACGTCGTGATCGCGAACGCGGGCATCTGTTCGGGGGCGTTGTCGTGGGAGATCACCGCCGAGCAGTGGCAGGAGACGGTCGACGTCAACCTCACGGGGACGTTCCACACCGCGAAGGCGGCGGTTCCGTATCTGATCGAACAGGGGGAGGGCGGCGCCGTCGTCTTCACCAGTTCGGTGTCCGGGTTGAAGGGCACGCCGTTCACCGGCCACTACGTTGCCACCAAGCACGGCATCACCGGGCTCGCCAAGACGATGGCGAACGAACTCGGGGAGCACCGCATCCGCGTCAACACGGTGCACCCGGCGGGCGTGGACACCGGCATGAAGGTGCGCGACCTGCACCCGCTCATCGCCCGGTACGCGTCGACGCTCGGCTCCATCTACCAGAATTCGCTGCCCTACCGCATCACCCAGCCGGAGGACGTCGCTGCCGTCGTCGCGTGGGTGTGTTCCGACGAGGCGAAATACATCACCGGGGCGCAGATTCCCGTCGACCTCGGCAACCTCATTCGCTGAGGTTCGCGGTTTGTGTTCGCCGAATGTCACAGTGGTGCAGTTCGACTGCACCACTGTGACATTCGGCGCTCAGCTGCCGGTGTCAGACGGTGATGTCCCGGCGGACCATCTTGCCGGTCGCGTTGCGGGGCAACAGGTCCGTGGTGATCCGCCAGCGGGTCGGGACCTTGAAATACGACAGGCGATCCGCGGCGTACTCGCGCAGTTCCGCCTCGGTGGCCGCGGCACCCGGTCGCAACACCACGACGGCCGCCACCTCCTGACCCAGATCCTCGTGGGGCGTCCCGATCACCGCGCACTCGAGCACATCGGGGTGTTCGTCGAGGCACTGCTCGATCTCGGTGGGATACACGTTCTCCCCGCCGCGCAGGATCAGATCCGAGCGACGTCCGGTCAGCCGGAGGCGACCGTTCTCGACGAGTCCGTAGTCGCCGGTCCGGAGCCATCGGCCCGGGGCGATCGCTGCAGCGGTGGCGGCCTCGTCCTCCCAGTAGCCGAGCATCACGAACGGGCTGCGCACACACACTTCACCCTCCACGCCGTCGGGCAGCCACTCCCCGTACGGATCGCGGATCTCCATGCTCACCGTGATGATCGGACGGCCCAGGGTGCCCGGGAACTGTTCGAGTTCGGGGGCGGTGGCGACGGCGATCGCGGTACTGCACTCGGTGAGTCCGTAACTGTCCACGAGGGCGTTGCGCGCGAACGGCACCTTCTGGCGCAGCCGTTCCTTGAACGCTACCGACGACGGCGCGGACGCCAGCGAGAACGACGTGAGCGACGACAGGTCGTACTTGTCGAGGTCGTCGTGCTCGACCAGGCGGGACGCCATCGTGGGCACCGCTCCCCAATTGGTGACCCGTTCCCGCTCGACGAGTCGGAGCACGGCGTCCACGTCGAATCCACCCTGGTGCATGACGACCGCGCCGCCCGTCGCGAGCCGCGGAACCACCAGATTGTGCAGGCTCGCGACATGGAACAGGGGAGAGGTCAGGAGGTAGCGAAGCGGACTCGGCACCGCCGGATCGACAGGGCGTCCACTGAACTCGCCGACCACGGCATCGCTGAACCGGTGGTAGTCGACGACGGCCAGAATGTTGCGCTGAGAGTGCAACGCTCCCTTGGGTCTGCCGCTCGTGCCGCTGGTGTAGAGGATGGCGGCGGGATCGTCCTCGTCGACGTCGGTGTGCGGCATCGGGGACCCTGCGTACCGCGCGAAGAGCGCGGGCAGATCCTCCTCCATCGTGAGGACCGGGAGGTCGGTGCCGACCGCGGCGAGCGTCTCGGCGCGCTTCGCGTCGGCGACCACCACAGTGGGGCGACTGTGCGTCAGTCCGTACTCGACCTCCCGCGGAACCCACCAGCCGTTCAACCCGACGCTGATGGCGCCGAGCACCTGCGTGGCCCAGAACGCGACCACCCACTCGGGGGTGTTCGCGGCCAGGATCGCGACGCGGTCACCCTTCCGGACGCCGTAGTCCTCGCGCAGCGCCGTCGCCAGGGACGCGACCGCGGCGGCGTGCTCGGTGTAGGACATGCGGCGGTCGGCGGTCACGAGGTAGTCGCGGTCGCCCCACCGGAGCGACGTGATGAGGAGTTCGCCCACCGACCGCCCACGGTTCTTCATCACCGGCATCCGGGTGCCGAGCACCGGCTCCTCGACGAGTTCGAACCGGCCACCGGGTCCGGTGAGACGGGACATCACCTGATCCAGGTGCAACTGTGGATCTGTAGGGGCAGTCATCGGGGCGACCTTTCGTCCTCGGGCACTCGTACCGACACAAGATGGCACGCCGTGACGGGCGCCCGGACGTGGTTACCACTCAGCGAGACTGCCGCGATCCGTGACATCCCGGCGCCGTTACGTTCGACAGCGAATCGCAGCTGGAGGAACTCATATGACGATAGATCTCGACCCGCCCACAGTGAAGGTCGATCCGCTCGCCCCGGCCACACTCGGGCCGATCACCCTGCGCAATCGTGTGATCAAGGCAGCGACGTACGAGGGCCTGACCCCGAAGGGTCTGGTCACCGACGAGCTCATCGAATTCCATCGGCAGCCCGCCGCCGGAGGCGTGGGCATGACGACCGTCGCGTACTGCGCGGTCGCCGCGGACGGTCGCACGTCGCCCGGCCAGATCCAATGGACCGACGAGACGATGCCGGGTCTGCGGAAGCTGACCGACGCCATCCACGCGGAGGGTGCCGCAGTGTCGGCGCAGATCGGCCACGCGGGACCGGTCGCGGCCGCGAAGTACATCGGATCCCCGGCGTTGGGCCCGTCCCGCGCGTTCCGGATGACGACCCAGAACTTCTCCAAGCCGGCCTCCACGGCGGATATCGCCCGGATCGTCGAGGCACACGCCAACGCGGCTCGCCGCGCGGTGGAGGCGGGGTTCGACGCCGTGGAGATCCATTTCGGCCACAACTACCTGATCAGCTCGTTTCTCAGCCCGAAGGTCAACAAGCGCACGGACGAGTACGGCGGATCCTTGGCGAACCGTGCCCGGTTCGCGCTCGAGACCGCCCGCGCCGTACGCGACGCGGTGGGGGACAGGATCGCGATCCTCGCCAAGCTGAACATGGACGACGGTGTGCCCGGGGGCTTCTGGGTGGACGAGGCCATCCAGGTGGCGCGGTGGCTCGAACGGGACGGTTCGCTGGACGCGCTCGAGCTCACCGCGGGCAGTTCGCTGCTGAATCCGATGTACCTGTTCAAGGGCGACGCGCCGCTCCGTGAGTTCGCCGCCGTCATGCCGCAGCCGACGAAACTGGGAATCCGGTTGGTCGGCAGGCACTTCCTGAAGGAATACCCCTACCGCGACGCCTACCTCCTCGAGGACGCCCGCCAGATCAGAGCCGCCGTGACGATGCCGCTCGTCCTGCTCGGCGGCATCACCGGCAAGGCGACCATGGACCTCGCGATGGCGGAAGGATTCCAGTTCGTGGCCGTCGCACGGGCACTCCTGCGGGAACCCGACCTCGTCAACCGGATCACGGACGAGACCCACAACCCCGGTCTGTGCATTCACTGCAACAAGTGCATGACGGCGATCTACGGTGGCACCCACTGCGTGCTCCGCGTGCCGTGAGCGTGCATACCGTGTCGACAGGAGAGATGGAGTTGGAACGCACCACGATCGCCGAGATGCTGCTCGACCGGCTGGGTGACGACAGGCTGGGAGTCCGAACCAGGGAACAGGATTGGACCTGGGACGAGGTGGTGCGCGAGAGTGCGGCCCGCGGGGCCGTCGCGTCCTCGTTGCGGCGCGACGGACCGTTCCACGTCGGAGTCCTGCTCGAGAACACCCCCGAGTTCCTGTTCTGGCTGGGCGGCGCCGCGCTCGCCGGCGCCACGATCGTCGGCATCAATCCGACCCGCCGCGGCGCGGAACTCGAGGCCGAGATCCGGTACGTCGACTGCCAGCTGATCGTCACGGACACCGCGGGGAAGGCGCAGCTCGCCGGTCTCGACCTCGGGCTGTCCGACGACCGGTTTCTGCTGGTCGACGATCCGGCCTACACCGAACGCGTCGCGTCCCACGCTGTCGAGAGTCCGGCCTGGGATCCCGGGATCGACGCGTCGACGCTGTTCCTTCTGCTGTTCACGTCCGGCACCACCGGCACGTCGAAAGCGGTGCGGTGCAGTCAGGGCCGGCTCGCCCGGCTGGCGTACGCCAACACCGTCAAGTACGGGCACGTGCGCGAGGACGTCGACTACTGCTGCATGCCGCTGTTCCACGGCAACGCGCTGATGGCGCTGTGGGCGCCCGCACTCGCCAACGGCGCCACCGTCTGCCTGCCGCGCAAGTTCTCCGCGTCCGGATTCCTGCCCGACGTCCGGTTCTTCGGCGCCACGTTCTTCACCTACGTCGGCAAGGCGCTGGCGTACCTGATGGCCACACCCGAGCAACCCGACGACCGTGACAACACGCTCGTCCGCGGTTTCGGGACCGAGGCGTCCCCGGAGGACAAGACCGAATTCGTCCGCCGGTTCGGCGCCGAACTGTACGAAGGGTACGGCTCGAGCGAAGGCGCCGGTTCGGTGACGCTCGACCCCGACGCCCCCGAGGGCGCGCTCGGCAGACCCGCGAACGAGAACATCGTCATCGTCGACCCCGACACCCGCGCGGAAAAGGCCCGGGCGCGGCTCGACGAGCACGGTCGCGTACTCAACCCGGACGAGGCGATCGGCGAAATGGTCGACAAGGCCGGCGCGGCGCGATTCGAGGGCTACTACAAGAACGAGGACGCGATCGCGGACCGCATCCGGCACGGCTGGTACTGGACGGGCGACCTCGGGTACGTCGACGAGGCCGGCTTCATCTACTTCGCCGGCCGCAAGGGCGACTGGATCCGCGTGGACGGGGAGAACACCTCGGCGTTGATGGTGGAACGGATTCTGCGCCGCCACCCGAAAGTGGTCGCCACCGGCGTGTTCGCCGTCCCCGACCCGCGGTCGGGCGATCAGGTGATGGCCGCCGTCGAGGTGTCGGATCCGACCGATTTCGATCCGGCGGAGTTCGCCGCGTTCCTTTCCAGCCAGGACGACCTCGGTACGAAGGCTGCACCGCGCTTCGTCCGGGTGTCGACGGACCTGCCGGTGACGGGATCGAACAAGGTGCTCAAACGAACGCTGCAGGAACAGCGCTGGCGGTGCGACGATCCGGTCTTCCGGTGGGTGGGACGCGGTGTTCCCGAGTACCACGAGATGACCGACAGTGAGAAGGCCGCGCTGGAGCAGGAGTTCCACACGCACGGCCGGCAACGATTCCTGCACGTGCGACGGTGAGGGTGACATGAAACTGGGTGTGGTGGTTCCCGTAGAGCTGGGACGGGCGGGCGAGCCCGAATGGATACTCGAATTCGCGAGGGCCGCCGAATCACTCGGATTCGACGAGATCTCCGCCGTCGAGCATTCGGTCGTCATCGCGGACACGGCGAGCGAATATCCGTACTCGCCCACCGGCAAGTCGCACCTGCCCGACGACTGCAGCCTGCCGGACCCGCTGGAACTGCTGTCGTTCGTCGCCGGCGCCACGACGACCCTGGGACTCGCGACGGGAGTGCTGGTGCTGCCCAACCACCACCCGGTGGTGCTGGCGAAGCGTCTCGCCACCCTGGACCGGCTGTCCGCGGGGCGTCTCCGCATCTGCCTCGGTCTCGGCTGGATGCGCGAGGAGATCGAGGCCTGCGGCGGCGACTTCGACCGGCGCGGCGCGGTCGCCGACGAGGCGATCGCGGTGATGCGGGCGCTGTGGTCGGGTACCGGCGCGGTCGACTTCGCGGGTGAACACTTCTCCTTCCGCGGCGCCCAGAGCTGGCCCAAACCCCACCGGGATTCGGGAGTGCCGCTCTTCATCGGCGGACACAGCCCGGCGGCCGCACGGCGGGCAGGGCGGCTCGGCGACGGGTTCCAGCCGCTCGGCCTGGCCGGCGACGACCTGGACCGCGCGATTTCCCGGATGCGGGCGGCGGCAGCGGACGCCGGCCGCGATCCCGCCGACGTCGACCTCGTGCTGGGTGCCACGCTGCCGCGGCTCGACGAGGCCACACTCGACCGGTCCCGGGACCTGGGCGCGAATCGGCTCGTGCTGTCGGCGTCCCGGCACGCGCAGTCCCTCGGCCAGGTCATCGACGAGATGGCCGCCTGCTCGGCCCGGTTGGGCCTCAGTCCGGCACGGTGACCGGCAGGTCCTCGCTGAAGTCGACGATCAGTTCGCGCCGGGAGAACTGCCAGCCGGTGTCGCCGAGCACGTACCGATCGTGGTAGCGCAACGCGATCCGGTTGTCGCGGAATCCGTTTCGGCCGGCATAGACGTGGTGCGCCGTGCAGTACGTCTCGCCCGACGCCGTCGACCCGTCCACGTCGATCACCTGCTGGTGCACGACGTGCCGGGTGGACTGCAGATGCGAGACCGCGTCCACGACGGCGGACGCGAGCACGCCGCTGCCGCGGAGTTCCGTTGCCGCGCCGGTGCCCGTCAACGCGGGCGGGAGGACGAACGTCGCGTCGGAGTCGAACAACGCCGCGAGCGTTGCCGCCTCGCGCCGGTCGACGGCCCGCGCATAGCGGGCGGTGAGTTCGGTGAGAGCGAATCCGGTGGCCATTCCACCATTCCAGCGGACGTGCGGCATCGGCGACAGCCGCCTCCCGCTGACCGAGACATCGGCACCGAGGCGTGGGAGTGCTGGTTAGCGTCCAGAACACCCGTGGCGACAGCCACGCACAGGTTTGAGGAGAACGCCGATGGATGTGAGGGAATCGCCCGGGCAACGGGAACTCCGGCGGGAGTTGCGCGCCTACTTCGCGGCGCTGCTGCCGGAGGAGACGCGGCGGATCGCGGGTGAGGAGGGTGTGGGCGGAGAACACTTCCGCGACATCGTGCGGCTGCTGGGCAAGGACGGCTGGCTGGGTGTCGGCTGGCCGGTGGAGTACGGCGGGCAGGGACGGTCGATCGAAGACCAGTTCGTGTTCTTCGACGAGGTGCAACGCGTCGGACTGCCGTTCCCGTTCGTCACCGTCAACACGGTCGGCCCCACCCTGATGAAGTACGGCACCGAGGAGCAGAAGGCGCGGTTCCTTCCCGGCATCCTGGCCGGCGACATCGTCTTCGCCATCGGGTACACCGAACCGGAGGCCGGCACCGACCTCGCCTCGCTGCAGACCCGGGCCGTGCGCGACGGGGACACGTGGGTGGTCGACGGCAACAAGATCTTCACCAGTGGCGCCAACACGGCCGACTACGTGTGGCTGGCGTGCCGCACCGATGCGAATGCCCCCAAGCACAAGGGCATCTCGATCCTCATCGTTCCCACCGACGATCCCGGCTTCAGCTGGTCACCGATCCACACCGTGGGCGGGCTGACGGTCACGTCGACCTACTACAGCGGGATCCGGGTCGGCGATCAGGACGTCGTGGGCGACGTCGACGGTGGCTGGCAGCTGATCACCGCGCAGCTCAATCACGAACGCATCGGGCTCGCCGCGCTCGGCGGCCGCACGCTCGGCCTGTGGCACCAGGTCCTCGACTGGGCCGGGCAGAACGGGGCACTCGACATTCCGTGGGTGCAGATGGACTTCGCGCGCACGCACGCGAAGCTCGAGGCGATGCGACTACTGAACTGGAAGATGACCGCCGCGGTAGCGCGGGATGCGTTGTCGGGGGCCGACGCCGGCGCCACCAAGACCTACGGCACCGAAACCCACGTCGACGTCTATCGCACGCTGCTCGGGATCCTCGGTGCCGCCGGACGGCTGCGTCCGGGTTCGCCGGGCGCGATCCTCGCCGGCCAGATCGAACAGATCTCGCGTCAAAGCGTGGTGAACACGTTTGGCGGCGGCGTCAACGAGGTGCTCCGCGACATGGTCGGCACCCTCGGCCTCGGACTCGCCCGCGAGACGAGGGTGAAATGAGCGAACTCCTCACCCGGCTCCGCGCCTTCGAGGGACGGACGATCGTCCCGGCCACCTGGGGTCCCGACCCGGTGAACACGCCCATGATCCGGCACTGGGCCGAGGCGATGGGCGACACGAGCCCGGTCTACCTCGACGACGACGCCGCGCGCGCCACCGGCCGCGGCGGCGCCGTCGCACCCGCCCAGATGCTGCAGGTGTGGACGATGCGCACATTCGCCGACAAGATGTCCGGCGCCGACCCGTCACCGGTCTGGACGGAACTGATCGCCACACTCGACGAGGCGGGATTCACGTCCGTCGTCGCCACCGATTCCGACCAGGAATACTTCGCCGAACTGCGCCCCGGCGACCGGGTGAGCACGACCGAGGTGGTCGAGTCCGTCTCCGCGGAGAAGCAGACCGGTCTCGGCGCCGGACATTTCGTCACCACCCTCAAGACGTACCGCAACGGCGACGGCGAGATCGTCGGAACCCAGCGGTGGCGGACACTCCGATTCCGGCCTGCCGAACGTCCGGCCCCGCGCCCGCTTCGCCCGCGGCCCGCTCTCAACGACGACAACGCCTTCTGGTTCGCGGCCGCACGCGAGCACCGCCTCGTCATTCAGCGGTGCACGAGCTGCGGTGTGCTGCGGCACCCGACCGGGCCGATGTGCGGGGAGTGCCGCTCCACCGAGTGGGACACCGTCGACGCGTCGGGGCGGGGCACCGTCTACACGTTCGTCGTCAATCACCACCCGAAGATCGATGCCTTCGACTACCCACTGATCGTCGCGGTGATCGAACTCGAGGAAGGCACCCGCCTGATCGCCAACATGACAGGCGTCGAACCCGGTCACGTGCACATCGGAATGCCCGTGGAACTGGACTGGATCGACGCCGACCCGGAACTCACACTTCCCGCGTTCCGGCCCGCTGCATCGGAGGACCACTGATGGATTTCATATTCGGCGAGGAGCAGGAAGCGGTGCGCGGACTGGCCGCGGACGTGTTCGCTGCCACGTCGCGACCCGAGCGGATCAAGGACGTCGAATCGAGCGCCGACCGGATCGACCGGGAACTGTGGCGCGAACTGGCCACCACCGGGCTGCTCGGCATCGCCCTGCCCGAGAACCTCGGCGGCGGCGGCATGGGACTCGCCGAACTGTACGTCCTGCTCGAGGAGCAGGGCCGGACCGTGGCGCCAGTTCCGTTGTGGCCACACGCGCTGGGCGCGCTCGCGATCGCCGAGTTCGGGACGCCGGACCAACGCGCCGCGCTGGTCCCCGCGGCGGCCGACGGCGGCCTGATCCTCACGGTCGGGCTCGAGGAGTTCGGACCGTACGTCGCGGGCGATCCGGCGACGACGGCACGCGAGGTGGACGGCCGGTGGCAGGTGCATGGCGCCAAGGCCGCGGTACCCGTGGCGCACCTGGCCGAACGCCTCCTCGTCTCCGCGGCCACCGACAGTGGTCCGGCGCTGTTCCTGGTGCGCCCGGGGGCCGCGGGCGTGACGGCGCAGCAGGCGGAGTCGACCACCCACGAGATCTGCGCGAACATCACGTTCGACGCGGCGCCCGCGGAACCGGTCGGCCCCGCGGACGGTAGCGCGGTGCGGTGGCTGATCGAACGGGCGGAACTGGCGGTCGCCGCCCTGCAACTGGGCGTCGGGGAGGGCGCGGTGCGTCAGGCCGTCACGTACCTCAACGGGCGCACCCAGTTCGGCCGCCCGCTTGCGACGTTCCAGGCCGTCACCCATCAGCTCGCGGACTGCTACATCGACCTCGAGGCCATGCGGGTGACGCTGTGGCAGGCCGTGTGGCTCCTCGCGAGCGGGGAAGATCCGGGAACCGCTGTGCTGGTTGCGAAATGGTGGGCGACCGACGGCGGGCAGCGGGTCGTCCACCGCACCCAGCACCTGCACGGCGGAATCGGCGTCGACACCGACTACCCGGTGCACCGGCACCTGCTGTGGGGCAAACAGCTCGCCGCCACCCTCGGCGGAGCCGGCTCTGACCTGGCACGTCTGGGCGCGCAGCTGGCGGCCGGGGTCGAGGTGGTCGCATGACCGCGACCGTCGGCGCCACGACCTACGACGCCGTCACGATCGGCGACCGGCTGCCGGAGCTGGTGATTCCGCTGACCCGCACCCTGATCGTCGCCACCGCCCTCGCCACCCGCGACTTCCAGGACGTCCACCACGACCCGGCGCTGGCGGTGGAGCGGGGGTCGAAGGACGTGTTCATGAACATCCTCACCACCAACGGGCTGGTGGGGCGGTTCGTCACCGACTGGGCGGGCGCGCACGCGTCGCTGCGCCGGATCGCGGTGAAGCTCGGTGCCCCCAACTACCCCGGCGACGCGATGACCCTGACCGGTGAGGTGGTCGCGAAGGACGACGGCCTCGTGACCGTGAAGATCCGCGGCGCGAACAGCCTCGGTGACCACGCCACCGGCACCGTCGTCGTCGCCTGGCCTGGACGAGGAGACCTGTGACCAGCCCCCTGTCGGGCGCCGCCGCCATCGTCGGCATCGGCGCCACCGAATTCTCCAAGCACTCGGGACGAAGCGAACTGCAACTGGCGTGCGAGGCGATCGTCGCCGCACTCGCCGACGCGGGTATCGACCCGTCCGAGGTCGACGGACTGTCCACGTACACCGCGGAGACGAACGGGGAGGTGCTCGTCGCCCGCAACACGGGCATCGGTGAACTGAAGTTCTTCTCCCGCATCGGTTACGGCGGCGGCGCCGCGTGCGCCACCGTTCAGCAGGCGGCGATGGCCGTCGCCACCGGCATCGCGGACGTCGTCGTCTGCTACCGCGCGTTCAACGAACGGTCCGGTGTGCGTTACGGACTCGGGCAGCACGACCGCCCGATGGACAGCACCGCGGACCGGGCGGCGTACGCCTGGCTGACCCCGCAGGGACTGTCGACGCCCGCCCAGTGGGTGGCGATGTTCGCCCGCCGGTACATGCATCGGTACGGCGCCACGAGTGAGGACTTCGGCCGGGTCGCGGTCGTCGCACGCAAGCACGCCGCCGACAACCCCGCCGCCTGGTTCCGCGGGCGGCCCATCACCCTCGACGACCACCAGAAGTCGCGGTGGATCGCCGAACCGCTGCACCTACTGGACTGCTGCCAGGAAACCGACGGCGGTCAGGCCCTCGTCGTCGTCTCTGCCGAACGCGCCAAGGACCTCCGCACCATCCCGGCGATCGTCAAGGCCGCCGCGCAGGGCTCGGGCAAGGACCAGCACATGATGGCCAGTTACTACCGGCCCGACATCACCGGAATACCCGAAATGGGCCTCGTGGGCAGGCAACTCTACCGGCAGAGCGGTCTCACGCCCGACGACGTCTCCGCGGCGATCCTCTACGACCACTTCACTCCGCTCGTCCTCCCGCAACTCGAGGAACTCGGGTTCTGCGACCCGGGCGAGGCGAAGGACTTCATCCGGGACGGCAACCTCGAGGTCGGCGGCCGACTCCCGGCGAACACCCACGGCGGCCAGATCGGCGAGGCCTATCTGCACGGCGTCAACGGGATCGCCGAGGCGGTTCGCCTGATCCGGGGAACGTCGACCACCCAACCGGACGGCATCGGCAACGTGCTGGTGACCGCGGGCACCGCCGTGCCCACCAGCGGCCTGATCCTGGGCAGAGAGGACTGATCATGACGACAACCGAGCGCACGACGGCAGGAGCGTGGCGAGGGACCGACCTCGGCACCCGCACCGTGAGGTACGACGAGCGCGACGCCATCCTGTACGCACTGTCGGTGGGTGCGCGGGCCACCGAACTGGACCTCGTCTTCGAGGAGCGTCTGCGGGTGCTGCCGACGTTCGCTCTCACCCTGGCACAGTGGGCGCCGGACGAACTGGGGTCGCGGGGCGCCTTCGACACGAAGACGGCGCTGCACGGATCGCAGGAACTGGCGGTGCTCGCGCCGCTTCCGCGTCGCGGTGAGATCGCGTTGTCGGCGTCGGTCGGCGAGGTGTGGGACAAGGGTTCGGCGGCCGTGTTCGAGGTGCGCGTCGAGTCCGAGTTCTTCGTCGCCACCTGGTCGCTGTTCGCGCCCGGTGCCGGCGGTTTCGGTGGCGATCGCGGTCCCGCGAAACCGGCTCGGCCCGAGGGGGAACCGGTCTCGACGACTGTGCTGCAGACCGCGGCGAACCAGGCGGCGCTGTACCGGCTGACCGGCGACCGGCACCACATCCACATCGACCCGGCGGCGGCCGAGCGGATCGGGCAGCCCCGGCCGATCATGCACGGGCTGTGCACCCTCGCCGCGAGCACGCTGGAACTCGCGCGGGCGCTGGACGTCCACCCGGCCGACCTCGTCCGGCTGGAGGGACGGTTCGCCGCACCGGTCTACCCGGGCGACGCGCCGTCGTTGCGGGCGTGGGGTGAGGCGGGTGATGCGTCGTTCGAACTCGTCCGGGACGACCGGCCGCTCATCGCCGGCGCTCGCGCCGCATTCGGCTGACCGCACGTTCGTCCCTTCGTCGCCGAATGTCACATCGGCGCAGTTCAAC
>NZ_JBLWIT010000145.1:0-133728 GCF_048381435.1 Rhodococcus mengyinensis | reverse complement strand
CCGATGTGACATTCGGCGAGGAGGTCAGGAGTGGGTGGCGAGATACCGCGCGGGATACTCGCCGCCGCCGTGGACGGCGAGATCCGCGCCGCTCACGTACGACGCCTGCGCGCTCGCCAGGAACAGGCAGGCGTCCGCGATGTCGGACGGCACCGCCATCCGCCCCATCGGCAGGGTCCGGGTGACGGCGGCGCCGCCGTCGTCACCGTAGACGGACGCCGCGCTCTCGGTGCGAATGAGACCCGTGGTGATGTGGTTGATGCGGACCTTCGGAGCCCACTCGAGCGCAAGCGCTTTCGTCAGAACCAGCAGGCCGGCCTTCGCGGCGCTGTACGCGGCGGTGCCGGGTTGCGGATCGTGGGCGGAGACGCTGCCGATGTTGACGATGGCACCGCCGTCGGACTGCTGCTGCATCACCGCATTGGCGGCCTGGGCGACGGTGAAGGGCGCCAGCAGATTCAGCGCGACGATCTTCTCGACGAAGCGCGGCGAGACGGTGGCCGCGTCGGCATCGGGCGAACCACCCGCATTGTTGACGAGGACGTCGAGGCGGCCGTACCGCGCGACGGCCTCGTCGATCAGGGCGGCGGCGTCGGCGTGGTCGCGGACGTCGGTCGCGCGGAACGCGGCGGTCCGATCACCGTGCGCGGGCAGGGTGTCCGGTGCGCTCCGGCCGCACACGAGCACGTTTGCACCCGCGGCGAGAAACGATTTGGCGACGACGAAACCGATGCCCTTGGTTCCGCCGGTCACGACGACGGTGCGGCCACTGAAATCGAGAGGAGGGGGGATTGTCACGGGAAACCTTCGGAGTGAGGGAGCGCGAGGAGAACTGGCGCTCGAACGAGATCGGGTGAATCGGCACGAAGCCGAGAACAAGCGAATGCTTGGTTGGATAGTAGGGGAACGGGAGTGGACATGGGCAAACTCGACGGCAAGGTCGCGCTGATCACGGGTGCGGGTCAGGGGATCGGGCAGGGAATCGCCCTGGCCCTCGCCCGGGAGGGCGCGGCGATCGCCGTCGCCGGCCGGACCGAATCGAAACTGCACGGCACGTGCGAGCGACTCGCCGAACTCGGCGCCCGCGGCGAACCGGTGGTGTGCGACGTCAGCAGGCGCGCGGACATCGCGTCCGCCGTCGAGCGGACCGTGGACGTGTTCGGCGGCGTCGACATCCTGGTCAACAACGCCAACGACTGCACACCGGGACCGATCCTGTCGGTGATCGACGAGGAGTACGAGCGGTCGTTCGCGACGGGACCACTCGCGACGCTGCGCATGATGCAGTCGTGCCATCCGCACATGAAGTCGCGCGGTGGCGGCGTGATCGTCAACCTCGTCACGTCGGCGGCCGTGCGCTGGGACGCGAGCAACTACGGTGCCTACGGCTCGATCAAGGAGGGGATGCGTTCGCTGACCAGGTCGGCGGCGTGCGAGTGGGGCCGGGACGGCATCCGGGTGCTGTCCGTGGCCCCGCACGCCAAGAGTCCGGGCCTCGCGCGGTGGATGGAGCGGAACCCGGACGAGGCGGCGGAGTTCGTGGCGGGCATCCCGCTCGGACGCGTCGGCGACGCCGAAACCGACATCGGGCGCGCCGTCGTGTTCCTGGTGAGCGACGACGCCGGGTACCTCACCGGGGCCACCATCCCCCTGGACGGCGGGCAGTCCCGTTGGGGGTGACGGCGATGATCCGGGTCCCGCACAGCGGGAAGAGCTGCGGCCGCCGCCGTCGATGTGCACTAGTTTCGGCAGGATCGAATTACCGTAGCGAGAGGGCACCGTCGCGATGACGACCGTTGAAACACCACGCAGTTCGCGATCAGTAGTGGTCACCGTGGCCGCTGTCGTGGAGGAGACGTCGGACGCCCGGTCTCTGGTGTTCGACGTCCCCGACGAGCGTAGGCACGAATTCGCCTACAAGCCCGGACAGTTCCTGACGCTGCGTATCCCGAGCGACCGGACGGGATCCGTCGCCCGGTGCTACTCGCTGGCCAGTTCGCCGTTCACCGACGACCTGCCGAAGGTGACGATCAAACGCACCGCAGGCGGCTACGGTTCGCACTGGTTGTGCGACAACGTCGGCGTCGGCGACCGCATCGAGGTCCTGCCTCCCGCGGGCGTGTTCACTCCGGCCAGCCTGGACGAAGACCTGATCCTGTTCGCCGCGGGCAGCGGAATCACCCCGGTGATGTCGATCCTCAAGTCGGCGCTCAGCGAAGGCAACGGGAAAGTCGTTCTGGTGTACGCGAACCGGGACGAGAAGTCGGTCATTTTCGCCGACGAGTTGCGGGAGCTCGCGGCCCGCCACGAACACCGGCTGACCGTAGTCCACTGGCTCGAGAGCGTGCAGGGCCTGCCGACACCGCGCCAGCTGGCGAATCTGTCGGACCGGTTCCGGGATCACCGCGCCTACCTGTGCGGACCGCGTCCCTTCATGGACGCGATCCACGAGTCGCTCGCACTCGCCGGCGTCCCGCGCGACCGGGTGCACGCCGAGGTGTTCACCTCCCTGTCCGGGGATCCGTTTGCAGAGGTTGTGGTCGAGGAACTGCCGGACACGGAAGCGGGAACGTCGACGGTCGAGGTGCAACTCGACGGCGAAGCGCACAGCCTGAGCTGGCCGCGCCAGGCGACACTGGTCGACGTCATGCTGTCGAAGGGCCTCGACGTCCCCTTCTCGTGCCGCGAGGGCGAATGCGGTTCCTGCGCATGCACGGTGGTCCAGGGAGAGGTGGACATGGACAACGCGTCGATCCTCGATCCCGAGGACATCGCGAGCGGCTACATCCTCGCGTGCCAGGCCCGCCCCGTCAGCGAGCACGTTCGGATCGAGTTCTGATCGACGCCGGTATTACTTCTCGGTCTGCGCGGCCGCGGCGCGGGCATTGAGGTCGGCGAGGCGGATCGGGTAACGGGGTGGGCGATCGACGATCACCTCCCGGGTGACGGTGAGGTCGCGGTCGACGTGGAGCAGTTCGCCCGACTGCAGCGGCGTCCAGCCGGGATCCTCGTCCATCTGCTCGCTGGCGACGACCACCGCCGGATGCTCGGCGAGATGCTCGGACCTGGCACGGATCCGGCCGGGAGTGCTCGCGTGCTGGAGGTGGCGACCACCGCTCGGACCGCCCGCGCGCCGCTCGAGGAAAAGCAGGTCGTGGGTGTCCGGGTACCGTAGCGCCCACAGTTCGCCGGGTGTGGTCAGCAGGATGTTGAGCGCGTAGATCGGCACGTTGTCGGCCAGCCATCGGGCGGCCGAGGTGATGCCGGCGGTGACGTCGCCGCCGTTCCTGCCGATGTGACTGGTCACGAGGGCGAAGACGCGTTCGGAGTCGGTGTCGCCGTGAACGAGCGCGAGGTCGGGGCCCAGTTCCGCCTCGAGTTTCGGCAGGTCCTCGACCACGCCGTTGTGGGCGAACACGCGACCGTCCTGGGCGAACGGATGGGTGTTCTGGGGAAGCAGGTCACCCGTGGTCGCGAAACGGATGTGCGCGACGAACGTGGCCGAATACCGATGCTTCGCCTCCTGCGCGAACTCCGTGTCCTCGTATGCGGCGAGCGGTTGCTTCTCCACCATCGGAGTTCCGTCCTCCGCGAACGTGCCGAGTCCGGTGCCGTCCGGCTCGCGGTGACTCTGCTGCGCCAGGCTGTCCGGGGCGTCCAGCAGCCAGAACGATGCGCGGACGCGATGAGGGGCGGCGGACAACCCGAACAATCGGCACATGATTTCCCTCTCGGATGGGGCGGATCAGCGGTAGTCCGGGTTGGCGAAGTCGGGTCGGCAACCCGCGTCCCACTCCGAACGTTGATTTCCGTACGCGGGGAACCCGCCGGCCTTCTTCAACATCGCGGCGACGTGCATCAGGTTGTACGTCATGAACGTGGTGTTGCGGTTGGTGAAATCGTTCTCCGGGCCGCCCGACCCTTCGTCGAGATACGAGGGGCCCGGGCCGGCCTCACCGATCCATCCGGCGTCTGCCTGCGGTGGGATCATGTATCCGAGATGCTGGAGGCTGTAGAGGACGTTCATCGCGCAATGCTTGACACCGTCCTCGTTGCCGGTGATCAGGCAACCCCCGGCGCGCCCGTAGTAGGCGTACTGGCCGTGGTCGTTGAGAATCGACGAGCAACCGTACAGTCGCTCGATCACCTGCTTCGTGACGGAACCGTTGTCGCCGAGCCAGATCGGACCGGCCAGGACCAGGATGTCGGCGTCCAGCACCCGCTGAAACAGTGGGGGCCATTCGTCGCTCGGCCATCCGTGCTCGGTCATGTCCGGGTACACGCCGGTCGCGATGTCGTGGTCCACCGCCCGGATCTGGTCGACCGAGACCCCCTCCTGCTCCATCAGGCCGACACTGCGGTCGATCAGCCCCTGGGTGTTGCTCACTTCGGGAGACCGCTTCAGGGTGCAGTTGACGAACAGGGCACGCAGACCGCTGAAACGGGGGGTCCCGTCCTGCGGCGACGGATCGGTCATCAGTCCTCCCACGGAAAGAGTCCGGAAGTCCACGATATGCCGCGGCAGACCCTGTTCGTGGCAGAAGAGTCCGCCCGGTCCGGGGCGATCCCGGACCGGGCGGACCCGGGTGTTCTCAGCCCAGCGCGGAGATCGCCTTCGCGACGCCCTCGCCGTAGGCCGGGTCGCACTGGGTGCAGTTGTCGATGTGCCGCTGCACGACCTGCTGCGACGCGCCGTTGATGGCCCGCGCGGTGTTCTCGAACAACACCTGCTTCTGCTCGTCGCTCATGTTGTTGAACAACACGCGCGGCTGCGAGAAGTAATCGTCGTCGTCCTCGCGGAAGTTGAACCGGTCGGCGAACGCGCCCACGCCCTGCGCGGGATCGCGGTACCGGCTCTGCTCCTGCCACTTGCCGTAGCTGTTCGGCTCGTAGTGCAGGGTGCCACCGTTGTTGCCGTCGACCCGCATGGCACCGTCGCGGTGGAAGTTGCTCACCGGGCAACGGGCCGCGTTGACCGGGATCTGGAAGTTGTTCACACCGAGGCGGTAGCGCTGCGCGTCACCGTAGGAGAACAACCGGCCCTGGAGCATCTTGTCCGGGGAGAAGCTGATGCCGGGCACGACGTGCGCCGGGTTGAACGCTGCCTGTTCGACCTCGGCGAAGTAGTTGTCGGGGTTGCGGTTGAGTTCCCATTCGCCGACCTCGATGAGCGGGTAGTCGGCCTTCGGCCACACCTTCGTCAGGTCGAACGGGTGGTAGGGGACCGTGTCGGCGTCGGCCTCGGGCATGATCTGCACGCACAGCTTCCACTTCGGGAAATTGCCGGCCTCGATGGCGTCGAAGAGGTCCCGCTGGTGGCTCTCGCGGTCGGCGCCGACCAGGGCCTCGGCCTCGGCGTCGGTGAGGTTCTCGACACCCTGCTGCACGCGGTGGTGGAACTTCACCCAGAAGCGTTCGCCCTCGGCGTTGATGAAACTGAAGGTGTGCGAACCGAATCCGTGCATGTGCCGGTACGACGAGGGGATGCCGCGGTCACTCATCACGATGGTGACCTGGTGCAGCGACTCGGGCAGCGACGTCCAGAAGTCCCAATTGTTGTCGGGGCTCCGCAGATTCGTGCGGGGGTCACGCTTGACGGCGTGGTTGAGGTCGGGGAACTTCAGCGGGTCGCGGAAGAAGAAGACCGGGGTGTTGTTGCCGACGAGGTCCCAGTTGCCTTCTTCGGTATAGAACTTGACCGCGAAGCCGCGGATGTCGCGCTCGGCGTCGGCGGCGCCGCGCTCACCGGCGACGGTGGAGAAGCGGGCGAACAGCTCGGTCTTCTTGCCGACCTCGGAGAAGATCTTCCCGCTGGTGTACCGGGTGATGTCGTTCGTGACGGTGAACGTTCCGTACGCCCCGGAACCCTTGGCGTGCATGCGACGTTCCGGAATGACCTCGCGGTCGAAATGTGCGAGCTTCTCGAGGAACCAGACGTCCTGCAGCAACTGCGGCCCGCGTGGCCCGGCGGTCACGACGTTCTGGTTGTCGGGCACGGGTGCGCCTACGGCCGTGGTGAGCTTGTCGCTGGTGTTCGCAGTGGTCTCTCGGCTCACAGTGGATCCCTTCGTTGCTGGCTGTCGCTCTGGGTTTTCTGGAACTGACTGTCGGGCAAGAGGCTTCGCCGATGAACAGTCGACGTCGCGGATCGAACCACACTCACGGGACGCGACGTGGTGGTGGCCGTCTCCCGTCCTCGTGTGTGTTCACGGTCACACTGCACCATCGTTTCTTGAATTAGTCAAGAAAGCGCACGCTAACTCTCGACCGCTGTGGCCGTCTCCAGCGCCGCAACCAGGAACTCTTCCGGAACATCCGGCCAGTCGGACTGCCAGCGGCCGGCCCGCCTGTCCTCGAGGAGGGCCGTCAGCGCGGGCACCATGCGCGGCCCGCCGTCGATCAGATAGCGCACGAAGCCGATTCGTGCACACGTCGCGGCGATGGACGCGAGCACCGGCTTCGCTTCGTCGACCCGGCCCGCCGCGACCAGGCAGGCGACGAGCAGGCGACTGGCCTGCATGGCCGCCCGCGGCCGGCTCTCCTGTTCGACCCGGCGCACCCATTCCTCGGCGCGGCGACACGCGATGTCGGGCTCGACGGCCGACTGCTTCCGGATCTCGGTGGCGTCGTCGAGCTGCGCGACGATCTCGGCGAAACCGAAATCGGGTACCCGGGTCGCCTTCCCGTCACCGGCCGCCGGCTGGGGTGACGCGGGCAGACCGAGCCGGACCCGCTCGTTCTCGACCCGGGCCCGCAGCCGGGGAAGTCCCAGCGACGCCGCCGCGGACGCACCCTCGTCGAGGTGGCGGGCAGCGGACACGACGTCGCCACGCCCCGCCTTCAGTCGCGCGCCCGTGACGAAGCGGGCGATCATGAAATCGACTATGCCGCCCTCGGGCCCGAGCTCGTAGCTCTCGTCGAGGAGTCGTTCGGCCTCGTCGAGATGGCCCAGTTCGTACATCAGCTCGCCGAGGAGCGCGCCTGCAAGTCGTGCGGCATGCGAGTGGGTGCCTGCCGACTTCGTCGCGGTCTGCACGGCCAGCCGGAAGTTGTCCTCGGCCGCGGCGATGTCGAGCTGTTCCATCGCGGCGATGCCGGCGAAGCTGTACCCGTACATCGTGCTGAACGGTCCGACGGTCCGCTGGTGGTACCCGGTCGCCCACTCCTGCAGGCGGCGCGCCTCCACGAAATCGAATTGGGCGATCGCGACGGCGGATGCGAGATTCGACCCCGCCGAAACCA
Organism: Rhodococcus mengyinensis; assembly: GCF_048381435.1. Lineage (NCBI taxonomy): Bacteria > Bacillati > Actinomycetota > Actinomycetes > Mycobacteriales > Nocardiaceae > Rhodococcus > Rhodococcus mengyinensis. The sequence goes on along the minus strand of NZ_JBLWIT010000145.1, from coordinate 126,486 downwards.
CCCACGCGCGTAGGGTTTCCGGGCGGGCCAGGCATTCGGCGATGAGGTCGGGGACTCCGGCGATGCGATCGGACGACACCGCGATCACGGCGCGGACGATGTCGGCCTCGACTCGGATGTCCGCCTGCTCGGTGTCACTCAGTGTCGAGGACTCGAGGGCCGACGCGACCAGCGACAGCGACCGCAGCGTCGGCGCCACCCGTTGCAGGAGGATGTTCGCCCACGCGACCGCGATCTGGATGCGGGGACTGGACTCGACCAGCGGCCGCGGCAACTTGTCGACGAGGCCGAGCAGCGCAACCATCCGCGAGTGCTCCACCAGGTACATGCCCTGCTCCTCGACCACCGCGACGGCCACGTCGCGATCGCCCGCCGCCAACGCGTGATCCACTGCGTCGCTGACGTAGTGGTGGTCGGCGAACCAGTGCGCGGCCGCGCGGTGCAGGTCCGCGATGCGCGACGGATGATCGCGTTCGAGGCGCCGGCGGAGATACTCGGCGAACAGATGGTGGTACTCGAACCACTCCCGGTCCTCGTCGAGGCTGCGCAGGAACAGGTCGCGCGATTCGACCTGCTCGAGCAGGGCCTGACCGCGGGTCACGTTCGCCAGCACGCAGGCGAGGTCGCCGCACACCCGCTCGGTGACGGACGTGGCCAGCATGAAGTCGAGCAGCGCAGGCTCGAGCGTGCTGAGCACGTTCTCCGCCAGGTACTCTCCGATCGCGTGGTGCCGGCCCGACATGTGCCGGATGAGGTCGCCGGGATCGGTGCGATCACGCAGCGACAGCGACGCCAGTTGCAGCGCCGCCACCCACCCGTCCGTGGTCTCCTCCAGTGCCTCCACGTCGGAGTCCTCCAGGTGCAGTCCACCGAGGTCGACCAGGAACCGCTGTGACTCGGTGATGTCGAAGCGCAAAGCCACGGAATCGATTTCGACGAGCTCGTCACGCACCCGCATCTTGGCCAGCGGAAGCCCTGCCTGGCTTCGGCTGCTCACCACCATCTGCAGGTGGTGGCAGCCGTTCTCCAGGATGAAGTCCATCGCGGCGATCGTGTCCGGCGACGTGACGCGATGCCAGTCGTCGATCATCACCACCACGTGACGCCTGCTGTCGTGGACCTGATTCACCAGCGAGGTCAGCACATACCGTTCCGCTTCGGCGCCGTTCTCGTCGAGCGCCTGCCCCAGCTCGTCCGCCAGGGTCGGCTCGGCCCGGCGGATCGCCTCGACGAGATGGGACAGGAACCACACGACGTTGTTGTCGTCGTTGTCCACCGTCAGCCAGGCGACGGCGGCGCCGTCCTCGATCAGCACGTCGCGCCACTGGGCCGCCACCGTGCTCTTCCCGAAGCCGGCGGGCGCGTGGATGAGCGTCAACCGCCTCCTCTGACCCATTCGGAGCAGATCCAGGAGGCGGGTGCGCTCCACCAGGGACCGCATCGGGGTCGGCGGCCGGAAGCGGGCCGCGGCGCTCGGCGGGGTGGCACCCGACCGCCGGCGGTAGCTGCGACTGTGCCCGGACGTCGAGGACTGCGTGGTCGGCGTCGACGTGTGATCGGTGCGCGGAAACTCGTCGGCCGCGGCGGGGAGCGCCATCTCGTCGACATCGAGCCCGTGCCTGCGCTCGATGTCGCGGAGTTCCTGGCCGAACTCCGCGGCCGAAGCCGGGCGGTCGGTCGGTTCCTCGGCCATGGCGCGCTCGACGGCCGAGCACACGTCGTCGGGAATGTCCTCGCCCCGCAGGTCCGGAACCGGTTGCGTGGCGATGCGGAGGAACTGCGCGACGAGCCGCTCCCCGCTCCGCCGCTCGAACGCGGCATGCCCGGTGAGCAGGCAGAACAGGGCGGCGCCCAGGCTGTACACATCGGAGGCCGCGGACGGTGCGTCACCCCGGAGGACCTCCGGCGCCGTGAACGCGGGCGAACCGGTGATCATGCTCGACGTGGTCTCGAATCCACCCGTGACCCGCGCGATGCCGAAGTCCGTGAGCTGCGGTTCGCCGTATCCGGTGAGCAGGATGTTGGCGGGTTTCACGTCGCGGTGCAGGGTGCCGAGCCGGTGCGCCGTCTCCAGAGCGCCCGCCAGCTTCACGCCGACGCGCAGCGTTTCACTCCACGGCAGCGGCCCTTCGCGGCGAATCCAGGCGTCCAGCGAATTGCGCGAGTGGTACGGCATCACGATGTACGGCCTGCCGCTGCGCGTCACCCCGGACTGCAGGATGTCGACCACGTGGGGATGCCCCGACAATTTTCCCATCGCACGCTGTTCCCGCAGGAAGCGTTCGCGGTCCTCGCCGTCCAGATCGGAGGACAGCACCTTGATCGCGACCGTGCGATCGAGCGCGGTCTGGAGGCAGCGGTAGACGACCCCGAACCCTCCCCGGCCGATCTCGCGGGCGTCGTCGAATCCTTCCGACGACAGCTCCGCGACGATGTCGGTCACGACGATCCGCTTGGTAGCCTGCGGATCCGAGTCGGTCGGCCCGGAACTGCTTTCCGGGTGTCGTGGCACACTCAATGAAATCACCTTCTCGGTGCACTGACGCCAGCATATCGCGGTCGCACGACACAGAGAGCGGTGTTCGAGAACGAGTAGACCCGAGGAGAATTCGACGGTGACGGATACCGGCATTGCGGCAGCGGACACGAGCCTGGCCGAGCGGACCCTGGCCCAGCTCCTCGACGCGCGGATCAGTTGCAGGGCTTACCTACCGACGCAGGTGCCGCGCGAGGTGATCGAGCGGATCCTCGAGCTCGCGCAGCAGACGCCGTCGTGGTGCAACACGCAGCCGTGGCAGGTCGCGATCACCGAGGGGGAGGGGACCGAGCGGTTCCGTTCCGGGCTGGCGGAGTACGTCCGCACCCACCCGCAGGAGTCCGACTTCGAGTGGCCCCGCGAATACGTCGGCGAGCACAAGCAACGCCGCCGGGAGTGCGCCATGCAGCTGTACTCCAGCGTCGGCATCGCGCCCGGCGACCGGGCCGCGTCGGCCGAGCAGACGATGAAGAACTTCGACCTGTTCGGCGCGCCGCACGTCGCGATCGTTACCACCCACGAGGCACTCGGCACGTACGGCGCCGTGGACTGCGGCCTGTACGTCGAGACGTTCCTCCTCGCCGCGCAGAGCCTCGGGGTCGCGACCATTCCGCAGGCCGCCGTCGCGGGAAGTTCGCGGTTCATCCACGACTTCTTCTCGCTCGACGAGGACCGCAGGGTCGTCTGCGCGATCTCGTTCGGCTACCCCGACACCGAGAACCCCGTCAACGGATTCCGCACCCACCGGGAACCCGTCGCCAACGTCGCGCAGTGGGTGTCGCAGTAACGTGCTCGACTCCGAAGTGTTCGACCGGGACGCACTGTTCGCCCGCCTCCGCCGCCGTCCCGACGTCGAGGCCCCCAACCTGACGGCCGTCGACGCCGCCGACCGCCTGATCCTCGACGAGGCCGCGGCGGCCCTGTCGGCGGCCCTCCCCGGGACGGTCGCCGTGATCGGCGACCACTACGGTGCACTCACCCTCGGCGCCGCGGCGACGCACGGCTCCACCGGGATCCGCGTGCACCAGGACCCGCTGACCGGCGAACTGGCGCTCGCCGCCAACGCCGCGACGGTCGGGCTCGCCGACCGCTACCGGGCGTGTGCGCTCGGTGAGGAGCTGCTCGCGGGCGCAACGGTCGTGCTGATGCAGTTGCCGCGGAGCCTCGCCGAACTCACCGAGGTCGCCGAGGCGATCGCCCGCCACGCCGACCCGTCCGTCGTCGTCTACGCGGGTGGACGCAACAAGCACATCTCCACCGCCATGAACGACGTGCTCGGGCGCTCGTTCTCCGACGTCCGCGCGACCCTCGGCAGGCAGAAGTCGCGGGTGCTGATCGCGAGTGGCCCGGTGGAGGTGGCGCAGCAGACATACCCCGTCACCGATCATCTCGCCGAGATCGGGCTGGACGTCGTCTCGTACGGGGCAGCGTTCGCCGGCCCCAAGCTGGACATCGGGACCCGGTACCTCCTCGACTTCCTTCCGCGCGTGAACCCCGGTGCGCGGGCCGCGGTCGACCTCGGCTGCGGAACGGGCATTCTCGCCGTCAGCCTCGCCCGGCTCCTCCCGGAAGTGTCGGTGATCGCCACCGACCAGTCGTCGGCCGCGGTGGCGTCGGCGGCCGCCACCGCCCGCGCCAACGGACTCGACGGACGGGTCAGCACGCTGCGCGACGACGCCATATCCACCCTCGCCACCGACAGCCAGGACGTCGTCCTGTGCAACCCGCCGTTCCACGTCGGCGCGGCCGTCCACACCGGCGGCGCGTCGAAGATGTTCACCGAAGCCGGGCGCGTGCTCCGGCCCGGCGGCGAGTTGTGGACCGTGTACAACTCGCATCTCGGGTACCGGGGCCGGTTGCGGCGGCTCGTCGGTCCGACGGACGTCGTCGGCCGGAATCCCAAATTCACCGTCACCCGATCGGTGGCCTGACCGCCGCGCCGACCCGTGCCTCGTCTGGCGGGTGTCCCCACGGCACCGGTAGAGTCCGAATTGTCCGACCCGAAAGCGACGAACGGGAACTTGCGGTGGGTGCGGGACGTTCAACGTACAAGAAACCCGGATCCACCCGGCGAGCCACGAGAAGGGATGTGCACGGTGCGCACCACCAGTAACCCGGTGTTCCGCAACCTGCCCAAACAAGAGGGCAGCGGCGGATACGCCTCGTTCGGATCTACGACGGCCGGCGCAGCGCAGGTCACGCAGCAGTTCGGCCAGCCCCAGTACACGCAGGCCGAGCCCTACCGGACGGGCCCCGACTACCGTTCGATGACCATCGACGACGTCGTCACCAAGACGGGTGTCACGCTCGGCGTGCTCACGGTATCGGCGATCATCTCCTACTTCCTGGTGAGCAACGACGCGAACCTCGCGACCCCGCTGGTCATCGGTGGTGGCCTCGTCGGTCTCGTGCTGGTCCTCGTGGCCACGTTCGGCCGCAAGATGGACAACCCGGGCATCGTTCTCGCCTACGCGGTGGCGGAGGGTCTGTTCCTCGGCGCCCTGTCGTTCATGTTCACCGACATCACGTTCGGTGGAGTCGGCGGAGCGGCGCTCATCGCCCAGGCCGTACTCGGCACGTTCGGCGTGTTCTTCGGCATGCTCGTCGTCTACAAGACGGGCGCGATCCGAGTCACACCCCGCCTGACACGGATGATCATCGGCGCCCTCATCGGTGTCGTCGTCCTCGCCCTCGGCAACGTGATCGCCAGCTTCTTCACCGAAGGCGGCCTCGGCCTCCGCGACGGCGGTCCCGTGGCGATCATCTTCAGCCTCGTCTGCATCGGCATCGCCGCATTCAGCTTCCTGCTGGACTTCGACGCCGCCGACCAGCTGATCCGCGCCCAGGCGCCGGAGAAGGCCGCATGGGGCGTCGCATTCGGACTGACCGTCACCCTCGTGTGGCTGTACGTCGAGATCCTGCGACTCCTGAGCTACTTCAACAGCGACTAGCAGTTCCACGAGAAGGCCCCCGAGAGCATGCTCTCGGGGGCCTTCTCTGTTGTGCGGGCCCGGTTCGATTACCTCGGAGGTAATCGACGCGCGTACCCCGGCGGAGGAATGTCGTGTGCAGCAACCAGCCCCACCCGAAGGAGCACGACATGAGCGCGTACGGAATGGCCCACCTCGAGAACGTCGACATGGGTCCGCAGATCGTCGAATACCTCGAACGCATCGACGGCACCCTCCGCCCGTTCTCCGGCAAGTTCATCGTCCACGGCGGGCGCCAGGACGTGGTCGAGGGAACGTCCGACGGCGCGTTCATCGTCATCGAGTTCCCCGACCGCGAGCACCTCGAAGGCTGGTACACGTCCGACGCGTACCGGGAGATCCTCCCGCTCCGCGCCGAGCATTCCGACGGACTGGTGGTCATGGCCGACGGCGTCGACGCCGACCACAAGGCCACCGACATCCTCGGGTAGGCGCTTCGCGCCCGTGCGCCTTTGTGGTCGCTACCGCTACCAAAAAGGCGCACGGGCCCGGAGGGCCTAGCTCAGGCGCTCCAGGACCATAGCCATGCCCTGCCCGCCGCCGACGCACATGGTCTCGACGCCGAACGTCTTGTCCTGTTCGCGGAGGTTGTTGAGCAGGGTGTTGGTGATGCGGGCACCGGTCATGCCGAACGGGTGACCGAGGGCGATGGCGCCGCCGGAGATGTTCAGCTTGTCCTCGTCGATCTTCAGTTCGCGAGCCGATCCGAGAACCTGGACCGCGAAGGCCTCGTTGATCTCGAACAGGTCGATGTCGGAGATGGACTTGCCCGCGATGGCGAGGGCCTTCTTGACGGCCTCGATCGGGCCGAGGCCCATGATCTCGGGGGACAGTCCGGACACCCCGGTGGACACGATGCGGGCCAGCGGCGTCAGGCCGAGGGCCTTGGCCTTGGTGTCGGACATGATGACGAGCGCGGCGGCGCCGTCGTTGAGGGGGCACGCGTTGCCGGCGGTGACGGTGCCGTCCGGGCGGAACACCGGCTTGAGCTGGCTGATGCCCTCGTAGGTGGTGCCGGCGCGCGGGCCGTCGTCGGCGGACACGACGGTGCCGTCGGGGAGGGTGACCGGGGTGATCTCCCGCTCGAAGAAGCCGTTCTTGATGGCTTCCTCCGCGCGGTTCTGGGAGCGGACGCCCCAGCGGTCCTGCTCCTCGCGGGTGATGCCGGTGGCCGATGCGACGTTCTCGGCGGTCTGGCCCATCGCGATGTAGACGTCGGGAATCTGCTCGTCCTCGCGCGGGTCGGTCCAGGCGACGCCGCCCTCGGCGAGCTTCGCGGTACGCGCCTCGGCGTCGGCGAACCTCGGGTTCTTGGTGTTCGGCAGGCCGTCGGCGTTGCCGGTGACGAAGCTGGACACCGACTCGACGCCGGCGGAGACGAACACGTCGCCCTCGCCGGCCTTGATCGCGTGCAGTGCCATGCGGGTGGTCTGCAGCGAGGAGGAACAGTAGCGGTTGACGGTGACGCCGGGCAGGAAGTCGTAGCCCAGTTCCACCGCGACGACGCGGGCGATGTTGAAGCCCGACTGGCCGGCGGGCTGGCCGCAGCCGAGGAGCAGGTCGTCGATCTCGGTGGGATCGAGTTCGGGGATCTTCGCCAGAGCCGCGGCCACCATCTGCGTCGTCAGATCATCCGGGCGGATGGTCTTGAGTGAGCCCTTCATGGCTCGGCCGATCGGTGAGCGTACTGCGGAGACGATGACTGCCTCGGGCATGAAAACTCCTTTGTCAACTGCGGGGGTCTGCACTGTGTTGCAGACCACCCGTTCTGTGGCCTTCCCGACAACTTACGTTGCCGGGCGGCACCGGGGACATCGCCATCTCACTCAGCGACCCGTCGCGTCCTGGACGCGGACGCCTCCTCGATCGCGAGGAGTTCGTCGAGGCGGGCAGGTGAGCGTCGCCGGGCACTGAGTCGCCACAGGAAACGGTTGAGCGAGGCGGTCATTCGGGTCGACAGCTTGCGTGATTCCGCGGCCTCCGACACCTCGGGCAGGTCGGGCAGCGGTCCGCCGTGCCACATGCCCAGAGCGGTCGCGAGAACGGGCACGATCTGCATCGCCGCCAATTCGTACCCCGCCGCGGACGGGTGGAAGTGGTCGGAGGAGAACATCCGGTCGGGGGCCGCCAGGAACTCCGGCGCCAGCAGGTCGGCCAACGCCACCGGGTGGCCACCCGCCGCGCTGGTCGCGGCCGCCTGCGCCCTCGCCAGGCGCAACCCCCACGTCCGGACGACGGTCCGCAGGGGCTGGGGGATCGCGGTCACCACCCCGAGGTCGGGGCACGTTCCGACGACGACTGCGCATTCGCGGGCGCGGAGCCGTTCCACCGCTTCCCCGAGTCTGCGCGCCGACGCCCGAATCGAGTTCTTCGATGTGACGTCGTTGGCGCCGACCAGGATCACCGCAGCGTCCGGCGGCGGTCCGGCCACGAACATCGCGTCCACCTGCCCGCTGAGCCCGCGGGACGTGGCGCCGCCGATGGCCTTGGTGCTCAGCCGGATCCGCTTGCCGGTCTCGTCGGCGAGGCGCCTCGCGATCTGCACACCGGGAACTTCGTCCGCCGACAGGCATCCCACCCCGGCGGCCGTCGAGTCGCCGAAGATCATCAGATGGACGTCGTACGGGATAGTCCGCAGCCAGCGTTCGGGGACGGCGTCACCGGGGGAGTAGACGCCGTCGGCCTCCGGCGGCTTGGCGACGTTGCGCCCGATCACACCGCGGGCCGCCGTCGCCTGGGACATCAGATAGGAGTACGCCACCCACGACAGCGTGCCTGCGCTCGAACCTGCCACGACAGCCGCGGCGCCGGCCTTCACTCCGCTCTGCCAGGTCCTCTTGGGCACTGGTCTCACCTTTCCGCTACCTGGTGCTCATCTCACGGGTTCCAGCGGACTGCGTCCGCACCAATCTAGTCGGATCAGGGCCCCCGTGCCGGACGTCTGTGAGCATCGGATCAGGGCATCTGGGAGCATGGAGGCATGCGCATCGCGGAACACGTCGTCGACCTGATCGGCAACACCCCTCTCGTCAAGCTCTCTTCTGTCATCGGCGAGAACCACGGGACCGTTGCAGCCAAGATCGAATACCTCAACCCGGGTGGAAGCTCGAAGGACCGCATCGCGGTCAAGATGATCGACGCCGCGGAGGCGTCCGGTGAGCTGAAGCCGGGCGGGACCATCGTCGAGCCCACGTCCGGCAACACCGGCATCGGCCTCGCCCTGGTCGCACAGAAGCGCGGATACAAGTGCGTGTTCGTCTGCCCCGACAAGGTCAGCGAAGACAAGCGGAACGTCCTCAAGGCCTACGGCGCCGAGGTCGTGGTGTGCCCCACCGCGGTCGCGCCCGAGCACCCCGACAGCTACTACAGCGTCTCCGACCGGCTCGCACGCGAGCTCCCCGGCGGCTGGAAGCCCAACCAGTACTCCAACCCGGGCGGCCCGCAGAGCCACTACGAGACCACCGGCCCCGAGATCTGGGCCGACACCGACGGCAAGATCACCCACTTCGTCGCGGGCGTCGGCACCGGCGGCACCATCACCGGCACCGGCCGCTACCTCAAGGAGGTGTCCGACGGCAAGGTCAAGGTCATCGGCGCCGACCCCGAGGGTTCCGTGTACTCGGGTGGCACCGGCCGTCCGTACCTGGTCGAGGGCGTGGGCGAGGACTTCTGGCCGAGCGCCTACGACCCGTCCATCCCCGACGAGATCATCGCCGTGTCCGACGCCGACTCCTTCGAGATGACCCGACGTCTCGCCCGCGAAGAGGGCCTGCTGGTCGGCGGCTCCTGCGGCATGGCCGTCGTTGCCGCACTCGAGGTCGCCAAGCGCGAGGGCCCGGACGCCGTCATCGTCGTCCTGCTGCCCGACGGTGGTCGCGGATACCTCTCGAAGATCTTCAACGACAAGTGGATGGCGTCCTACGGATTCCTCCGCACCCCGCTCGACGGCAAACCCGACGAGAAGACCGTCGGCGACGTGCTGCGCGGCAAGTCCGGCGAACTCCCGGACCTCGTCCACACCCACCCGTCCGAGACGCTGCGCGACGCCATCGAGATCCTCCGCGAGTACGGGGTGTCCCAGATGCCCGTCGTCGGCGCGGAGCCGCCCGTCATGGCCGGTGAAGTGGCGGGCAGCGTCACCGAGCGCGACCTGCTCAGTGCCGTGTTCGAGGGCCGCGCGCACCTCGCCGACCCGGTGGAGAAGCACATGAGCAAGCCGTTCCCGCTCATCGGTTCCGGTGAGCCCGTGTCGGCCGCCACCAAGGCGCTCGGCGACACCGACGCACTGATGGTCGTCGACGACGGCAAACCCGCCGGGGTCATCACCCGCCACGACCTCCTCGGTTTCCTCAGCGCCGGTTCCTAGACAACACTGGTCCCCGCTGCGCACGGAACGTACGGTGCACAGCGGGGCGCCGGTGCGGTGTCCGTGAGGGGGGATCACAGTGGGTGCTCGTCTGCGTCGTGTTCTGGTGGTCCCGGCCGTCCTGCTCGGGTTCGCCGCCGCCGGATGCGGGAACAGCATCGAGGGTGCCGCGGTCGCGCAGTCGGACATCGACTCGGTCTCTTCGGGTACGTCGCCTTCGGAGGCATCCGCAGACTGCACCGCGCTGACGAAGGCACTCGGCCGCCTGGTGTCGGACCGGCCGCATCTCACCGAGGCCGTACTGCCCGGATCGACCGATCCGACGTGCTCGTGGTCCAAGGGGCCGACCAACGTCATGAGCACCATCACCGCGTCGGTCAAGCCGCAGGTGACGGATCCCGCCGTCCTCGTCGAGATGCGGAACGGAACCAACGTCGTCCCCGACCCCCGTTCCGCCGAGTTCGGCGGGGTGGTCCTGGACGTCGTGGCCATGGCGCTGCTCACCCCGGAACACAGCATCATCGTCAACGCGCTCGACCCCTCCGTCAGCGACGCGACCAAGCTCGACGTCGCGTTCGCGATCGCGGAGTATCTGGAGAATTAGGTCCCCACTAGGCTGGGGGCCATGAGTGAGCAGCGCAGCAAAGCGGACAACATCAGCTGGCAGGGGTTCTCCACCAAGGCCGTGCACGCAGGATTCGACCCGGACCCGCAGACGGGCGCCGTCAACGTCCCGATCTACGCCAGTTCGACGTTCGCGCAGGACGGCGTCGGCGGCATGCGTAACGGATTCGAATACGCCCGCACCGGCAACCCCACCCGACGACCGCTCGAGGCCAACCTCGCCGCCCTCGAGTCGGGCACCTACGGTCGCGCGTTCGGCTCGGGCATGGCCGCCACCGACTGCCTGCTCCGTGCCGCGCTCCGCCCCGGCGACCACCTCGTCATTCCGAACGACGCCTACGGCGGAACGTTCCGCCTGATCGACAAGGTCTTCACCCAGTGGGGCATCGAGTACACGCCCGCCGCGGTGTCCGACGTGGACGCGGTCCGGGCAGCCATCCGGCCCAACACCAAGCTCGTATGGGTGGAGACGCCCACCAACCCGCTCCTCAACATCGGTGACATCGAGGCACTGTCCGACATCGCGCACGAGGCGGGCGCGAAGATCGTCGTCGACAACACGTTCGCCTCGCCGTACCTGCAGCAGCCGCTGCAGCTGGGCGCCGACGTCGCGCTGCACTCGACCACCAAGTACATCGGCGGACACTCCGACGTCGTCGGCGGCGCACTCGTCACCAACGACGAGGAACTCGACACGGCGTTCGCGTTCCTGCAGAACGGTGCAGGCGCGGTCCCCGGACCCTTCGACGCGTTCCTCACGCTCCGCGGCATCAAGACCCTCTCCCTGCGCATGGAGCGGCACAGCGACAACGCCGAGAAGGTTGTCGAACTGCTCACCGGGCACTCCGCGGTGTCGCAGGTCATCTACCCCGGACTCGAGTCGCACCCCGGCCACAAGGTCGCGGAGAAGCAGATGCGCCGCTTCGGCGGCATGATCTCGGTCCGCCTCGCCGGCGGCAAGCAGGCCGCGCTGGACTTCTGCTCGCGCACCGAGATCTTCACGCTGGCCGAGTCGCTCGGCGGCGTCGAGTCGCTGATCGAGCACCCGGGTGCCATGACCCACGCCTCCACCGCCGGTTCGCTGCTCGAGGTTCCGGACGACCTGGTGCGTCTGTCCGTCGGCATCGAGGATGCCGCCGACCTCGTGGGCGACATCGAGCAGGCACTGAAGTAGTAGGCGGCTTCGCCGCCCGTGCGCCTTTTTGGTTGCCGCCGCTACCAAAAAGGCGCACGGGCCGAAGGCCTTATGCTGGCCCGCGTGGAGCCTGTCACGCTGGATCAGATCAGAGCAGCTCGTAAGCTGCTGGACCCCGTCATGCGCCGGACGCCGGTGATCGCGTCCCGGGCGCTGTCGGAACGCTGCGGGCACGTCGTGTCGCTGAAGTGCGAGAACTTGCAGCGCACAGGGTCTTTCAAACCGCGCGGTGCGTACAACCGGATCGCGAATCTGTCGGTCGCGGAACGGGCTTGCGGGGTCGTGGCGGCCAGCGCCGGCAATCACGCGCAGGGCGTGGCCTGGGCGGCCACGGAACTGGGCATCCCGTCCACCGTGTTCATGCCCACCGGCGCACCCCTGCCGAAACTCGTCGCCACCAAGGCGTACGGCGCCACCGTCCACTTGACCGGCGACACCGTGGACGACGCGCTCGTCGCCGCGAAGGAGTTCGCGGACGAGACCGGCGCCGTCCTCATCCATCCCTTCGATCACGTCGACATCGTCGCCGGGCAGGGGACCGTGGGGCTCGAGATCCTCGAGCAGGAACCCGACGTCGGTACGCTCGTCGTCCCGACCGGCGGCGGTGGGCTGATCGCGGGCATCGCCGCGGCGGTCAAAGCCACCCGGCCGGACGTGCGGATCGTCGGCGTCCAGGCCGAACAGGCGGCCGCCTGGCCGCGTTCGCTGGCGGAGGGCCGCCCGATACCGCTGGAGACCATGTCGACCATGGCCGACGGCATCGCGGTCGGCCGGCCCGGCGACGTGCCCTTCGCCCACGTCGGCTCGCAGGTCGACGCCATCGTCACGGTCAGCGAGGACGCCCTGTCCCGGGCGCTGCTGCTGTGCCTCGAACGCGCGAAGCTCATCGTGGAGCCTGCGGGCGCGGCGGCGGTGGCCGCGTTGATCAGCTGCTCGACGGACGAGCTGGGACTCACCGGGAAGGTGTGCGCGGTGCTGTCCGGCGGCAACATCGACCCGTTGCTGCTCACCCACGTCGTCAATCACGGTCTCCGGGCGGCCGGACGGTATCTCGGTGTGCACGTGACCATTCCGGACCGACCGGGTGGTCTGGTCAGTCTCCTCGGCGTGATCAGCGGCAACGGCGCCAGTGTGGTGGACGTCGTCCACTCCCGCACCGGCGGTGCGCTCGCGCTCGACGAGGTGGAGGTGTTCCTCACCGTCGAGACCCGTGGTCCCGGCCACCGGCAGGATCTCCTCGACGCCCTGCGCGACGCCCAGTACGCGGTTCGCCTGCAGGAGTAGGCGGACCTAGCTCGGCCACCCGCCCAGGGTGGTCACCCGGAACTCCTGATCCACCAGCCGGGCAGGCAGCTCGAGGTTGGTGAGCCAGTCGATCGCACCGCCGCCCATCCCGACCGCGGCCGTGCTGGACGCGTGCGCGGTGGTGCACGACCCGGCCACCACGGACACGGTCCGCCACAACGAGATCGAGTCGGGGTGCAGCGGCTTGACGGTGCTGGCGGTCGCCACGGCCGCACCCGACGGGATCGACACCTGGCAGGTGGGGTCGCCCGGCAGGTCCTGGACCTGGACCTGCCAGCCGCCCGGTGGTGTGGTCCCGGCGGTGGCGATGTCTCCGCCGAGCGCCACCAGGACGCCACACCCGAGAAGTTCCGCCGTCGTCGATGCGCAGTGGTCGGCGGAACTCGCCCGCGCGGTGGCCGTCAGGTCGAGTTCCACCCCGGCGGGGAGCGTGACCTCGGTGCCGTCGACGGTGATCGACCGCCACGACTGGGGTGCGGGGGCCGACGCCGTGGGGTCGAGTGCGCCCTCCGTGGTCCGCGCTGCGGCGAGGGCGTCGGTGAGGAACCGGGCGAACATCGGGGTGACCGTGTTCGGGCCCTCGTCGAGCGAGCGGATCTCGGAGTCCGCGCGGTCCCGGTTGACGGCGGCATCGGCGGCCGCGAGGTAACCGCGGATCAAGTTCGACGCCGAGCTCAGGGCGTCGGGGTCGGTGACGACGATGCGTGCGTGCACACCCCAGGTGGACCATTCGGTTGCGCTGCGTGCGCTGGTCATGTGGTGGTTCTCCGGTCGCGCGATGTCAGGAACCGCTGGACACGGCGTCCGGAGTGCCGAATCCGGCCGAGACGAGGGGCGCGGCCATCGTCGAATCGGGGGTCGCGGGGTCCGCTGCCGCCGCCATACCACCACCGGCGACCAGTCCGGCGATTCCGGCTGCCGCCAGGACGCGGCGAACGGGAAGCAGGCGGGAAATCCGTCGGTCTTCACTCATGCCGACCAGCTTCCCCGAAGAACCTTAGAACAACCTGGGAAGAATCTGTCTCTCCTCGCCGAGTGCGCACTAGTGCAGCGCACGCCCGGCGTGTCACATGCAGTTGTGCGCAGTCGTGCCGGACAGCCGTCGGCGTGACGGAGTCGTCACTACGACCGGATCCGTGATCGCAGACCATGACGAACTGCTCGATGCCGCTATGGGTTTGCTGCGGGAGCGCGGCCCCCTTTCCGACCGGGAGCTGACGGTCGCGCTTGCGGATTCGGGTAGGGGAGACATCGACGAGCTGATCGAATTCGTCGAGGACTTCGACGCGCCGCTTCTCGGGATTCTCCCCGACGACCGAAAGGTCGCACTCGACGTTCTGCTCGCGGGCCGCGTCCTCACACACCGCCTCACCGCGCGGGAGATCTCGGCCGACGTCGTGGAGGTGGAGGATTTCGAGCCGATCCTGCACCTCGCATCCGGGGAGCCCGACGTCGATGGATTCGAGTTCTCGGTCGCGGACGAGGGCGCGGACAGGTTCGCGGACGAGACAGTCAGCCGACTCCCAGGCCGGGACTGGGCCGAAACCATCCCTGCTGGTGCGGGTCGGGGAAGAAGTACAAGATATGTCACCTCGGAAAGGGTGACCATCCGTTGTCCGAGCGGGCCGCGTGGCTGTACCAGAAGTCGAAGCTGCACGCGGAGGAGCTCGGCTGGCGGGATCGGATCTTGGAGTTCGCCGAAATTCGGTCCGAGTACTGGGTGGGTGAGGAAGCGCTGTTCGAGGCGTTGGACGACCCGCTGGTTGCCGACGTCGCGCTGTTCGAAGGCGGTGCGTTCACCGACTTCGTCGACAGCCGTGGCGACTTGCTGCCCCCGGACGAGTTAGCACTCGCACGGCAGTGGCAGGAGATCGAACGGTCGGTGCACGAGGTGGAGGAGGTCCGGCCGGGTGTGGGTCTGACACCGCGGGACCTGCGCACCGGTGACCTGCACGCGATCAGGGAACGTACCGCGAGCCGGCAATTGCACGTCGGGAATCTGATCTGTGCCCGCGTCGTCCCTGCGGGTGACACATGGCAGATCTTCGGAGAAATCGAACCGATCGCGCCGGCTCAGCGCACGACACTCCTCGAGATGTTGGACGACGAGACCACGGATCCGGCCGACCTGGTCGCGATCCTCAGCGAACGTTTCGTGCCGGTGCGTGGGTGACCGAGGCGACGTGATTCGCCAGGTGCCGCGCTCCCGCAGGTCACGGTAGGAAACGGATCAATCCCGCAGAATCGCCTCGCACCTGCTGTGCCCCGTCGTAACGTGAACTCACTCGGTTAGGTGCACCGAGGAGGAGGAGCGCACGTATGTCAGTTGATGCAGCGGCGATCATCGTGGCGATCACCACCGCAGCGGGGGCAATCGTTCAGGGAGCGGACATACCGCAGCCGGTGAAAGATCAAGCAGCCGAAGCAATTCAGGTGGTCGAGCAGGCCTCACCCGACGTTCAGAAACAAGTAAACGACGCGATATCGACCCTCCCGGAACCGGCCCGCGTGCAGGCCGAGCAGATGGTGGCCCAGGCCTCGGATGTGGTGAAGCAGGCAACCGACCCCTACATTCCACCGCCGCCCGCCGTCGAGGCGGCGCCGCCGCCCGCCCCGGTTCCCCCACTGGCACTCCCGGACACACCACTCGACCAGCCGCCCGCGATGAGCGCCCCCGACGTCGGCACGGCGATCGGGGGCCTCGCCGCTCTGCCCGGGGTCCCGGCCCTGATCAGCGGACTCGGATCGCTGATCCCGTCCGTCCCCGCCGGCTTCCCCGGTGTCTCGCTCGCGCCGGTCGGCGCCATCGCCGTCTTCGCTCCGTGGATCCGCAAGGCCGGGTCATTGTGCGAGGGCATCAAGCCGCCGACCCTGGCGGCCCTGTACTCCGTCGAGAACGGTTTCCGCTACGGCGCGAACTCACCGGTGTCCCGGGCGGGCGCCCGCGGACCCGGCCAGTTCATGCCCCCGGCCTGGGCCAAGTACGGCAAGGACGCGGACGGCGACGGCAAGGTCGACATCAACGGCGTCGCCGACCCGATGATGGCGTCCGGTCAGATGCTGTGCGACCTGTTCGGGCAGATCGAGGGCTGGAAGAAGGAAGGTGTGGTCAAGGGTGACACCCTCGACCTCACGATCGCCGCCTACAACGCCGGGGCGGGTGCGGTCCGGACCGCCGGTGGCATGCCCGCGGGCAAGTTCGACTACGAGCACGAAACGCAGCCGTACGTCGCGCGGATCCGATCGCTGGAGGAGTCGTTCGCGCGGATGCTGTCGCCGTTCTTCTACGGTGCGGCCGCCGGTGACACGAGCCGCGTCGTCGAGGCGGCCATGCGGTTCATCGGGCTGCCGTACGTGTGGGGCGGCGGCAACATCAACGGACCGTCCGGCGGCGGTTTCGACTGCTCGGGGCTGACCTCGTTCGCCGTGTACGCCGCAACCGGCGTCAAACTGCCCCGCACGTCGGAAACGCAGTGGCATGTGGGTGTGGAGGTGCCGCTGTCGCAGGCCAGGCCCGGTGACCTGCTGTTCGGTAACTGGCAGTCGGGTGGTCCGGGACACGTGGCGATCTATGTCGGGAACGGCCAGATGCTGCACGCCCCGACGACGGGTGACGTGGTGCGCATCGGCCCCGTGTTCGCCGACATGAAGGCCCGCAGGGTCTTCTGATCCCGATCCCGGGCGTCACAGCAGAAAACTCCGGCCCGGGCACTGGGCCCGGACCGGAGTTTTCGGCGGTGGATCCGAGATCAGCTGTGGTACGGCTCCGCGCTGACGAGCGTCACCTTCATGCTGCTGCCGTTGGGCAGCGTGTATTCGCGGGTTTCGCCGACCTTCGCCTCGAGCAGTGCCCCACCCAGCGGGGAGTTGGGGGAGTAGACCTCGAGTTTGTTGTCGCGTGCACCCTCTTCGCGGGTGGCGATCAGGAACGTTTCGGTGTCTTTCTCGTCGCCGTCGTAGTACACCTTCACCACGGAGCCGGGCAGTGCGACACCGGACTGGGTGGGCGCTTCGCCGACCTTCGCGCTGTTCAGGAGTTCCTGAAGCTGGCGGATGCGTGCCTCCTGCTGGCCCTGCTCTTCGCGGGCCGCGTGGTAGCCACCGTTCTCCTTCAGATCGCCCTCTTCGCGACGCTCGTTGATCTCGGCGGCGATGACCGGACGGTTGGCAATGAGCTGGTCGAGTTCGCTCTTGAGCCTGTCATGTGACTCCTGGGTCAGCCAGGTCACCTGGGTCTCGGTCATCTCGATCACTCCCTCGTAGTTGGAGCCGCCGGGCTCCCTCGACAGACCACTGCAACAGCAGTGATCAACGGCTCGGCGGAATTCGACGGCCGGGGCCGTTCGATTTCCGCCTTGCCGCCAATGCAGCAATACACGGTTCCAAACCGGAACCGTGTACCAGGCGATTCTAGCACGATCGGGGAGCGCAAACCCCGAATAACCCGAACGGTCGCTCGGGTGCGCCGGTGTCAGCCGCGGGTCAGATAGGCAGGAACGTCCAGGCTGCAGCCGTAGATGTCGCCCATCGCGGGCGGGCGGGACGTGTAGACGGGGGCGGTGACTTTCACCGTCTGGTCCTCGCCGCCGGCGATGTAGACCTCGCGCCGACCGGTCTCGGAACCGTCCTTGGACCGGGAGCGGACGATGCAGACCACCGCCTGTGACGGATCCTCGCGGGTGACGGTGAACGTGATGTCCAGCTGCGAATCACTCACCAGATCGAACGACGTGGCCTCACTGTCGATCTCGGAGACGGCGAACTTGTCGTAGGCGACGAACGCCACGATCACACCGACGACCACGACCGCCGCGGTCAGCGCCCACACGAGCCAGCGCTTCGGGCGCGCAGGCTTTGCTGCGGCTGTGTATCGGCCCGGGGGAAGCGTTCTCGTCATCTCTCAACTCTCGTACAGCTCCGGTTCCACGTAACTCACAGCACTCGAGCGGGGGCACGGCTGCAAGCGGAACTCTCGGGTGGAACTATAGAGGACGTGCGTCAGTGCGCCGTCAGTGATGGCGGAGGGCGAGAGCGCGCGACACGGACAAGCCGGCAACGGCTACTGGCGAAGTTGAGGTGAACGAATACGTGAGCGGATTCCGGCTCATGGCCGTCCATGCCCATCCCGACGACGAGTCGAGCAAGGGTGCCGCGACAACGGCCCGTTACGCCGCAGAGGGCAACGAAGTGAAGGTCGTGACGTTGACCGGGGGTGAACGTGGCGACATCCTCAACCCCGCGATGGACGTGCCCGGGGTGCGTGACCGCATCCACGAGGTCCGCATCGAGGAGATGGCCGAGGCCGCGCGCATCCTCGGAGTCCAGCACCAGTGGCTGGGATTCGTCGACTCCGGTCTGCCCGAGGGCGACCCGAAGCCGCCGCTGCCGGAGGGCTGCTTCGCGCTCGTTCCGCTCGAGGAGTCGACCGAGGCCCTGGTGCGGGTGATCCGCGAGTTCCGTCCGCACGTCATGACCACGTACGACGAGAACGGCGGCTACCCGCACCCCGATCACATCCGCTGCCATGAGGTGTCGATGGCCGCGTACGAGGCCGCTGCCGACTCGGAGCGGTTCCCCGACGCCGGGGAACCGTGGAAGGTGCAGAAGGTCTACTACTCGCACGGCTTCATCCGGAAGCGTCTGCTGCAGTTCCAGGAGGAGTACGACCGCCGCGGCGAAGAGTTCCCGATGGCCGAGTGGCTCAAGAAGTGGAAGACCGAGCAGGGCGACCTGATGGCACGCGTCACCACCCAGATCACGTGCGGCGACTACTTCCCGCAGCGTGACGACGCGTTGCGGGCCCACGCGACGCAGATCGACCCGAACGGCTCGTTCTTCGCGGTTCCGCTGGAAATCCAGCAGAAGATCTGGCCGACCGAGGAATTCGAACTCGCCAAGACCCGGGTCACCACCTCCATCCCGGAGAACGACCTGTTCGCGGGCATCACCGAGGACGGACAGCCGTGAATGCGTTGACCGTGAACCTGTTGGCCGGCACGGCGGACGTCCTGGCGCAGACGCCGAGCACCCCGTCGGGTCCCGAGTTCGGCAAGGCGTCGCCCATCGGCCTCGTCGTCATTCTCGCGCTGCTCGCGGGTGTGGTGCTGCTGGTGCGTTCGATGAACAAGAAGCTCAAGAATCTGCCCGAGACGTTCGAGCCGGAGCATCCCGAACCGGACCAGGAAGTGGACGAGGGCACCGACCGCGGCGCGATCCACGGTGGCGGGGCGAGCAGCACCGAGCCGCCGAAGCCCACGGACACCCCACCCAACCTGCAGAAGTAGTCGAACAGGAGCTGGAGATGGACCCACGCGCACAGAACACACTCGGTGGGTCCACCAGCCCCTATCTGCGACAGCACGCCGCCAACCCCGTGCACTGGCAGCAGTGGGGTCCGGAGGCGACCGAGTGGGCGCGCGAGCGGGACGTCCCGATCCTGTTGTCGATCGGATATTCGGCGTGCCACTGGTGCCACGTGATGGCCCACGAGTCCTTCGAGGACGCGGCGGTGGCGTCGCTGATGAACGAGCATTTCGTGTGCGTCAAGGTCGACCGTGAGGAGCGTCCCGACCTCGATGCCGTGTACATGAACGCCACCGTCGCGATGACCGGTCAGGGTGGCTGGCCGATGACGTGCTTCCTCACTCCCGACGGCGCCCCGTTCTACTGCGGCACCTACTACCCGGCCGAGCCGCGCGGCGGCATGCCGTCGTTCACCCAGCTGCTGAGCGCCATCGCCGACACGTGGCGGGACCGCCGCGGTGACGTCGACGACGCGGCCGCCTCGGTGGTCGCCGAACTGCGGCGGGGAGCCGGCGGCATCCCCGAGGGTGATGTCCGAGTGGACGCGGCCCTGCTGGATGCGGCCGCCGGAGCCGTGCTGCGGGACGAGGACGCCGACCGCGGCGGGTTCGGCGGAGCCCCCAAGTTTCCGCCGTCCGCGCTGATGGAAGGCCTGCTGCGCACGTACGAGCGGTCCGGTGACGAGGAGGTGCTCGGCGTCGTGGCGCGGACGGCGTCGGCGATGGCGCGCGGCGGCATCTACGACCAGCTCGGCGGCGGTTTCGCCCGCTATTCGGTCGACGCCGCGTGGGTGGTGCCGCACTTCGAGAAGATGCTCTACGACAACGCCCAGCTGCTGCGCGCGTACGCGCACCTGGGCCGGCGCACGGGCTCGGACCTGGCCGTCCGGGTCACCGAGGAGACCGTCGAGTTCCTGCTGCGCGATCTGCGCACCGACAACGGGTCGTTCGCGTCCGCCCTCGACGCCGACACGGAGGGTGTCGAGGGACTCACGTACGTGTGGACCCCTGGGCAGCTCGTCGAGATCCTCGGGACCGAGGACGGGGAGTGGGCGGCCCGGGTGTTCGCGGTGACTGCGGACGGGACGTTCGAGGCGGGCACGTCCGTCCTGCAGCTTCCGCACGATCCGGACGACTGGGACCGCTGGCGCCGGATCCGGGGCACGCTGCTCGCCCGGCGTGCGATGCGGCCGCAGCCGGGACGCGACGACAAGGTGGTCACCGCCTGGAACGGACTCACGATCACCGCGCTCGCCGAGGCCGGTGCCGGGCTCGGCAGGCCGGAGTGGGTGGCCGCGGCCGCCGACTGCGCGCGTGCGGTGCTGGGATTGCACGTCGTCGACGGGCGCCTGCGGAGGGCGTCCCTGGGAACGTCGGTGGGCGAATCGGCCGGGGTACTCGAGGACTACGCCTGCCTGGCGACGGGCCTCCTCGCGCTGTATCAGGCGACCGGCGACAGTGAGTGGCTGACGCACGCGCAGGCGCTGCTGGACCGCGCCCTGATCCATTTCGCCGACGACGAGCGGCCGGGAAGCTGGTTCGACACCGCCGACGACGCCGAGTCCCTGGTGACCCGTCCCCGCGACCCGGTCGACGGTGCGACGCCGTCCGGGGCGTCGTGTCTGGTCGAGGCGCTGCTCACCGCGGCTGCGGTGGCCGACGCGGAGGCGTCGGGACGGTACGCGACCGCGGCCGCCGAATCGCTCGACCGGGTGGCACTGCTTCTGGAGCGCGCACCGCGATCGGCCGGGCACTGGCTCGCAGTGGCGGCGGCGTCGGTGCGCGGCCCGATCCAGGTGGCCGTCGCAACCGACGGCGATTCCGCCCTGCTCCGGGAGGCGCGCAGACTCGCTCCCGGTGGTGCCGTCGTGGTAGGCGGCGCACCGGACTCGTCACCGCTGCTCGCCGACCGGCCGCTGGTCGGCGGCGCGTCCGCGGCGTACGTGTGCCGCGGGTTCGTGTGCGACCGCCCGGTGACGACGATCGAGGACCTGGGTGCTGCGTTGAGCCGGTAGTCCGGCCTACCGGAACACCACCAGCCACACGGCGATGTAGTGGCACAGGGCCGCGATGACGGTGGCGGCGTGGAAGAACTCGTGATGCCCGAACGTGGTCGGCCAGGGATTGGGCCACTTGGTGGCGTAGAGGATCGCGCCCACCGAGTACAGGATGCCGCCGATCAGCAGCAGCACCATCGGGACGACACCGACCTCGTGCGTCAGTTCGGGTGCGACCGGCACGATGGCCCAGCCGAGCAGCAGGTAGAGCGGCACCCCGACCCAGCGCGGCGCCGTCGGCCACAGCATTTTCAGTGCGACCCCGGCGAGCGCCCCCGCCCACACGACGATCAGCAGCGTCCGGCCCGTGTCGGGCGGAAGCCCCAGCACCGCGAACGGGGTGTAACTGCCGGCGATGAACAGGAAGATCATCGAGTGGTCCGCGCGCTTCATCCACGTGCGGGCCTTGACGGTGTTCCAGTGGATGCGGTGGTAGGTGGCGCTGACCCCGAACACACCGCACACCGTGAGGCTGTAGACGGCGGTGGCGAGCGCCGCTTCCCCGGACACCTGGGTGCCCGACAGTGTGACGAGGACGATGCCGGCGATCACGGAGACGCCGAACGCCCACAGGTGGATCCACCCTCGCAGTCGGGGCTTGACGGGCAGTTCGTCGAGGCCGAAAGCGGTCACTGAACACCTCTTCTCGCTGTGCGTGGCGCTAACCTACGCAACCGTAGGTTAGCCTGTGGTGAGAGCGTACCCGTCGGTAGCGGCAAGCCGTGTGCTGTGTGACGGCCGTCGCGGAGCACCTTCGGGTGCGGCGTACTCTTGCGTGTCATGGTGATCTCCAGGTGAGTGCGCGAGGACTGCTGTACAGCATCTACGAGCGTCGGCTACTGAAGCGGCTCGACGGTCTACAGCACCCTCGGCACATTGCCGTGATGTGCGACGGCAACCGGCGGTGGGCCCGGGAAAACGGCTTCGAGGACGTCAGTCACGGCCACCGCATGGGTGCCCTGAAGATCTCCGAGATGCTCGGGTGGTGCGACGCCGCGGGCATCGAGATGGCCACCATCTACCTGCTGTCCACCGAGAACCTGCGCCGCGACCCCGGGGAACTCGACACCCTGCTCGAGATCATCACGGACGTCGTCGAGGAGATCTCCGGCCCCGACAAGAACTGGAGCGTCAAGATCGTCGGCGCCCTCGACCTCCTGCCCTCTGAACAGTCCCGCCGTCTGCGTGACGCGGCTGCCGGGACCGAGGGGCGCACCGGCACCCACGTCAACGTCGCGATCGGCTACGGCGGCCGCCAGGAGATCGCCGACGCCGTGCAGTCGCTGCTGAGCGAGAAACTCCTCGCGGGACTGTCGGGGGACGAACTGGTGAAATCGATCACAGTCGACGGCATCGACGGTCACCTCTACACGTCCGGCCAGCCCGACCCCGACCTCGTGATCCGCACGTCGGGGGAGCAGCGGCTGTCGGGGTTCCTGCTGTGGCAGAGCGCCTATTCCGAGATCTGGTTCACGGAGGCGTACTGGCCCGAGTTCCGCCGCGTCGACTTCCTCCGCGCGCTCCGCGACTACGCCGCCCGGCACCGCCGCTTCGGCGTCTGACGTGAGTGGCGAAGCGTGCCGGAACACACTTCGCCACTCACCTACAGCTTCCGCAGCCGCAGCCGGTTGATCGAATGATTGGCGTCCTTGCGCAGCACGAGCGTGGCACGCGGACGCGTCGGCAGGATGTTCTCCACGAGGTTCGGCCGGTTGATGTTGTGCCAGATCTCCTGAGCGGCAGCCGTCGCGTCCCGGTCGGACAATCCCGCATAGTGGTGGAAGTGCGCGTCGGGGTCGGAGAACGACGTCTTCCGCAGCGCGAGAAAACGCTGGATGTACCAGTTCTCGATGTCCTCGATGCGGGCGTCGACGTAGATCGAGAAGTCGAACAGATCCGACACCATCAGCCGTGGTCCGGTCTGCAGCACGTTGAGACCCTCGATGATGAGGATGTCGGGCTGCCGGATCAGGTGGTACTGGCCCGGGATGATGTCGTACGAGATGTGTGAATAGACCGGTGCGGCCACTTCCTCGGCCCCCGACTTCACCTCGGTGACGAACCGCAGCAACTTCCGGCGGTCGTAACTCTCGGGAAAGCCCTTGCGGTGCATGATCCCACGGCGGTTCAGTTCGGCCGTCGGATACAGGAAGCCGTCCGTCGTCACCAGGTCGACGCGCGGGTGGTGCTCCCACCGCGCGAGGAGGGCCTGGAGGACACGGGCCGTCGTGGATTTGCCGACCGCCACACTGCCGGCGACGCCGATCACGAACGGCACCTGCTGGTCGGGGTGCTTCTCGCCGAGGAACGTCGCGGTCGCTGCGAACAGTCGCTGCCTGGCCGCGACCTGCAGGTGGATGAGACGCGACAGCGGCAGGTACACCTCCGCGACCTCTTCGAGGTCGATCTGCTCGCCGAGGCCCCGCAGTCCGTACAGCTCTTCCTCGGTCAGGACGAGTGGCGTCGACTTACGCAGTGTGCGCCACTGCTTCCGGTCGAATTCGACGTACGGACTGGGTTCGCTCGTCCGCGCCATCAGTTCCGCTCACACTCGGGTACACGGGGGAGTGAGCGGTCCATGCCCAGAATCTCTGCCGTCGTCGTTGCGCTGGCGAGTAGCGGTTGCATAGTCGGATTGTGCTTGGTGCCACAGGCTGCGCTGTCGGCGGGTCGGGAACACGCGTCTGCGACTAAGGTCGGACGGCATGGAATCCGTTTCGTTCGTACGCGAATACTTGCTGCTCGGGCTGGGTTTCGACCGGCTGGAGGAAGGATTCGTCGACGCGTATACCGGCGATCCCGCGCTGCGCAGGCAGGTGGAGAACGCGCCGAAGCCCGATCCGCGCGACCTCGCGCGCACGGCGGCGAACCTCCGCGCGGAATTGCCGTCGGCCGGATTGTCCGAGGAGCGGACCCGGTTCCTCGACGTCCATCTCCGTGCCCTCGAATGCTCGGGGCGAAAGTTCGCGGGCGACGACGTCGGTTTCGTCGACGAGGTCGAGGCGTACTTCGACGTCCGCATCGAACGCGGCGACGAGGAGCAGTACCGGGAGGCGCACCGCAAGATGGACGCCGTGCTGCCCGGAACGGGGCCGCTCGCCGAACGCATCCAGGCCCACCGCGCGAAGGACGAGATCCCCGCGGACCGGTTGCAGGAATGTGTCGACGCCTTCTCGAGTGCCCTGCGCGACCTCGTGCGGGAGGATTACGCACTGCCCGACTCGGAGGTCGTGGAGTACGAGGTGGTGGGCGACAAGCCGTGGTCGGGGTTCAACTACTACCTCGGCGACTACCGGTCCCGGGTCGCGATCAACTCCGACCTCGAGCAGCACATGTCGAACCTGCCGCGGCTGATCGCGCACGAGTCGTACCCCGGCCACCACACCGAGCACTGCCGCAAGGAAGCCGGACTCGTCGGGTCGGGACAGCTCGAGCAGACGTTGTTCGTCGTCAACACCCCGCAGTGCCTGATGGCCGAGGGCCTCGCGGACCTCGCGCTCGAATCGATCGTCGGGTCCGACTGGGGGCTGTGGGCGCAGGAAATCTACGCCGACCTCGGCCTGCGATTCGACGGTGAGCAGGCGCAACGTTTGTCCGGGGCGTCCGGGCAGCTGCTCGGTGTGCGGCAGGACGCGGCGATGATGCTGCACGACGAGGGTCGCAGCCACGACGACGTCGCGGCGTTCCTGCAGCGGTGGAGTCTGTCGACCCCTGAGCGGGCCCGGCAGTCGCTGCGGTTCCTGTCCTCGCCGCTGTGGCGGGCGTACACCAGCACCTACGTGGAGGGATACCGCCTGCTCGGCGGCTGGCTGGCCGAGGTGCCCGTCGGCGCGGAGCGGTCGGAGCGGTTCCGTCGACTGCTCGACGAGCCGCTCGTTCCCAGCGTCCTGCGCGCCGGTGAGGGGTACCTCACCGCGGGCGGTTAGGAAGTCCTCACGGATACTTCGTAGACTGGGAGCATTCGTTTCCGCATCCAGCTTGGAGATCCCTCGATGACCGCTGTGCCCGGTACCGACGTCAACACGGCCCCCCTCGCCGAACTCGACCCCGAAGTCGCCCAGGCCATGGCAGGTGAGCTGGCCCGTCAGCGCGACACGCTGGAGATGATCGCGTCGGAGAACTTCGTTCCCCGCGCGGTCCTCCAGGCTCAGGGCAGCGTCCTCACCAACAAGTACGCCGAGGGATACCCGGGACGCCGCTACTACGGCGGCTGCGAGCACGTCGACGTCATCGAGGATCTCGCCCGCACCCGCGCCAAGGAACTGTTCGGCGCCGACTTCGCGAACGTCCAGCCGCACTCCGGCGCACAGGCCAACGCGGCGGTCCTGATGGCCCTGATGAACCCGGGTGAGAAGCTCCTCGGCCTCGACCTGGCGCACGGCGGCCACCTCACGCACGGCATGAAGCTGAACTTCTCCGGCAAGCTCTACGACGTCGAGTCGTACGGGGTCAGCAAGGAAGACCACCGCATCGACATGGACGAGGTCCGCAAGATCGCCGTCGCCGCGCAGCCGAAGGTCATCGTCGCCGGCTGGTCCGCATACCCGCGTCACGAGGACTTCGCCGCGTTCCGTTCCATCGCCGACGAGGTCGGCGCGTACCTGTGGGTCGACATGGCGCACTTCGCGGGCCTGGTCGCTGCCGGGCTGCACCCGTCGCCCGTGCCCTACGCCGACGTCGTGTCCAGCACCGTCCACAAGACGCTCGGCGGGCCGCGCTCCGGCCTGATCCTCGCCAAGCAGGAATGGGCGAAGAAGCTCAACTCCGCCGTCTTCCCCGGCCAGCAGGGCGGGCCGCTGATGCACGCCATCGCCGCCAAGGCCGTCTCCCTGAAGATCGCGGGCACCGAGGAGTTCAAGGACCGCCAGCAGCGCACCCTGACCGGCGCCAAGATCCTCGCCGAGCGCCTGACCGGCGCCGATGTCGTCGACAAGGGCGTCAGCGTCCTCACCGGCGGCACCGACGTCCACCTCGTGCTCGTCGACCTGCGCAACTCGCAGCTCGACGGCCAGCAGGGTGAGGACCTCCTCCACGAGGTCGGCATCACCGTCAACCGCAACGCGGTGCCGTTCGACCCGCGCCCGCCGATGGTCACGTCCGGCCTCCGGATCGGCACCGCGGCGCTCGCATCGCGTGGATTCGGGGACGAGCAGTTCACCGAGGTCGCCGACATCATCGGCACCGCACTCGCCGGATCGTCCGACGTCGAGACGCTGAAGTCCCGCGTGTCCAAGCTCGCCGCCGACTTCCCGCTGTACGAGGGACTCGAGGACTGGCGCCTGATCTAGGCGGCTCCACCGCCCGTGCGTGGCCTGCGAGTGCAAGGACTCGTTAACCACGCACGGGCGCCGCAGGCGCCTCCGCGTAACTTGATGTTCACCGACACGCCCGCCGCTCGCACGGCCGTCCGGCGTGTTTGGCAGTACCGTCGGGGGTAACAGGCAGCGGGGAAGTTGCTTGTACGGGAGGTCCTGATCGTGGCTGACACACTCAGTGCGAGGGGGCCGGCGCCCGGCCCTCGTGTGGTGACACACCAGGGACGGACCGGTCCAGCGAACCGAGTTTGCGTGGGTGCCACGCAGACCTAGGAGCCAACGTGACTGCTTCACGCTCCGTCTCAGCCCGCGTCGGACGTTCGTCCGCCGCCCCCAGGAAATCGTCGGATTCTGCAGTTCGTACATTCGTACTCGACACCTCCGTACTGCTGTCCGACCCCTGGGCCGTCACCAGGTTCGCCGAGCACCGTGTGGTGCTTCCCCTCGTCGTGATCAGCGAGCTCGAAGGGAAGCGGCACCACCACGAGTTGGGATGGTTCGCAAGAGAATCGCTGCGCATGCTCGACGACCTCCGTCTGGAATACGGTCGTCTCGACCAGCCCGTGCCGATCGGCACCGAGGGCGGCACCCTGCAGGTCGAGCTGAACCACACCGACCCGTCGGTTCTCCCGGTCGGATTCCGCACGGACAGCAACGATTCGAGGATCCTGGCCTGCGCCCTGAACCTCGAGGCCGAGGGCGGTGACGTCGTCCTGGTCAGCAAGGACATCCCGCTGCGTGTGAAGGCCGGGGCGGTGGGTCTTCCCGCCGACGAGTACCACGCCCACGACGTCGTTCCGTCCGGTTGGACGGGTATGACCGAACTGGATGTGGCGTCCTCATCGATCGACGAACTGTTCTCCGAGGGTGTCGTCGATCTGGAGGAGGCTCGGGAACTTCCGTGCCACACGGGTATTCGGCTGCTGGGCGGTTCGTCGAGCGCACTGGGCCGGGTGAACGCCGACAAGCGGGTGCAGTTGGTGCGGGGGGAGCGTGAGGCATTCGGTCTGCACGGACGTTCGGCCGAGCAGCGGATCGCCCTGGACATCCTGCTGGACGACAGTGTGGGCATCGTGTCGCTGGGCGGCAAGGCGGGCACCGGCAAGTCGGCGCTGGCGTTGACGGCGGGGCTGGAGGCGGTGCTCGAGCGCCGTACCCAGCGGAAAGTCGTTGTCTTCCGGCCGCTCTACGCGGTGGGCGGGCAGGAACTCGGCTACCTGCCGGGTAGTGAGAGCGAGAAGATGGGCCCGTGGGCCCAGGCGGTCTTCGACACTCTCGACGGCCTCGCCAGCACCGAGGTGATGGACGAGGTGATCAGCCGCGGCATGCTGGAAGTGTTGCCACTCACGCATATTCGCGGCCGGTCACTGCACGATTCGTTCGTGATCGTGGACGAGGCGCAGTCGCTGGAACGCAACGTGCTGCTCACGGTGCTGTCCCGGCTCGGCACCGGCTCCCGGGTGATCCTCACTCACGACGTCGCGCAGCGCGACAACCTGAGGGTCGGACGTCACGACGGTGTGGCCGCGGTGATCGAGAAGCTCAAGGGGCATCCGCTGTTCGCGCACGTCACGTTGACGCGCAGTGAGCGTTCGCCGATCGCGGCGCTCGTGACGGAGATGCTGGAGGAGTTCGGGCCGACGCCGTAGGCGCCTGCCCCGCAGCGTGATCCGCCCGATGCCGCACGGTCCGTGCGGCATCGGGCGGAAACGTCAGAAGGCGCGCACGATACCTTTGAGCGTGCCCCACAGGAAGTCTCGGCTGCTGAAGTAGTCGCGCCAGACGGCGATCTTGCCGTCCTTCATCTCGAACGTGCCGCACACCCAGAATTCGCTGCGCAGCCGCTTGTAGATCAGGACGTCGGTGCGTTCGGTCAGCACGGCCGTACCGTCGCCGGCGATGTGGTGCAGCCGCACGTCGAATCCGACACCGGGGCGGCTCATTCCGCGGAGTATCCGCATGACGGAGCCGAGTCCGCGGATCTTGGGCAGGGACACGTTGTGCCACACGATGTCCTGGTGCAGATACTGCTGCGCGGCGTCCGGGTCGCCGGCGACGAGTGCGTCCAGGAATGCCCGGACCGCCTGGACATCTGCCGTGTCCGTTCGAGCGGTTCCCGTGGGTGCGTGCGAGTTCGTGCTCATGATCTTCTTCCCGTCGATGTGTCGGCTCAGCGGACGAATGTCCCCCGGCCTTCCGTGTCGTAGAACTCGAGTGTGACGTTGTTGCCGGCGAACGTGGCCTTCGAGATGGTTCCGGGTGGGGCGTTCTCACCGCGGGGTGTGAAAGTGAAGGTGTCGCCGTCCCAGTGGGTGAGTGGGAAGGTCTGCCCGGCGGGTCCGAGCTGGAGCGTCAGCGCACCGTTGCTCTCGGTGACGACGGCGGGACCCCAGTACGGGTTGCCGTAGGTGCCCGCGTAGGTCGGGAGGGGCTGCGGCGGTGCCGGGTTCGCGGGGGCCGTCTGGCCGACGAGACTGCCCTCGGGCTCGTCCATCGGCGCGATGGCCTGCCGGTACAACGACCTCCAGTCCTCGCGGATCTCCCCGAACTGCACGAGGTCGGCGAACTCGGCGGTGAGGGACTCGGGGATGCCGATGGGCGACCCGTTGGTCAGCGCGACGATGGCGACGTCGGCGGACGGTATCGCGACGAAATTCGTCGCCACCCCGAGCTGGAACCCGCCCGAATGGCTGAGGGAAACCCGCCCTGCCGGGGTGGTCGAGACGTTGAACCCGTACCCGTACGACCCCGGACGGCTGTCCATCGACCGCGGTGGGCTGGACACCATCTGAGGACTGACCGCGGGGAGCAGTGCCTCGGGTGACACGATCTCCTTGCCCTCGAACGTTCCGTCGGCCAGCAGCATCGCCAGCCATTTGCCCATGTCGTTGACGGAGGAGCTCACCCCGCCTGCGGGGGACTGGGCGTCGGGGTCGCGTACCGCGTCGGCGACGTACTTGCCGTCGACGAGTTGGTGCGCGACAGCGCGGTCGCTGCGGGCCTGATACTCGGCGAATCGCGAACTCGTGGACGACATCCCCAGCGGCTGGTAGATCGTCTGCTCGGACAGCGTGGCCCAGTCCGTCCCGGACGCCGCCGCGACGGCCTCCGCCGCCGCGGTGAGGCCGAAGTTGGTGTACTCGTAGGTGATCCGGAACGGGTTCAGCGGTTCGAGCCGGAGCTTGTCGAGCACCTGCTGCTGGTTGTAACCCAGGTCCTCGAGCAGATCGCCGGCATGGTCGGGCAACCCGGACCGGTGCGAGTACAGATCGCCCACCGTGACGTGCTCGGTGACCCACGGGTCCGCGAGGGCGAAACCGGGCGACTTGGACACCACGGGAGTGTCCCAGCCGACGACACCGGCATCGACCTGGTGGGCCACCACCGTGGACCCCACCGATTTCGACATCGACGCCAGCTGGAACACGGTGTCGGCGTCCACCTTCTGATCGGTGCCGGCCTCGCGCACGCCGAATCCCTTCGCGTACACGGTCTGCCCACCGTGGACGACGGCGACCGCCATGCCCGGCAGTCCGGAACTCTCCATCAGCTCGTTCGCCAGGTCGTCGAGACGGCCCACGGCGTCGTCGATCTGACCGTCCGGGATATCGACGCCCGCGACCGTCCCCGGGTTCGGTTGCGACGACTCCGAGGTGGGGTTCGCGCCGGACGTCGAGGCGGAACCGGCGTCGTCTGCGTCGGAGCCGCAACCCGTCACCAGTGACCCGCCGAGCGCGAGAGCCGACAGAAGTATCGTCAGGTTCCGCTGTCTGCGCATGGGTGATCCTCTGCTCGGGCCCGGGGTAACCGTGAACTGCCAGCGTAACGACTGCAAGCCCATGACCAGGCTGTTTTCGTCACAACGCCGCCGTTGTTCCCGTCGAATTCACCAGTGGTCGACCCGGCGCCCGGGCGCGGACGCTACGGTGTGCGGATGCCGATTGAAAAGAATGACTCGCAGCTGCTCAGTGAGCTGGCCCCGGTGGTGGACGAAAACCTCACACGTCACATCGCCGAGGCGGACGGCTGGCAGCCGCACGATCTGGTCCCGTGGGACCAGGGCAAGAACTTCGCGTTCATGGGTGGAACGGATTGGTCGGCAGATCAGTCGACCCTGAGCGACGTCGAGGCGCTCGCACTGACGGTGGGTGTGCTGGTGGCGGACAACGTCCCCGCGTACCACCGGGAGATCGCCAAGCACCTCGCCCAGGTGGGCCCGTGGTGGCGCTGGGTGGGCCGCTGGACCGCGGAGGAGAACCGGCACTCCATCGTGCTCCGGAACTACCTGATGGTGACGCGCGCCGTCGACCCCGTCGCCCTCGAGCGCGCCCGGATGGACGAGATGGTCCGCGGCTACGCGATGCCGCCGATGCACCTGCTCGAGATGCTCGCGAACTCCGCGTTCGAGGAGAAGGCCGCGGCGGTGCGTCATCACAACACGGCAGCACTCGGCGAGGACCCGCTGGTGGCCGTGATCGCCGAGCGGCTGGCCACGGACGACGAACTGCAGTCGCTGTTCTACCGGAACCTCGTCGAGGCCGCGTTCGAGCTGGTACCCGACCAGACGATGCGGGCCATCGCATCGCGGATCGAGGCCTTCGACGTGCCGAGCGTGGCCCTGCCCGGCGGAACCGACAGCACCGCCGTGCTCGCCGAGGCCGGCATCTACGACCCCGCCCAGCAGGGGGAGAAGGTGTTCGCGCCGCTGCTTCGCTCCTGGAACATCGCTGGGCGCACCGATCTCGGCCCGGAGGGCGAGAAGGCCCGCGACGAGCTGTCCGCGCTGCTGTAAGACTTCTGCGCGAGAGGGCCCGCACTCCGGCGAGTGCGGGCCCTCTCCGTCGGCCGGGTCAGTCCTTGACCTTCGCCATCGCCAGCACGTCGAGACGCTTGTCGAGTTCCTCCTCGCTCAGCTTGTCGCCGATCAGACCGCGGGCGGCGACGGTCTCGCGGATGGTCTTCTTCTCCTTCAGCGCCTGCTTGGCGACAGCCGCGGCCTCCTCGTACCCGATCGCGGAGTTCAGTGGCGTCACGATGGACGGCGACGATTCCGCGAGGGTCTTGAGGTGCTCGGTGTTCGCGACGAGCCCCACGACGCACCGGTCGGCGAACAGCCGCGTGACGTTGGCCAGCAACGTCAACGATTCGAGCAGGTTCCGCGCCATCATCGGGATGTAGACGTTGAGCTCGAACGCGCCCGCGGCGCCGCCCCACGCGACCGCGGCATCGTTGCCGACCACCTGAGCGGCGACCTGGGTGGCCGCCTCCGGGAGCACCGGATTGACCTTGCCGGGCATGATCGAACTGCCGGGCTGCAGGTCGGGGAGACGGATCTCGCCGAGACCGGTGAGCGGCCCCGATCCCATCCAGCGGATGTCGTTGGCGATCTTGGTCAGGGACACCGCGATCGTGCGCAGCGCGCCGGACGCCTCCACCAGCCCGTCCCGCGCCGCCTGCGCCTCGAAACTGTTCTTCGCCGGTGTGAGGGCGTCGACTCCCGTCGCCTTGACCAGTTCGGCGACGACCTTCGGGCCGAACCCGTCGGGGGCATTGAGCCCCGTTCCGACCGCGGTGCCGCCGATGGGCAGCTCACCGAGCCGGGGAAGGCAGGCCACGACCCGCTCCATCCCCGCCTCCATCTGACGGGCGTAACCGCCGAACTCCTGGCCGAGGGTCACCGGGACGGCGTCCATGAGGTGGGTGCGGCCCGACTTCACGACGGTCTTCCACTCGGTGGACTTGTCGAGCAGGGCCAGGCGCAGGTGGTCGAGGGCGGGGAGGAGGTCCTTCACCGCGGACTCGGTGGCCGCGACGTGCGTCGCGGTGGGAAACGTATCGTTGGACGACTGCGACATGTTGACATCGTCGTTGGGGTGGACGACCACACCGTTCGCCGCGGCGATCGACGCGATCACCTCGTTGGCGTTCATGTTGGAACTGGTGCCCGAGCCCGTTTGGAAGACGTCGATGGGGAACTGATCGTCGTGCTTGCCTTCGGCGATCTCGCCCGCCGCCGCGATGATGGCATCCGCCTTCTCGGCGTCGAGGAGGCCGAGATCCTTGTTGACCTGCGCACAGGCTGCCTTCAGCAGACCCATCGCACGTATCTGGGTGCGCTCGAGACCTCGACCGCTGATCGGGAAGTTCTCGACGGCGCGCTGAGTTTGCGCGCGCCACAGGGCATCCACGGGCACCCGCACCTCGCCCATGGTGTCGTGTTCGATCCGGTACTGCTGCTCGTTGCTCTCGGTCATGCGTCAAACATGCCACTTCCGAGCGCGTCGTGGGGCGCTCCCCGTGCGCCTTTCCGGTAGCCGGAGCTACCGGAAAGGCGCACGGGCAGCGGAGCTGCCTAGAACGTCGGCGGAACGGCGCCGTCTTCGCCCGTGAAGTCCACGGACGAGTACTCGCGCAGCTTCTCGAGACGGTGGTACGCGTCGATCATGCGGACGGTGCCCGACTTCGACCGCATCACGATCGACTGGGTCGAGGCGCCGCCGCCGTAGTAGCGGACGCCGCGGAGCAGGTCGCCGTCCGTGACGCCGGTGGCGCAGAAGAAGACGTTCTCACCCGACACGAGATCTTCGGTGGTGAGCACACGGTCCAGGTCGTGGCCTGCGTCGATGGCCTTCTGACGCTCGGCGTCGTCGGTCGGGGCCAGCCGGCCCTGCAGCGAACCACCCATACAGCGCATGGCGGCGGCGGCGATGATGCCCTCGGGCGTGCCACCGGTGCCGATCAGGATGTCGGTGCCCGACTCCGGACGCGCGGCGGCGATCGCACCCGCGACGTCGCCGTCGGAGATGAGACGGATCCGGGCGCCGGTGTCCCGGACCTCCTGGATGAGCCGGGCGTGCCGCGGACGGTCGAGGATGCAGACCGTCACGTCGGAGGGGGACGCCTTGCGGACCTTCGCGACGCGTTTGATGTTCTCGGCGACGGGCGCTGTGATGTCGATGACATCGGCGGCGTCGGGGCCGACGGCGATCTTCTCCATGTAGAACACGGCAGACGGGTCGAACATCGCGCCGCGCTCGGCGACCGCGAGGACGGCGATCGCGTTGGGCATGCCCTTCGCCATCAGGGTGGTTCCGTCGACCGGGTCGACGGCGAAATCGCATTCGGGTCCGTCGCCGTTGCCGACCTCTTCGCCGTTGAACAGCATCGGGGCTTCGTCCTTCTCGCCCTCGCCGATGACGACGACGCCGCGCATCGAGACCGAGCTCACGAGCTGGCGCATGGCGTCGACGGCGGCGCCGTCGCCACCCTCCTTGTCGCCACGGCCGACCCAGCGACCGGCAGCCATCGCACCAGCCTCGGTGACTCGGACCAATTCAAGAGCAAGATTTCGGTCCGGGGCCTCGCGGCGACTCGAAGTGGTGCTAGCCGTCATGGGCAGTGCCTCCTGGTGCAGTCACGGTCGACGTTGTACGTCGACGCTGTGTCGGTGGCCGTCGGCCGCCGAGTGTCGGGTGGATCTCGCCTGCTGATTCTCCCAGAAAGAAGTGTGACGTGCGCTGCTGGGGCGCGAATCACGGGACCGAGAATCGTTGTTCCGGGACCGACCCTGGATACTGGTGGGCGTGGCATCCGATAAACCCCGCATCCTGCACAACAACCGCGACATGGTGTGGTCGCTCGTACCCCTTGTCCTGTTCTGCGTACTGATCGCGGGTATCGCCAGCCAGTGCACGTTCAGCCCGGGCGGGCCCACCAGTGGCCCGATCCCCAGCTTCGACGTCGACGCGGCGCTGAAGTACGACGCCCAGGACCTGCCGTTCCCGGTGCGCAAGCCGGAGACGCCGGAGGGCTGGACGCCCAACTCGGGCAGCCGCAGCATCGTCAGCGGCGACGGCGGCGGCGATTCGAGCACCGTCGGATTCATTACCGAGGCCGGCCGCTACATCCAGCTGACGCAGAGCAATGCCGTCGAGACGGTGCTCGTGCCGTTCGTCGCCGGTGGTCCGCGTACGGCGACGGGAACCGAGGACGTCGCAGGTCACAGCTGGATCGTGTACGGCGGGGAGGGTGTCGAGCCGATCTGGGTCTCCGACTTCGGCGACGTCCGGCTCCTCGTGACGGGCAGTGCGTCACCCGAGGCGTTCGAGCAGCTCACCACCGCCGCGGCCGACGCCCCGATCCTCGCCGCCTGACGATCGAGGGAGGGTCAGCCCTCGTCCTCGGCGTGGGCGAGGGCCGTCTCGACGCGCTTGCGCGCCCCGGCGAGGTGTTCCTCGCAGCGTTTGGCCAGGGCCTCGCCCCGCTCCCACAGTGCGAGTGACGCGTCGAGGTCGAGGCCGCCCTGTTCGAGCACCTTGACCACGTCGACGAGTTCGTCGCGCGCCGCCTCGTAACCGAGCTCCGCGATGTCGGTGTCGTTTCCGGTGGGCTTACTCATGTCCTACTTGTCCTTTCCCATCACCGCGGCACGGATTGCGCCGTCGGCGACTCGAACGCGAATCTGGGTGCCCGGTGGGGCGTCGTCGACCGAACGCAGTACCTCGGGATCGCCGTCGGGCACGATCCGCTGAACCACGGAGTAGCCGCGGGCCAGGGTCGCGGCGGGCCCGAGGGTCGTCAGCCGTGCACGAAGGTGCTCGATCGTGGTGCTCTCCGCGGCGATCGCCCGGCTGACATCGCGTCGCCCGGCCTCCCGCAGTCGCTCGACCTCGTCCGACCGGTGGTCGAGTGCGCGCAGCGGGTCGGCGAGTACCGGCCGGCTCCGCAGCTGGGAGATCAGGTGCGACTCGCGCTGCACCCAGTTGCGCAGCGCAGCCGCGCTCCGCGACCGCAATTCGCCGACGAGTGCCTGCTCGGCGACCGCGTCCGGCACCACCCGCTTGGCGGCATCCGTCGGTGTCGCGGCCCGCAGGTCGGCGACGTGATCGCTGAGCGGACTGTCCGGCTCGTGGCCGATGGCGCTGACCACCGGTGTTCGGCAGGCAACGATCGCGCGGCACAGCGTCTCGTCGGAGAACGGCAGCAGATCCTCCACACTGCCGCCGCCGCGCGCGAGGATGATCACGTCGACGTGCGGGTCGGCGTCCAGTTCCTTCAATGCGTCGAGGATCTGCGGCACGGCGGTCGCGCCCTGCACCGGGGTGTTGCGCACCTCGAAGCGCACGGCGGGCCAGCGGCGCTGCGACACACTGAGGACGTCGTGCTCGGCGGCGCTCGCGCGACCGGTGATCAGCCCGATGGTGCCCGGCAGGAACGGCAACGGACGCTTCAGCCGAGGGTCGAACAGACCCTCCGCGGCCAGCAGCGCGCGCAACCGCTCGATTCGGGCGAGGAGTTCACCGATCCCGATCGCGCGGATCTCCGTCACCCGCAGCGAGACCGACCCTCGGCCCGTGTAGAACGACAACTTGCCGAACATCACCACCCGGCTGCCCTCGGTGAGCGGGACGGGGGAGTTCTGCAACAGCTGCGGGGAACAGGTCACCGACAACGACATGTCCACGGACGGATCCCGCAGCACAAGAAACGCGGTCCGGGTTCCCGGACGCGCGTTGATCTGGGTGATCTGCCCCTCGACCCAGACACTCCCGAGCCGGTCGATCCACTGTGCGACCTTGGCCGACACGGTGCGGACCGGCCAGGGCTGCTCGGCGGTACTCGGTCCGGTACTGGCTGCGCGGGGCTGTGCGGAGGTCACTTGGCCTTGGCGGAGGTGATGCGGTTGGTCAGCATGGTCTGGAACGGCGCGCGTGCCAGGGTCGCGTTCTCGTAGTCCAGCAGCGTCGTGAGGTCTTCGACGGACAGGCTGCGCAGGCGCGCCCGCAGCTGGGCGAGCGTCAGCGTGCCGTAGTCGAGTACGACGGCGATCTCGGGTTCGGCCACCGTCGGCGCGGAGGTCGCGGCCTTCTTGCTCGCCGACGTCACGGGGGCCGAGCCGTTGGTCGTGGCGGCGGGAGCAGCCTTCGGGGTCGAGACCTTCTCGGGAGTGCTCTCTTCCTGCGGGCTCAGCGAGTACAGGGCGAACCGGCCCGGTCCGGCCGGCCGCTCGTCAGTCACGCCGTCGACAACAGGTTCCGGATCGGTGTCGTCGTCGAAGACGGCCCAGGCCGGCTGCTCGTCGTCGTGGGTCCAGTTGATCAGTGCGAAAGCCTGGTCGCCCTTGATGGCCAGCGCCGTCATGGACTGCTGAACACGCATCGTGGTCTGCAGCACCTGACTGACCGCGGTCATGGGCAGGGTCGCTGCGGTGGTCGGCAGCTTCCTGGCCTCTTCGACGGCCGTCACGGCGATTCCAGCGGCGACACGCGCCATGAAGGGGGGACGAATCATTCCCACAGCCTGCCTGACAACGGCACGTTTGGGTAGCCGACGTGCCCACAGCGCCGACGACTTCGGTGCGACGATGCGCACACTACCCGGCCGAGACCCCGCGAAAGTGTCGTCCGTTCGGGGTGACCCGTAGTCTGGAACCATGTCTTCGGCTGTTCCACTCAATGTGGGTATCACACGTTCGGCAGATTCGGGGGCGTCGCGTGCCGACGGCGAGAAGCGGGTACTGCTCGCGGAGCCCCGCGGCTACTGCGCCGGCGTGGACCGCGCCGTCGAGACGGTGGAGAAGGCGCTCGAGAAGCACGGCGCCCCGATCTACGTCCGCAAGGAGATCGTCCACAACCGGCACGTCGTCGAGACGCTCACCGATCAGGGTGTCGTCTTCGTCGACGAGACGGACGAGGTTCCGGAGGGCGCGCTGCTGGTGTTCTCCGCCCACGGCGTGTCTCCCGCGGTCCACGAATCGGCCGCGGCGCGCAACCTGCGCACCATCGACGCCACGTGCCCGCTGGTCACGAAGGTCCACCAGGAAGCCAAGCGCTTCGCCCGCGACGACTTCGACATCCTCCTGATCGGCCACGAGGGCCACGAGGAAGTGGAGGGCACCGCCGGTGAGGCCCCCGATCACGTGCAACTGGTCGACGGACCCGACTCCGTCGACGCCGTGACGGTCCGCGACGAATCGAAGGTCATCTGGTTGTCGCAGACCACGTTGAGCGTCGACGAGACGATGCAGACGGTCGCCCGGCTGCGGGAGCGTTTCCCCAATCTGCAGGACCCGCCGAGCGACGACATCTGCTACGCCACCCAGAACCGTCAGGTGGCGGTCAAGGCGATGGCACCCGAATGCGACCTCGTCATCGTCGTCGGATCCCGCAACTCCTCGAACTCCGTTCGTCTCGTCGAGGTCGCACTGAACGCGGGCGCGAAGGCGTCGTACCTGGTCGACTACGCGCGCGAAGTGGATCCGGCCTGGCTCGACGGCGTCCGGACGGTCGGGATCACGTCCGGTGCGTCCGTGCCGGAGATCCTGGTGCGCGGTGTGATCGATCTGCTCGACGAGCACGGATTCCACGACGTCCAGCCGGTCACCACGGCCAACGAGACGCTGGTCTTCGCACTGCCGCGCGAGCTGCGCGCCGCGCGGACCTGATCGGCCCGCTACCTGCCGCGTCCCTGCTCTAGCGGGGCTGCTCCGTCTCGAACGGCGGCTCGTACCGGTCGCGGTAACGCACCTGCGGAATGGGGTGGGCCGGCACGTCGGGGTTCGGCCGGGGTCGCGGCGTCGTCCGCGGCGGGACCGAACGCGGCGCCTGACTGGTGCGCGGAGGCGCCGAGCGGGGTGCCTGCGCTGCCCGGTCGACCATCGGTGGTGGGGGCGTGGTGCGTCCCCCCGACGACGACGATCGGCGAGGCGGTGGGGTGGCTGCCCGTCGCCCCGAGCGGGGGTGTTCCCGCGCAGCGTCCCTGTCACGCGCCCGGCGCGACGGCGGAGACAGCTCGGACTCCTCGGCTGCGCGTCGAGGGCGGGCGGCGCGTGGCGCCCGCTGCGCGCGTCGCCGCTCGGAGGTGCGGGCGGGACCGGTCTTGCGTTGCTGCAGCAGGAAGAGGCGGAGGCCACCGATCAGCAGGGTCACCACGGTGGCGGCGAGCATTACCGGGAAACGGTTGACCAGCGGATATGCGACGTTGATCGCCAGGTCTTTCAGTGCGGTGCTGTTCTCCTCCGCGATGAGACTCTGCCCGAGCGGCACCGCGACGAACAGGATCAGCGGCGGCTGGACGATCGCGGTGAACAGCGCCCGATTGCCGGCAGCCGCCACGGCCAGAACGCAGCCGAGGAAATAGAACGTGGAGAACGCAGCCGTGAGTTCCGTGCCACGAGCCGCATCGACAGCGAATCCGACAAAGGTGACTCCGACGGCCAGGAGAATGACACCCCACCAGGGGAGACCGGGGACCGTAGGGACAATCGACCGCCTGTCGAGCGGCACCCCAGAGCGAGCACGTTGGGTTGCAGACACACAACGACAGTAGCGGCAACTTGTTAACTAGCCTCGTTGGCGTGACCGGTAGAGCCTGAGAGATCCTCGAGATTTGTGCGTCGCGGCCACGAATCGACGGCGCTGACCTCGGTGACATCGCCGTCGAACACATCGAGGTCGTGGAGCTTGCGGGCGGTGACTGTGACCCGGGACTCCATCGACGCGACAGTGAGATTGAACGAGTCGACGGCCTTGCCGAGTTGTGAGCCGAGGCGGTCGAGATGCGCACCGACCGTGCCCAGCCGCGAATACAGCTCCCGGCCGAGTTGGTGGATCTTCGCGGCGTCCTGCGACAGCGCCTCCTGGCGCCAGGTGTGCGCGATGGTCCGCAGCAAGGCGATGAGAGTGGTGGGGTGGCGAGGATCACGTTCCGTGAGAACGCGTGCTCGAGCAGCCCGGAGTCGGCGGTCAGCGCCGCGTCCAGGAACGGGTCGCCGGGCACGAACAGCACCACGAACTCCGGCGTCGGGTCGAACGACTCCCAATACGTCTTGTCGGCCAACTGGTCGACGTGCGTGCGCAGCTGCCGGGCGTGCCGGGTGAGGTGCTGTTCCCTTGCGATCGGGTCTTCGGTCTGCGCAGCGTCCAGGTATGCCGCGAACGGGACCTTGGCGTCGACCACGATCTGCTTGCCGCCCGCGAGGTACACCAGCAGGTCGGGGCGGACACCGTCCTTCGACACCCGGGTGTCGAAGTCGCAGTGCCGGACCATCCCGGCCAGTTCGACCACCCGCTCCAGCTGGATCTCGCCGTTCAGGCTGAGTGTTGTTTAGTGCACTCGGCATGAGTGTCCGGGTTATCCCGGTCACGTTCACCACTCGGTGGTGTTCCCGCAGCGATACCGTCTGCCCGCCGAGTGGCGGGTCTTATGGTTGGTTTCTGTCGGGCTTCTTTTACGTCTCGTCCGCAACTCGCCGAAGACGCACCACCGTCAACAACCGCTGCGAGTGCAGCGAGGTTGAGGGCGGCGTTGTGATCACGATCCGCGCGGAATCCGCACGCATCGCAGGTGAACACCCGAACATTCAGAGGTAGCTTGTTTTTCATTACCTGGCAGTCCGAGCAGGTCTTACTCGACGGATACCACCGGTCTGCCACATGCAGGCCGGTGCCGGTCCAATCGGTCTTGTAGGTCAGTTGCCGCCGGATCTCGGCGAGCGCCGCATCATGCAGGGCGCGGTTTAACCCCCGTTTGTAGGCGCCACCGGAACGGGTCATCCCTGCGATGTTGAGGTCTTCGACGACGACGGTGTCGAAGTCCCGCACCAACCGGGTGGTGAGTTTGTGCAGGTGATCGCGGCGCGCGGCGGCGATGCGGGTGTGCAGCGCCCGGATCTGTTCCTGTGTGCGCAGCCAACGCCGGGACGGTTGTTGACCGGTGCGGCGATCCGGGCCGACCCGCCGCGATGCGCGGCGGCCCAGACGACGAAGTTGTTTTGCCTGCTTACGTCCGTGCTTCGGGTTCTCGATCATCTCCCCGGTCGAGAGGACCGCGAGGTGCTTCACTCCGACATCGATCCCAACCACCGAACGGCCCACACCGCCATCGCCGACCGCGGCGGCACCGGTGGGTGGGAGTGCCCTGGCGGGGACCGTGGTCTCGACGGAGAACGACACCTGCCACCGGCCGCGGCGATACGAGATGGTCGCCGACCGGATCCGAGCCGACCCCGCGATCGTCTTGCGGGCCAGTTTGCGGGTGGATTCACACGTCCGGATCGCCCCGATCCGAGGCAACTGCACATGACGGCGGTCGCCGCCGTCGGTGACTAGCCCGAAACTGCCCGTTGTGAATCGGCAGGAGGGCACCGCTCGTTTGCTTCGGAACCGCGGAAACCCCATCGACCCTTTCCGTTTCCCGGACCGGGCATCGGACCAGTTCGATAGGGCTGCAGCGCAGTTCGCGAGTCCGGAACTGTACGCCTCTTTCGAGTTCTCCGGCCACCACGGCTGCCCGGTCTCGGAGTTGATCGTGACGTCGTTTTTCACGGTGTTCCAGTGTTTGCGCAGGCTGTACGCGGACCACGACACCAGCGGCGTCAACTCCGAGTTCAGGATCTCATACGACCGCTCCGCAGCGCGTTGGTCGAGGTTCGCTTTCACCCGCGACAGCGCCCAGTTATAGGCGAAACGCTGCGCCCCGCAATGCGACCACAACGCCTCGACCTGCCCCGGCTTGGGATCGAGAACATACACGAACGCCCGGATCACCAACCGAGACAGATCCGGCGCATCGACGTCAGCAGTCCGATCAGCAACTACAGCAGCGGCCGTCATGGGCGGTCCGCCGCGGCGGTCACGGCAGCGGTGGCACGGCGACGGGCACTGCGCTGCCCGTACTGGCGGGTACACAGCGACGTCATGACCACCTCGTCGTTGTTCAACGCCTGTTCCGCCAGGGCGCCGACGGCCTCGTGCAGCGGCGCAACCAGCCGTGAGATCTGCTCGCCGATCGCACCCAAGTGGCGGCGGGCGGAATCCTCGCTGACCGCGCCGAGCGACTGCTGCAGCAGGGCCTCGTTCTCGCGCAGCGCGACGAGCTGTGCCTCCGCACGCGCCGCCCGATCACCGCTCCGCGCCGCGTGCAGCAGCCACCCGAGGGCGGTGCCCGCGGCCAGCGCCAGGAGCATTCCGAGTGCAGCGAGTGCATTCATGTGGCTCACGGTGCACCGCCCCACCGACATGTCGAATCGCTCGGACGCCACGCGGCCGAGGTGTTCGAGGTTGTCGGCACGGTGCTCTACGGTCTCGGGACATGAGGATCTTGCACACTTCGGACTGGCACATCGGACGCACGTTCCACGGGGTGGACCTGCTCACCGACCAGGCCCGTGTGCTCGACGCGATCGCCGCCCTCGTCGCCGAGCACGGCGTGGACGTCGTCGTCGTTCCCGGTGACGTGTACGACCGGTCGATCCCCAGCGCCGACGCCGTCACCGTGTGCAACCGCGGATTCGAAGCGATCCGGGACGCCGGTGCGGTCATCGTCGCCACGTCCGGGAACCACGACTCCGCGGCGCGGCTCGGGGCGGGTGCCGCGTTCTCCCGCGCGGGCGGGCTGCACCTCATGACGACGGTCGCCGGGATCGGCTCGCCCGTCGTGCTCGAGGACGCGCACGGTCCCGTCTCGTTCTACGGCATTCCCTATCTC
Organism: Rhodococcus mengyinensis; assembly: GCF_048381435.1. Classification (NCBI taxonomy): domain Bacteria; kingdom Bacillati; phylum Actinomycetota; class Actinomycetes; order Mycobacteriales; family Nocardiaceae; genus Rhodococcus; species Rhodococcus mengyinensis. Next base: position 84,310 of record NZ_JBLWIT010000145.1, on the reverse strand, counting down.
GAGCCCGAGATCACCCGCGCGCAACTGGACGTGCCGACCGCCCGCTCGCACGCCGAGATCCTCGACGCCGCGATGGACCGTGTCCGTGCCGACCTCGACGGGCGGAACGACACCGGTCCGTGCACCAGGTCCGTCGTCCTGGCGCACGCGTTCGTCGTGGGCGCGGAGGCCACCGGATCGGAGAGGTCCATCTCCGTCGGCGGCGTCGAGACGGTGTCGGCGTCGGCCTTCGGCGGGGTCGACTACGTCGCGCTCGGCCACCTGCACTCGCCGCAGACTCTCACCGAGAACATCCGGTACTCGGGTTCGCCGCTGCCGTACTCCTTCGGCGAGCGCACCCACAGCAAGGCGGTCTACCTCGTGGATCTCGACGCCGACGGACTGCGGGCCGTCGAGCGGGTCGACCTGCCGGTGGTCCGTGGTCTGCGGCAACTGACCGGGACGGTGCAGGCGTTGCTCGAGGACGACGCGTTCCGCGACGCCGAGGACTGCTACGTGTCGGCGGTGCTCACCGACCCGGAACGCCCGGTCGACGCCATGCGCTCGCTCCAGACGCGATTCCCGTTCGCCGTGCACCTCGAGTGGCAACGCCCCGAAGGCGGCGACGATCTGCGCTACCGCGACAAGGTCCACGGGCGCAGCGATCTGCAGATCACGCGCAGCTTCCTCACCGACGTGCGCAGCGAACCGTCGACCGGCGAGATCCGATTGGTGGAGGCCGCACTCGGCTTCGCCGGCCGGTCCGGCGAAGACACCGCCGAGGTCGTCGCGCTGGAACAGACGGCATGAGGCTGCATCGACTCGAGGTCGAAGCCTTCGGGCCGTTCGCAGGATCCGTGGAAGTCGACTTCGATCGGCTCGGCGCGGACGGGCTCTTTCTGCTGCACGGTCATACCGGCGCCGGTAAGACGACAGTCCTCGACGCGGTGGCGTTCGCGCTGTACGGCACGGTGCCCGGGGCACGGAAGGACGGCAAGCGCCTCCTGTCCGACCACGCGCCCGCCGGTTCCGTTCCGACGGTGACGCTCGAGGCGACGATCGCGGGCCGGCATCTGCGACTCGTCCGCAGCCCGGAGTTCGAGCGTCCCAAGCGCCGTGGGTCGGGGACCATCAAGGAGAACGCGAAGGCCATGCTCACCTGGCTCGACGGCCGCGGGGAGAACCTGTCACGGATCCCCGACATCGCCGACGAGGTCGGGCGGCTGATGGGCATGAGCGCCGACCAGTTCTTCCAGGTCGTCCTGCTGCCGCAGGGAGAGTTCGCGAAGTTCCTGCGAGCCGACAACGAGGAACGCGGTCAGCTTCTGGAGAGGCTGTTCGACACCACCCGATTCGGGACGGTGGAGGAGTGGTTCCTCGACCGCAGGCGTACCAGCGCCCACGACCTGGACGAGCATCAACGGGCCGTCGACGTCCTGCTGGCGCGGGTCGGGACGGCCGCAGGCATCGAGGGGGGCGCCGACGCCGATCCGGTGACCTGGGCCCACAAGCTCGAGGCCGAGGCGCGCGAGACCCGCGACCTGGCCGCGGACGACCTGCAGAAGGCCAAGAGCCAGGCGAAGGTGACCCAAGATGCGCTCGCGGAGGCGCGCCGTGTCCTCGAACTGCAGAACCGCAGGCGGCGAGCCGAGGCGGAACTCGAGGCCCACGCAGCGGAGGCGGACCGGCGGGCGGTCCTCGTCGCCGAATTGGCGGATGCGCGCCGGGCCGCACCGGTCGCGACCGTGGCACGCGACGCCGACGCCGCCCGGGCCAAGGCCGCAGCCGCCGCGCGGAACGTCGAGGCGATCACGGACGGATTGCGTTCGACGTTGGGCGGCGCCGATCTCGTGGCGGAGTTGTCGTGGCCTCCGACCGCCGACGAACGGGAGCACATCCGGTCGAGTATCCGGGCCTGGCGTGACGAGATCGTGCGCCTCGACGGGGCACTCGCCGAATCCGTCGCTGCCGACCGGCTCGCTGTCGAATTGAAGCGGCTACGTGCCCGGCAGGTCGAACTCGCCGAGGCCGGCGACGCGCTGTCCCGGGAGCGGGAACAATTGCCGCTCGCTCTGAGGGAAGCGGAGAAGGCGCTCGACTCGGCGCAGAAGGCCCGCGACGCAGTGCCCGCGCTCGTCGATGCCCGGGACCGGGCGGCCGACGCTGCCTCGGCGGCGGCGGATCTCCGCACCCGCCGGGCCGAGCGTGATCGGCTCGAGCGCGGCGTGCTCGATGCCCGGCGACAGCACCAGGACGCGCGCGAGCACTGGCTCGACCTGCTGCAACGTCGGATCGCGGGCATGGCCGCCGAATTGGCGGGCACGCTCGAGGACGGTGTCCCGTGCCAGGTGTGCGGTTCGCCCGAGCACCCGCAGCCTGCCGAACCGTCCGAGCTGTCGGTCACGAAGGCCGACGAGGACAAGGCCCTCGCGGCGGAGCAGAAGGCTGCGGCGGCGCTGACGACCGCGACCGAGAAGCTGGGCGCGGTGGAGCGCGCGATCGACGTGCTCGTCCAGCGCGGCGGCGACGGTGACGCGGACGAACTCGCGCAGGCACTCACGACCGCGGAGGCGGCGGTGGGGGAGGCGACTGCGCTCGGCGACGAGGTCGAGCGTCGGTCCGCATCACTCACCGAGCTGCGGGACCGCGAGAGTCACCTGCAGGAACGGTTGCGGGACCTGGGCGTCGACGCCGCCACCGTGGCCGAGAGAATCACGGCGAGCACGACACAGCTCGGGGAGATCCGGGCCCGGGTGAGCGAGGCGGCGGGCGACGACCCGAGCGTGGAGGCACGCCGCGCACGACTCGACGCGCTTGCGGAGTCCGCATCCGAACTGCTCGACGCTCGGGACGCCGGTGCCGGAGCCGAGTCGGCGGCCCGTGAACTCGCGGCCAAGGCCGAAACACTGGCCGGGGACGCCGGTTTCGACAGCTCTGCCGACGCCGTGGCCGCGGTCCGGACGGCCGCCCGTCAGGGTGAGATCGAGGCCCTCCTCACGTCGGCGCGCGACGCCGAGGTCGGGGCGCGCAGCGTGCTCGACGACCCCGAGGTCGTTGCCGTCGCCGAGGCAGATCCCGTGGAACTGGCGTCCGTCCAGCACGCGCACGACGTGGCCGCGGAGGTCGTGAACGTCGCCGTCGCGGCGGCATCCGACGCCGAGCGCCGACTGCTCGATCTGGAACGGTTCGTCGGTCAACTCGACAAGGCCGCCGAGGCGATTGCGCCGATGCAGGCCGCGCACGAGGAGTTGGCCGCCCTCGCCGAGGTGATCGCGGGCCGTGGCCAGAACGCCAGGAAGATGTCGCTGCGGTCGTATGTGCTGGCGGCCCGGCTGGAAGAGGTGGCCGTCTCGGCATCCGCGCGGCTCGGCCGGATGTCGGCGGGACGGTACGAGTTCGTCCACAGCGACGAGGCCGGTCCGCGAGGCCGCCGCGGTGGCCTGGGGCTGGACATCCGCGACGACTACACCGGAGTGGTGCGTTCGGCCAAGACCCTGTCCGGCGGTGAGTCGTTCCTGGCGTCGCTGTCGCTGGCGCTCGGTCTCGCCGATGTCGTCGCGGCGGAGTCGGGAGGCGTCGTCCTCGACACGATGTTCATCGACGAGGGATTCGGCACCCTCGACGCGGACACCCTCGACTCGGTGATGGGCGTCCTCGACGAGCTTCGTGACGGTGGCCGGGTGGTCGGGATCGTCAGTCACGTCGACGAGATGCGTCAGCGAATCCCGAGCCGGCTGCACGTGATTCGCGGACGCACCGGCTCCACGGTGGAGGTCGTCGCGGGTTGAGTGCCGGTCAGTCCGCCTTGGGCGCGACGGCGGCCTCGTCGACGGTGACGCCCTCCCGTTCGGCGTCGTCGAGGTCGTCGTTCGCGGCGACGGCGTCGGCGATGTTGCTTTCGGCGCTGTGCTCGTCGATCTGCTCACCGATGTAGCGCACCACCACGGCGGCGACGGCGGCGGTGGGCACCGCGAGGAAGGCGCCGACGATCCCGAACACGGAGCCACCGGCGGTCACGGCGAGCAGAACCACGACGGCGTGAAGTTTCATGCTCTTGCTCTGGAGAACGGGCTGCAGCACGTTGCCCTCGATCTGCTGCACCACGAGGATGATGATCAGCACGATCACGGCGGTGGTGAGACCGTTGGCCACCAACGCGACGAGCACGGCGAGAGCACCGGCGACGAACGCACCGACGATCGGGACGAAGCCACCGATGAACGTCAGGATCGCGAGGACCGGTGCAAGCGGCACACCGAGAATGAGCAGTCCGGCGCCGATGAAGACGGCGTCGATGAGGCTGACCAGTGCCTGCGTCCGGATGAACCCTCCGAGCGTGTCCCACATGCGGCCCAGCACCACTTCGAGGTGACGGCCCGCGCGGCCGCCGCCGACGGAGTGCAGCCACGGGATGAACCGCGGGCCGTCCTTGATGAAGAAGAACGACAGCACCAGCACGAGGCCGAGCGTGAGCAGCAGGGAGCTGGCGGTGCTGACCCCGGTGAACACACCGGACGCGATGACCGTCCCACTTTCCTGCACCTTCACGACGATCGTGTGGATGCCCTGGTCGATCTGATCGTCCTGCAGGTTGATCGGCGGACCCTTCAACCAGTCCTGCACCTGGTTGATGCCCTGGGTGGCCTTGTTGGCCAGCTCGGGTGCCTGGTTGACGACGGACGGCACGATGCCCGCGATGATTCCGGCGACGACGGCGATGAACACGACGAGCGACGTCGCGGCGGCCGCCGCCGGGGGGATACGCCGTCTCGTCATCGCCCGCGTCGGCGGCCACAGCACCGTGCACACCACGACGGCCAGCAGCACGGGGAGGACGATCACCCACAGCTTTTCGATGATCCACCCGAACAACAACGCGCCCAGCGAGATGGCCACGAGGACCAGCGACCACTTGGCCACCCACATCGCACCCACCCCGATGAGATGCCCGCGGTCCGGTTTCGTGATTGCGGTCCCGGACGGCGCCGGGGCTTCCTTCTCCGTCACAGATGGTCCTCCCTGCCGTGTCTGCTCAGCCGATCAGTACTGACAGTACTGGGGGACGCCGGGACGGCCCGGTGAGGTCAGCAGCAGCGGGCGCCCGGGTTCGCGTCGGCGTCCGCGTAGCGCGCCTTCCAGTACTCGCGCTCGGTCGGCACCTCGGCGTCCGGATGGTTCCGGCGAAGGTGTTCGACATACCTGCTGTAGTCGTGGTCGCCCATCAGCGACCCCGTCCACCACCAGGCGGTCCGGACGGCCCCCACAACCCTATTCATCATGGTGATGTGCCCTGTCCGTGTGAGTGTGTGCAGCACCGGGTGCGCGCACGACGCCCGACGCGATGAGTTCGTTCCATTCCTTGTCGAGTTCCTTCTCGGCGGCGGTGGGGACGAACCCGGCGGGAGCGAAGATTTTCGACGGCTGCTCGGGTGACTCGGTGGTCGGCAGTCCACCTGCCCGGAATGCCTTGATGCAGACGAGCGCTCCGGCCACCACGACGACGAGGACGAGTGCGGCGAACACGATCGACAGGGTGCCCTGGATGAAGGTGTTGCGGATGACGGCGTCGATGGCCTCGGGGGTCTTGGCGGAACCGAAGCTGGTCTTGCCGGCTTCCTTCGCTTCCTTGAACGCGGCGTGCTGGGACCAGTAGCCGACGGCGGTGTTGCCGGAGAAGATCTTCTGCCAGGACGCCGTCATGGTGACGATCAGATCCCAGACGAGGGGAACGCCGGGAATCCATGCCCATTTGAAGAGACCCCTCTTCATGACGATGGCGAGGACCACCGTCAGGGCGATCGCGGCGAGCAGCTGGTTCGCGATGCCGAAGAGCGGGAACAGGGTGTTGATGCCGCCGAGCGGGTCGGTGACGCCCATGAGCAGGATGGCGCCCCACAGTCCGACGACGGCCAGCGAGCACACCCAGGCTCCGACGCGCCACGACGGATCCTTGAACTTGCGGGCGGGTCCACCGAAGTTGCCGAGCGAGTCCGACAGCATGAACCGGGCGACACGGGTGCCTGCGTCGACGGTGGTGAGGATGAACAGCGCCTCGAACATGATCGCGAAGTGATACCAGAACGACTTGAGGGCGGCGCCGCCGAGGAACTGGCTGAGCACTTCCGACATGCCGAACGCGAGCGTCGGGGCACCGCCGGTGCGGGAGATGATCGACTCCTCGCCCACGTTCTCCGCGGCCTGCGAGAGGGTGTCGGGGTTGATGTTCGGGCTGGACAGTCCGAGGCCGTTCACGTATGCGGCGGCCGTTTCGGGGGTCCCGCCGGTGAGGGTGGCCGGCGCGTTGAGCGCGAAGTACAGGTGCTGGTCGATGATGCACGCGGTGACGAGCGCCATGATCGCGACGAACGACTCGGTGAGCATGCCCCCGTATCCGATCAGCCGCATCTGCTTTTCCTTCGCCAGCAGCTTGGGCGTGGTGCCGGAGGAGATGAGGGCGTGGAAGCCGGACAGCGCGCCGCACGCGATCGTGATGAACAGGAACGGGAACAGGGAGCCCGCGAACGCGGGGCCGTTGCCCTGGATGGCGAACGTCGTGACGTCGGGCATCTTGATGGTGGGTTGCGCGACCAGGATGCCGATGGCCAGCAGGATGATCGTGCCGATCTTCATGAACGTCGACAGGTAGTCGCGCGGGGCCAGCAGCAGCCACACGGGCAGGACGGATGCGGCGAAACCGTAGGCGATCATCAGCCAGGCGATGGTCACCTTGGAGAGCGTGAACCAGTCGGCGCCCCAACCGGTGTCGGCGACCCAGCCGCCGGACACGATGGCGAGGAGCAGCAGCACGACGCCGATCAGCGACACCTCCGCGACCTTGCCCGGGCGCAGGTACCGCAGGTAGACGCCCATGAACAGGGCGATCGGGATGGTCATGGCGATCGAGAAGACGCCCCACGGGCTTTCCGCGAGCGCGTTGACGACGACGAGGGCGAGCACCGCGATGAGGATGATCATGATGACGAAGACGCCGATCATGGCGGCCACACCGCCGACGAGGCCGAGTTCGTCGCGGGCCATCTGACCGAGGCTGCGTCCGCGGCGTTTCGTCGAGATCCACAGGACGAGGAAGTCCTGGACCGCTCCGGCGAAGACGACTCCGATGATGATCCACAGCGTGCCGGGCAGGTAGCCCATCTGCGCGGCGAGGACGGGACCGACGAGGGGACCTGCGCCGGCGATGGCGGCGAAGTGGTGCCCGAACAGCACCCGCCGGTCCGTCGGCATGTAGTCCTTGCCGTTCTCCAGGATCTCGGCGGGGGTGGCCCGGTCGTCACGGGGCTGGACGAGTTTGCGTTCGATCAGCCGCGCGTAGAAGCGGTAGGCGATGAGGTACGTGCAGACGGCGGCCACCACGAACCAGACGGCGTTGATGTTCTCGCCGCGGATGAACGCGATCATCACCCATGCGATGCCACCGAGGAGGCCGAGGACGGCGAACGTGATCCGCGCCGCCGGTGAGATGGGGGTGCGGTCCACGACGCCGACCGCTGGCAGATCCGGATCCGTTTTCAGGTACTCGATCTCGGATTCGGGGGCGGCTCTCAGGGCCATCGCGAACTCCTTCCCAGCGCCCCCGTCGTCATTGTGTGCCAGGGGTGACGCCGTCGATAGATGCCACATCTTTTGTGGCCCCCGTCACCCTATTGCGCCGACGTTCGGTTCGACGAAAAAACGACGTCAGAAGCGAGATGAATCGGCGTCGATCCAGTCGGTGAGCCAATCCGACGGCGGATCCTCGAGCAGTTCACCGGGCATCAGCCACTCGTACAGTTCCGCGTAGGTGCGCGTGGTGACGCCGTCGATCCGGCGGTTGAGCATCGACGGCGTCAGTTGGTCGAAGCTGTCGAGACCCATCGATGCCACCATCTGCTGGGCGCCGGCCACCGTCGACTTCTGGAACCGGAACACCCTGGCCGCCTTGTCGGGGACGTCGAGCGCGCGGGTCCGCGCCGGGTCCTGCGTCGTCACCCCGACGGGGCAGCGGTTGGTGTGGCACATCTGCGCCTGGATGCACCCGACGGCGAACATCATCGCGCGGGCGGCCAGGGTGAAGTCGGCGCCCTGGATGATCCGTTTGACGATGTCGGATGCGCTGGCGACCTTCCCGGACGCGCCGATCTTGATGCGGTTCCGCAGTCCGGCGCCGGTGAGCGCGTTGTGCACGAGCATCAGCCCCTCGGTGAGGGGCATGCCCATGTTGTCCTCGAATTCCACTGGACCTGCGCCGGTTCCGCCCTCGGAGCCGTCGACGATGACGAAGTCCGGGGTGACGTCGCGTTCGAGCATCGCCTTGCAGATGCCGAGGAACTCGGTGCGCGATCCGACGCACAATTTGAACCCGACGGGTTTGCCGCCGGAGAGCTTTCGCAGGGTGACGATGAAGTCGATCAGCTCGTTCGGGGTGGAGAACGCGGTGTGCGCGGGCGGGGAGATCACCGTCTTCCCGACCGGCACGCCGCGCGTCTCGGCAATCTCCCGCGACACCTTCGCCCCGGGCAGCACTCCGCCGAGCCCGGGTTTCGCGCCCTGCGACAACTTGATCGAAATCGCCTTCACCTGCTCTGAGGCTGCATGTTCGGCGAACTTGCCGGGATCGAAGTGGCCGTCGTTCGTCCGGCAGCCGAAGTAGCCGGACGCGATCTCCCAGATCAGGTCGCCGCCGTGCTTGCGGTGGTACGGGCTGATCGCGCCCTCGCCGGTGTCGTGCGCGAACCCGCCGCGCGCGGCCCCGGCGTTGAGGGCTTCGATGGCGTTCGCGGAGAGCGAGCCGAAGCTCATCGCCGACACGTTGAGAAGCGCGATGTCGTAGGGCCGTTCGCAGTCGGGGCCGCCGACGCGGACGGTCGGCGGCTCGGGCGGTGCCATCCGGGCGCGCAGCGAATGGGCCATGAACTCGTAGCCGACGGCGTGCACGTCCCGCTCGGTGCCGAACGGCTCCTCGGCGAGGGTCCCCTTGGCCCGCTCGTAGACGAGGTCGCGGGTGTCGCGGTCGAAGGGCGTTCCATCCGTGGACGATTCGATGAAGTACTGCTGGATCTCGGGGCGGATCTTTTCGAGCAGGAACCGTGCGTGCCCCAGCACCGGGTAGTTCCGCAGAATGCTGTGCCGTCGTTGCAGCAGATCCCATGTCCCGAGGGCTGCGAGTGCGAGGAGGACGACCGCGGCGAACCACCACCCGGTGGCCACACCGAGGGTCAGGGCGAGCGCGCCCAGTCCGAGGATCCATAACGCGAGGACGATCAACCAGCGGGTCACTCGCTGAGACTAGAACCTCACGTGAGTGCCGACGCGTACTCCGGCGCACTTTCCCACTCACGGGGGAGACAGGTGGGATAGTGGACGCACGAGGTCAGCTGCCACGACAGGGGGATGTCATGTCGGAGTCACCGAGCAATCCGGAATCGTCGAGCAATCCGGTGCCGCCGAAGCCCGGCGACACGGGTGCGTACGGCTACCAGTACCCCACGCAACAGCAGCCGACGCAGTCGCAGGCGTACCCGGGCCAGTACGGCCCACCGCCGCTGCCGCCCTCGAACGCCGGGTGGGCGGTGGCCGCCGTCCTCTTCTTCTGGCCGCTCGCGTTCGCCGCGTTCAACCACGTCCACGACGTGTACCCGAAGTGGGCGATGGGCGACTACCAGGGCGCCCAGTACGCGTCCGACCGCGCCAAGACGCTCGGCAAGATCGCCCTGTGGATCTGGGTGGCGCTGATCGTCGTCTTCGTCATCGGGTACGCCATCCTGATCATCGCCCTCGTCGCGAACAGCAATACCTCCAGCTGGTGAGGCCGATGGTCGTTGATCGGACGCCGACGCCGTAGAATCCAACGACCGTGAGCCTTACCCTCGGAATCGTCGGACTGCCCAACGTCGGCAAGTCCACCTTGTTCAACGCGCTGACCAACAACGACGTGCTGGCCGCGAACTACCCGTTCGCGACCATCGAACCCAACGTCGGCCTGGTCGAACTGCCCGATCCGCGGCTGTCCGAGCTCGCCCGGATCTTCGGTTCCGAGCGCATCCTGCCCGCCACGGTGTCGTTCGTCGACATCGCCGGCATCGTCAAGGGCGCCTCCGAGGGCGCCGGCCTCGGCAACAAATTCCTCGCCAACATCCGCGAGGCCGACGCCATCTGCCAGGTGGTTCGCGTGTTCAACGACGACGACGTCGTGCACGTCGACGGCCGCGTCGACCCGGCATCCGACATCGAGGTGATCGAGACCGAGCTCGTCATCGCCGACATGCAGACGCTGGAGAAGGCCCTGCCGCGCCTGGAGAAGGAAGCGAAGAAGAACAAGGAACTCAAGCCCATCCACGAGGAGGCGCTGAAGGCGCAGGAAGTCCTCGACGAGGGCAAGACCCTGTTCAGCGCGAAGGACAAGCTGGACTTCTCGCTGCTGCGCGAGCTGAGCCTGCTCACCACCAAGCCGTTCCTGTATGTGTTCAACGCCGACGAGGCCGTGCTCACCGACGACGCGAAGGTCGCCGAACTGCGCGCCTCCGTCGCCCCCGCGGACGCCGTGTTCCTCGACGCCAAGGTCGAGCAGGAGCTGCTGGAGCTGGACGAAGAGGACCGGCAGGAGATGCTCGACTCCATCGGACAGTCCGAGCCCGGCCTGCACGCACTCGCCCGCACCGGCTTCCACACCCTCGGCCTGCAGACCTACCTCACCGCCGGCCCCAAGGAATCCCGCGCCTGGACCATCCACAAAGGCGACACCGCCCCGCAGGCCGCCGGCGTCATCCACACCGACTTCGAGCGCGGCTTCATCAAGGCCGAGATCGTCTCCTTCGACGACCTCGTCGCCGCCGGATCCATGGCCGCCGCCAAGGCCGCAGGCAAGGTCCGCATGGAGGGCAAGGACTACATCATGGCCGACGGCGACGTGGTGGAGTTCCGCTTCAACGTCTGACGGCGGTTCCTCGCACGAGCACGCCGACCACCCCTGCGCCGACGAGTGAGATCAGCCCCGTGGTGACGGCGGCGTAGTTCCAGCCCGACACCATGCCGTCGACGGTGCCTACCGGGTCGAGAGCGATGATGCTGACGACGGTGACGCCGATGGACGAGCCGAGGTAGCGGGCGGTGTTGTTGGCGCCGCTGCCGAGTCCGCCCTGATCGGCGGGCACGCTGGCGACTGCTTGGCGGCCGAGGCCGGCGTTGAGGAGCCCGCTGGCGACGCCGGCGAGTAGCAGTCCCGGGACGAGGCGCAGCAGGGACGAGTCGGGGGTGAGGCCCGTCATCGTGAGCATGGCGACGCCGACGCCGGCGAGTCCGATGACGAGTTGTGGTGAGCCGGCGAGCCGCGCCGGGAGTGTGCGGGCGAGCAGCGATGCCACGACGCTCGTGCCCGACCACAGTCCGATCACCCCGGCTGCGGTCAGGGTGCTGACGTGCATCGTCTTGACCAGGAACGTGCATGCGAACGACATCAGGCCGATGATGCCCGCCCCGGTCGCGAGGGCCGCGAGGGTGGCGGCCAGGAAGTCGCCTCGGCGGAACAACGCGAGGTCGAGCATCGGGAACGGTCGCCGCAGCTCGACCACGACGAAGGCGAGGGTGAACACGGCAGCGCCGACGCCGCAGAGCACGGTGGCGGCGAGGTTGCCCTGCCTGCCCTCGACGAGTGCGACGAGCACCAGAACCATCGCGGCGCACAGCGTGACCGCTCCCGGGACATCGATCCGCTTCGGGACGGCGGAGCGTGACTCCGCGAGCGCACGCGTCGCGACCTGTCCGATCACGAGCGATGCGACGGCGAGTGCCCAGTACAGGCCGCGCCACCACCCGGCGAGGTCGAGGAGGCCGGCGAGGACCGGACCGACGGTGATGCCGGCGCCGACGCTCGCGCCCCAAATTCCACTCGCCGTCGCCCTTGCCGCCGGCGTGGTGAAGGCGTGTGCGACGGCGCCGAGGCTGGCCGCGATCAGTGCCGCGCCCGCCACTCCCTGGAGCAGTCGTCCGACGATGAACAGGACGGGTTCCTGACTGACCGCGCCGACCACCGCGCCCAGGGCGAGAAGCCAGGCACCCCAGTGGAACACCCGGCGCCTGCCGTAGTCGTCGGCGAGTGCGCCCGCAGTCAATAGGACCGCGGCGAGGCCGACGCTCATCGAACTGAGAATCCACGTCTGCGCTGCCGGCCCTGCCGACAGTGCCGCGGCAACGGTGGGCATGTTGCCGAGCGGGGCGCAGAACGCGACCAGGGCGACGAACGTCCCGAGCGACGCGACGGCCAGCGTGGTCCCCGGGCGGGGTGTGCGTGCGCGGATCGGTGGGGCAACCACAGTTGGTCTGTTCACAAGACTGAACTTAGAACCAATTTGGTCTGGTGACAAGACTGAATTGCGATAGCATGTGGGCGTGGCACTGGGAACCGGGTATTCGCAGCAGAACTGCAACCTCGCTCGCGCCCTCGAAGTGGTGGGTGAGCGGTGGACGATGCTCGTGCTGCGCGACTGTTTCTACGGGGTCCGCCGCTTCAGTGATCTGCTCGCCCATCTCGACATCTCGCGTGCCGTCCTGACGGATCGGCTGACCGCTCTCGTCGAGGCCGGTGTCCTCGTCCGTGTCGCCGACGGCGGTCATCCCGAGTACGAGCTCACCGAGGCCGGAAAGGCGCTGTGGCCGAGCATCTATGCGCTGTCGCAATGGGGTGAGCAGTACGTGTCGCCCGGCAGTTACCCGGGCCGCGTGTTCTCGCACGCGGAGTGCGGAACGCAACTCGATCGTTTCGGGCGATGTCCCGACTGCGGCACGATCCCGGGTCCCGAGGACCTGGTGGTCGCGCCCGGGCCGGGGGAGGCCGTCCGTCCCCGGAGCGACGCCGTCGCCGTGGCCCTGCGTGCACCGCGCCGGATGCTCACTCCGCTGCGTCCGCGCAGCGACGCCTGATCGGCGCGACCCTTACGCCGCGACGGGCAGGGCCGGTTCGAACGTCGCCCGCACCTGCAGCCATTGGGCGAGGATCTGGCATCCGGTGAGCCCGCTCGCATCGAGGGGTTCGCTGGCGTACGCGACGTGCCGCCCGCCCCGCGCATTGACGACGCGCACACCGCGCCAGGCGAGGCGCGGCGGTAGGTAGCCGAGCACCTCGATCGCCGCGGTCCGCAGTCGACGCAGGTCGGTGCGCCACTGCCGAGGGCTGACGCGGGTCTTGGTCGCGTTCTGGAAGCTGTTGTTGCGGATCAGTTCCCACGTTTGGGCGAGCCACGTCCGCAGCGCGCGAAACGACATCCACCGGGTGAGGTCCGCGATGTCGCGGACGTAGCTGTCTTCGCTGGCATTGCAGATCATGTCGTCCGGGTGCGCGATCCACTGGACCGGAACGGAGTCGGGGATCGGGGCGCCGTCGCCCGCGACACCGCGCCCGCGGCAGCCCGGCACCACCCCTGCGGGTTGCTCGGGGTCGGAGACGAGACCCACCGCGGAGAGGTTGTCGGCGCGCAGGGCGCCGGTGGCGATCTGCCCGAGCACCTCACGGATCACGGTGCATCCCTGCGAGTAGCCGATCAGCATGACCGGTCCCGGAGCGTCCTCCATGGCGTCGATCAAGCGGCGGACGCCGACCTCGGTGCTCTGCCGGTAGCTGAGCCCGCCCGCGGCGACCGGCCCGTACGACGCCGGATAGCCGACCCACCGCGACACGAACCGGTCGTCGAGGGCATCGGTGACGTCACGCAACAGTCCGGAGACGTGGCGTCGGTGGTCATCGGGGTGGGACTCTCCGGTGCCACCGACGGCGAGAACGGTCACCTGGAACATGGCTCCCATCATGCCGACCGCGAGTAAGGATCCGTTCGGTCGACCCTGAGAAGTTCCTGGCAATCGGACGCCGTGGGTTGTCACCCGATCGCCAGCGCGATCAAGGCCACCAGCGGGGGCACACTCTGCGACAGTGCGCCGACGACGCCGTCCCCGCGCTGTCGGCTGAGCGCCATCCGGTCCGACAAGGCCAGGGCGATGCCGGCGAGGAACATGAAGAGGCAGGTGTAGACGACGAGGGTGCGACCCGGAGTGTCGTGACCCGCCCACCACAGGATGACGCCGGCGATGGCGCCGGAACCGAGGAACAGGTTGTAGAAGCCGACGTTGAACGCCCACAGATGGGCGGCGGGCACATCGCTGCCGGGGATGCGGAAGATGCCCTCGTGCACCGACGGCCTGCGGAACAGGACCGATTCCCACACGAACGCCAGCAGGTGCACGCCCGCGGCGACCAGTGTGGCGATCTGCGCGACGATGGTCACGGCGCACCCGACCCGGCCGTGAGTTCGACGCCGTACCGCTCGATGACCTCGTGCAGCAGCCGGTCCATTTCCCCCGGCGCGTGCCTGTCACGGCCGACTGCGTCGAGATCACCGAAGAAGCGGCTGTGGGATGCCCCGGCGGAGACGAGGAGGAAGTCGGCGGACTCGGAGAGGACCGTGAACGTATTCATCGTTCCCGCCTCGATGGCGAGGGTTTCCCCCGCCGCGAGTTCGTACCCGGTGTCTCCGGCCTGGACCAGTATCCGGCCGCGCAGCACGTGGTAGGACTTCGACCACGGCTCGGCGTGCAGTGGGCCGTCCGGTGCGGTCCGGGACGCTTCGACGAGGAAGACTTCGTACGCCCCGCCGGTGTGATCGCCGCCGACCAGGATCGTGATGTCGGCGTCCGGCGCGGTGAGGCGCCTGCCGTCGCCTGCTCTGTTTACGTGAACGTGGGTGGACATACTGCGACGGTAGGACCGGTGCACCCCGCTGCCCATCCCCGGAATCTGGGATGGTGGTGTGCCTGTGACCAGCGCATACTGTGTTCATGCTGGAGGTCCGGGCGGAAAAGCTGCGCCGGGAGGTGCTCGCGGTCGCGGGATCGGGCGCCGGTGTCACGCAGCTGCACGAGCGCGCCATCGAACTGGTCGGTGAGACGGTGCGCAGCGACCTGACGTGCTGGGCGATGCTCGACCCGGAGACACTCGCGATCAGTTCGATGACCAGTGGGCGCAGCCGGATACCGCAGCAGTACGAACCGCTGCTCGCCGAATCCGAGTACAACGGCGACGATCCGGGCACGTTCGCCGAACTCGCCCGCAGTGGCCGAACCGTCGCGCGGGCCTCGGACCTACCCGCGGACGAGGTCGCGCACAGCCTCCGCCACGGCGCGGTGTGGGCGCCGCTGGGGCTGGGCAGGGAGGTCCGAATCGTGTTTCGCGTCGATGGCGTGTGCTGGGGTGCAGCCGGATTCGTGCGGTCCGGGCCGGATTTCACCGACCGTGAGCTCGAGTTCCTCACACTCGTGGCTCCCGGCTTGGCGGTCGCGACGCGGGCCGCGTCCGTGCACGCCCCGGCGGTCTCCGGTCGCGGCGACCAGGGTCCCGCGGTGGTGGTCACCGACGCCGCCGGCGATCCGATTGCGCTCACGGCCGCTGCCCGCGGCTGGCAGGACCGCTTCGACGAGGTCGCCCCGGGCAGGCTGACCGTGGTGCTGCGGGCCGCGACGTTCGGGGCGCGGTCGAGCGGGTCGGGGATCTTCAAGGCGCGGGTGCGCGACGCGGAAGGTGGCTGGATTCTGGTGCGCGCCACGGCCTTGATCGGCGGCGACGAACCGCAGACGGTGGTCACCCTCGAACCCGCCGTCGACGGCGAGCTGACGGGACTGCTGCTCGCGGCGTATGCGGTGACCGCACGCGAGCGTGACGTGTGCGCCGATGTGATGGCCGGCTACGCGACATCCGAGATCGCGGACCGCCGCGGCATCACGGTGAACACCGTCCAGGACCACCTGAAATCGGTGTACGCGAAGGCCGGGGTCCGCAGTCGCGCGGAACTCGCCGCTCGGCTGCGGACCGGTCGAGAGCACTAGCGGCGGCTCACGAACCGGCCCCGCCCTCCACGGCGACTCAGCGCGGTTCGGGCCGCTCCTGGTAACACTTGAAACTCAGTGCGAGACGGCCACGCCCGTGTGTCATCGAGCGCAGGGCGACCGGATAGTCGGTGACCTCGCTCGTCGGCACCGACGCGATCACGGTGACCTCGCCGTCCCCTGCCGGTTCGGTGCCCTCGATCTGGCCGCGGCGCCGTCCGAGATCCGCCATCACGTCACCCTGAAGCGCCGACGGCACCGTGACTTCGACGTGGTCGACGGGTTCGAGGACGAGGGTGCCCACCTTGTCGATGGCCGCACGGAGGGCGAGTGCCCCCGCCATCCGGAAACTGAAATCGTCGGAGTCGACCGAGTGATGCTTGCCGTCGAGAACGGTGGCCCGCAGGTCGACGAGCGGAAACCCGTGCCGGCCTCCGCGTCCCATCGATTCGGCGATCCCCTTGCCGACCGCGGGGATGAGGGATTTGGGTATCACTCCACCGCGGGTCTCGTCGACGAACTCGTAGCCCTCGTTGCGGGGGAGCGGCTCGAAGCGGACCGTCGCCACCCCGAACTGGCCGTGGCCGCCGCTCTGCTTCTTGTGGCGGCCCTCCGTCTCCACGGTGCCGAGCAGCGTCTCGCGGTACGCGATCTTGACAGGTTCGGTCTGGAGGGTGATGCCGTACCGCCGCTTCAGCCGGGTCAGCGCGACCTGCACGTGCACGTCGCCGGCGCCCCGGACCACCGTCTGGTGGGTTTCGCTGTCGCGGGTCACCTCCAGCGTCGGGTCGTCGCTGACGAGCTCGGCGAGGGCCGTCGCCAGTTTGTCCTCGTCGCCCGCGCTCTCGGCGGCCACGGCGATCCCGTAGACGGGACGCCGGTGCACGATCGGAGGCACGGTGAGGGACGAGCCGATCGGGGCGAGGGTGTCGCCTGTCGAGACGTCGGTCAGCTTGATGGCGCCGACGATGTCGCCTGCTTCCGCGGTGTCGATCGCCGTGTGTTTGCTACCGAGGACGCGAAGGAGGTTGTGCAGGCGCTCCTTCGCGCCGGTGCGCTGGTTGACGAGAATGTCGTCGGCGTGCACGGTGCCGGACAGGATCTTCACCAACGCCACCTGCCCGACGTATTCGTCGGTTTGCGTCTTGAAGACGTACGCGAGCGGGTCGCCGGACGGATCGCACCGCACCTCGGCGACCCCGTCGCCGTGAACCTCGATGCCCGGGACCTCCGACGGTGCGGGCGCGATCCGGCACACGAAGTCGAGTAACCGGTCGACGGCGATCGCATCGACAGCCGACCCGCACAGCACCGGCCACAGCGAGCCCGCCGCGAAACCCGCGCGGAGCGCGTGCTCGAGTTCGGCCACGGAGATGTCCTCCCCGTCGAGATACTTCGAGAGCAGGTCGTCCTCGATCTCGACCACGTCCTCCACGAGATGCTCGTGCTGTTCGTGCTCGCGGTCGGCGATGTCGGCGGGCAATTCGTCGCTCGTGTTCGCGGACCCGCTGTCGTAGAGGATGACGTGCTCGGTGAGGAGATCCGCGACCCCGGTGAACGCCGACGCTTCGCCGACGGGCAGGTCGACCGGCTCGACCCCGGACCCGAAATGGTCGCGGATCCCGGCCAGGACGACGTCGAACGACGCCCGCTCCTTGTCCATCTTGTTCACGAACAGGATGCGCGGAATGGAACGCTCACCGGCCGCCTGCCACAGCAATTCGTCGTTCACCTGCAGACCGCTGACGCCGTCGATCACGAACACGGCGACGTCCGCGACCCGGAGCGCGGTCATCGCGTCGCCGACGAAATCGGCGTAGCCCGGCGGGTCGAGCAGGTTGATCCGGTAGTCGCCCCACGAGAAGGAGGCCAGGCCGAGCGCCAGCGACTGCGTGCGGTCGTGTTCTTCCGGCTGGGTGTCGAGCACGGTGTTACCGCTCTCGACGCGTCCGGGCCGGGTGACGACACCGGCGCGGAAGAGCATCGCCTCCGCGAGCGTCGTCTTCCCGTTACCCTGATGTCCCATCAGAGCGATATTGCGGATCAGATCCGTCTCGGTCGTCACTGCTACCCCCACCACAGCACTGTCGTTGGGTCGCTCCCGACGATACCGCGCGAGCGACCGCCGGTGAGGCGTTATCTTCCACCTGGACAGGTGGGCGCGACCCCGTTCCACCACACCCGACACCGAATGGAGACCGGCATGGCTTCGGACGACTTCCTCGTCGAGCGTTCCACCGTCATCGATGCGAGCCCCGACGCCGTTCAGCCGCTCCTCGACAACTTCCGGCTGTGGCAGTCGTGGTCGCCGTGGGAGAACGTCGATCCCGACCTGAAGCGCACGTACTCCGGCCCGGCCTCGGGTGTCGGCGCCGCCTACGCCTGGGAGGGCAATCGCAAGGCGGGGGCGGGGTCGATGGTGATCACCGAGTCGGTGCCCGGTTCGAAGGTCGTGCTCGACCTGAAGTTCCTCAAACCGTTCAAGGCGGACAACGTCACGACGTTCCTCCTCGAACCGAACAGCGCCGGGACCACCGTCCGCTGGCAGATGACCGGCAAGACCAACCGCTTCTTCAAGATCGTGGGCGTCCTCTTCCCGATGGACAAGATGGTGGGCAAGGACTTCGAGAAGGGGCTCGCCCAGCTGAAGGCGGCGGCCGAGCAGCGTCAGTAGTCGTTTCCCGTCGTCAACTCGAGGTCGGTCATGGTCTTGAACCGCGGCGTGCCGTCGCGGTCGTTGCGTGCCTGTTCCATCACGAGGCGGGCGGTCCGTCCGTTCAGGTGGAGCGTCGCGACCTGATCGCCGAAGAACGGTCCTGCGACCTTCGACCAGTGGATGGGTACGGGTGGCACTCGCGACACCCGGCCGAGGATGAAACGCACGGTCCGCTCGGTGGCGCGCCGCCACGAGATCCGGAATGCCACTTTCATGGCGGCCGGAACGTAGTTGTGCAGGGGAGAGCACGTCAGCTGATACACCAGTGACTGCAGCTTCTCGGCGTAGTGCGCCTGCGCGACGTAGGCGTGGTGGACGTCCCCGGACAGCACCGAGATGGTGGACGGCGCCCGCCCGGCCGGCCCGGCCTTGCGGCCTGCGCCGACCTCGGCGAAGAGGCGGGCCAACCGGTCGAACGAGTCACGGAACGCCGCCCAGTGCTCGAGGTCCGCCCCCCGCCGGATCTTCTCCGCCACGGCCGCCACCCGCGGGCCGCGGGACCCGGCGGCGAGCCGTTCGTCCCAGGACTCCAGGTCGTGAAGGGCGCGGGGCAGCAACCACGGCAGAGACGTCCCGACGAGCAGGTGGTCGTAGTCGCCCTCGGTCTGACGTTCGATCCAGGAGAATTCGGGGTCGGACACCATCTCGCGGCGACCGCCGGAGAGGACACGCCCGCACCGCGAGTCGATGACGAGCAGCCGCGCGACCCCGAGGTCCCGGCGATACGACCATTGCGTGCCCTTGGCCCCGTCCGCTTCCTCGTCGGCGGCAGACGCGAATTCGCGGAGCATCGGCTCGACGTCGCCACCGTGCTTCCGAACCCGTTGATACAGTTCGTTTTCGGCTAGGTGGCTCGGCGCCAGGTTCCCGAGGTGCTGGTACACCCAGTACGAGGACAACGCGCCGACGATGCGCTCCTCCCACCACGACGTGGCCTCGAGTTCGTCGCGCCAGGATTCCGAGGTGTTCCAGTCGTCCCGGACGTCATGATCGTCGAAGATCATCGACGTCGGCACGGTGGACATCAGCCAGCGCACCTGAGGGTCCGTCCACGATTCGGCGTAGAGCCAGGTGTACTCCTCGAAATTGCGCACCTGCGGCCCCGGTGGCTCGTTCACGTCGTGGATCTCGGCGACCCGGGCCTCGGTCTCGGGGGAGAGTTCGTCGGCGTACACCTGATCCCCGAGCAGCAGCAGGGCGTCGGGCCACTGGTCCGGGGACTGTTCGGCCATCCGCACCGCATACGCGTCCAGGGCGTCGGCGCCGAGGTGCCGGTTGCCCTCCGTCGTGGACATCGTGGCGAACCGGCACGACCCGAACGTGAGAACCAGCGTGTCGTCGTCCTCCCGGAGCGTGCGGATCATCGACGGGACGGCACTCGGCAACGGCCACACCGGGCGGCCGTCGAGCGTCACCTCGTACGGGGTGGTCGACCCGGGCTCCAGACCCTCCACGACGACGAGCGCATAGTGGTGACCCGACACGTTCCACGTGCGTTCCTCGTGGCCGAGGACCCGGACGGTGCACGCCTCCGACGTCTCGACCCACACCGTCGCGTCGCACGTGCCGACATGTCTCAGCAGTGGCCCCAGAGTCAGCTCTGCCATGACGTCACCCTGCCGATGTTCGTTCCATGCAGTCAGCTTACGGACGTCGGCGTCGGCAAGGGCGCGACATCCGAAGATGCTTGTCGGACATTATGTGTCGGCGCGTGCCGGTAGCCTGTCGCGCATGGCTGAACCAGTGAAGGGCCCCGCGTCCTATTTCCCGTCGATCGAGGAGAAGTACGGTCGGCCGATCAGTGAATGGCATACGCTCATCCGGTCGTCCGAGCTGACCAAGCACATGGAGTTGGTGAGCTGGCTGAAGTCCGAGCACGGCCTCGGTCACGGCCACGCCAACGCGCTGGTCGCGCACACCCTGAAGGAGGACGCCGCCGGCTGACGGTCTCGGTCCAGGTCGGCGCCGGAGGTCCTCGCCGCCCTGGCGCAGCGGGATCCGGACCTCTCGCCGCGATGAATCCGGTATTCGGCCGCGGGCTATCATTCCGACGACGAATCTGGTGTCGAGGGTTCTGCTGTCGAAGGGAATCGAAGTGAGCACGAAAATCGAACAACTGGAGTTCCAGGCGGAGACCCGCCAGCTCCTGGACCTCATGATCCACTCGGTGTACTCCAACAAGGACTCGTTCCTGCGGGAGCTCATCTCCAACGCGTCGGATGCGCTGGACAAGTTGCGGCTCGAAGCCTTCCGCAACAAGGAGCTCCACGTCGACACGTCGGATCTGCACATCGAGATCGAGGTGGACGCGGAGCAGCGCACGCTGACCGTCCGCGACAACGGCATCGGCATGTCGCACGACGAGGTCGTCGACCTCATCGGCACGCTGGCCAAGTCCGGCACCGCAGACCTGCGCCGCAAGTTGAAGGAAGCGAAGGACGCCGCCGCCTCCGAGGAACTGATCGGACAGTTCGGCATCGGCTTCTACTCGACGTTCATGGTCGCCGACAAGGTGACGCTGCTGACGCGGAAGGCCGGCGAGAGCGAGGCCACGCGCTGGGAGTCGAGCGGCGAGGCCACCTACACGATCGAGGCGGTCGACGACGCCCCGCAAGGCAGTTCCGTCACCCTGCACCTCAAGCCCGAGGACGCCGAGGATCACCTGCACGACTACACGTCGGAACGGAAGATCAAGGAACTCGTCAAGCGCTACTCCGACTTCATCGCGTGGCCGATCCGGATGAACGTCGAGCGCACGGTTCCCGCGGAGGGTGACGGCGAGGACGAGGTCACCACGACGTCCGAGACGATCAACTCGATGAAGGCGCTGTGGGCGCGCTCGAAGGACGACGTCTCCGAGGACGAGTACAAGGAGTTCTACAAGCACATCGCCCACGCCTGGGACGATCCGCTCGAGGTCATCCCGATGAAGGCGGAGGGCACGTTCGAGTTCCAGGCATTGCTGTTCATCCCGTCCCACGCCCCGTTCGACCTGTTCATGCGGGACGGGAAGACGGGTGTGCAGCTGTACGTCAAGCGCGTCTTCATCATGGACGACTGCGACCAGCTGATGCCGGAGTACCTCCGCTTCGTCAAGGGTGTGGTCGACGCTCAGGACCTGTCCCTCAACGTGTCTCGTGAGATCCTTCAGCAGGACCGGCAGATTCGTGCCATCCGGCGCAGGCTCACCAAGAAGGTCCTCACCACGATCAAGGACCTGAAGGCCGACCGGCCCGAGGACTACCGCACGTTCTGGGCGGAGTTCGGCCGCGCGGTCAAGGAAGGCCTGATGTCGGACACCGACAATCGGGATGTGCTGCTGGGAATCTCGTCGTTCGCGTCCACCCACAGCGAGGAGGAGCTGACCTCGCTCGAAGACTACGTGGCACGGATGAAGGACGGTCAGGAGCAGATCTTCTACGCGACCGGCGAATCCCGGCAGCTGCTCGAGAGCTCACCGCACATGGAGGCCTTCCGCGCGAAGGGCTTCGAGGTGCTGCTGCTCACCGATCCCGTGGACGAGATGTGGGTCGGCGCCGTACCGGAATTCGACGGCAAGTCGTTCCAGTCGATCGCCAAGGGCGAGGTCGATCTCGACACCGAGGAAGACAAGAAGGCGCACGAGTCGGAGCGGGAGGAGCAGGAGAAGGACTTCGCCGGCCTGCTCTCCTGGATGGCCGACGCCCTGAGCGAGCAGGTCAAGGAGGTGCGACTGTCGACGCGGCTGACCACGTCCCCGGCCTGCATCGTCGGCGACGCGTTCAGTATGTCGCCGGCACTGGAGCGGATGTACCGGGCGTCCGGGCAGCCCGTCCCCGTCGCGAAGCGCATCCTCGAGCTGAACCCGACCCACCCGCTCGTCACCGGGCTACGGGAGGCGCACGGCGAACGCAACGAGGATCCGGCGCTGGGGGAGACCGCGGAGCTCCTCTACGGGATGGCGTTGCTGGCCGAAGGCGGCGAACTCGAGGATCCGGCCCGGTTCACCACCATGCTCGCCAACCGTCTCGCCAGGACGGTGTAGTTCACCTTGCTGGTATTGGTCACGGGGGGAACAGGGTTCGTCGGGGCGTGGAGCGCGAAGGCGGCGGTGGACGCCGGTCACCGGGTGCGCTTCCTCGTGCGGGATCCTGCTCGCCTCGTGACCAGTGCCGCGGCACTCGGACTCGACACGTCCGATCACGTGGTCGGTGACATCACGGACACCGTGTCCGTGCGCCGCGCGCTCGACGGCTGCGACGCCGTCATCCACGCCGCGGCCGTGGTCGCGGTCGACCCGCGACGGGCGGAGGAGATGCTGGAGACCAACCTGGCAGGTGCGCAGAACGTGCTGGGAACCGCGGTCGAGCTGGGCCTCGATCCGATCGTCTACGTCTCGAGTATCGCCGCGCTGTTCCAGCCGGGGGCCCGGCTGCTCACTCCCGAACTGCCGGTGTGCGGGCCTCCCGACGCGTACGGCCGGAGCAAGGCACGTGTGGAGCAGTACGCCCGCGATCTTCAGGCCAACGGCGCACCGATCGCGGTCACCTATCCGGGCATGATCGTCGGCCCGCCGGCGGGGACCCAGTTCGGTGAGGCCGCCCAGGCGGTCGAGGCCGCCGTCCACCTGCGGGGTCTGCCCGGGCGGGGAGCCGCGTGGACGATGGTCGACGTCCGGGAGGTGGCGAGCGCGCACGCCGCCCTCCTCGAGCCGGGACGTGGGGCCCGCCGGTACATGCTCGGTGGTCCCCGGATTCCGATCGCGGGGATCGCCGAGATGCTGGGCGTGATCACCGGCAAGTGGATGGGGGTGTTCCCGATTCCGGACGCCGCGTTGCGCCTGGTGGGCAGGCTGGTCGACGCCGTCGACCGGTTCGTCCCTATCGACACCCCGATCTCGGAGGCCGCGATGGAGTACTACACGCGGATGCCGGACACCGACGACCGGCCGAGCGAGAGCGAACTGGGTGTGAAGTACCGCGATTCGGCGGAAACCCTGGCCGACACCGTCGCGGGATTAGCGGAGGCGGGCCGGCTGTGAGCTTTACGCGTGCGGAGTTGGAGTCGTTCCGCGACGCCGAGGTTCCGGACCTCATCGGACCGGGCTGCCGTCTGCTGTTCGTCGGCATCAACCCGGGACTGTGGACGGCCGCGACCGGGGCACATTTCGCACGCCCGGGCAACCGCTTCTATCCGGCCCTGCTGGCCGCCGGAATCATCGAGCGTCCGATCGATCCGACGGCCGGGATGTCGGACGCGGATCGCGATCACCTGATCGGGCGGGGCGTCGGCATCACCAACCTGGCCCCGCGGGCCACGGCGAAGGCGGACGAGTTGTCTGGTGAGGAACTGGCCGTCGGCGCCGAGCGCCTGCGCGCGGTGGTCCGCGACACCGCTCCCCGAGTGGTCGCCGTCGCCGGAATCACCGCCTATCGCACGGCTTTCGGGGAGCGTGCCGCGAAGAAGGGTAGGCAACCCCGCGATCTCGAGGGCGTGGAGTTGTGGCTGGTGCCCAATCCCAGCGGGCTCAACGCTCACGAAACAGTCGCCACGCTGGCCGCGTCGTACCGGGAGGCGGCCATCGAGGCGGGAATCGTCTCCGGTTGACTGGGCAGATCGCTAGGCTGCGGAGATGACCGTCGTCTACAACCTCTTCCTCGTCTGCCACCTGCTCGGCATGGCTGCCCTCGTCGGCGGTTATTTCGCGGTGCTCGGAGCGCCGCGGATCTCCGAGGTGATGGTGTGGGGTGCGCGGCTCCAGTTCGTGACGGGACTGATCCTGGTCGGGCTCGGGGAGGCAGTGCTGGACAAGGACTACAACCACGTCAAGATCGGCGTGAAGCTTCTGCTCTCACTGGTGGTGGTCGCGCTCGCCGAGATCGTCCGGGGCAAGCAGAAGAAGGGGCAGGAGAACCCGAACCTGGTCCACGTGACCGGTGGGCTCGGCATCGTCACCGTCTTGGTGGCCGCCCTCTGGACCTGATCTCGGGCGGGTATCACTTCTTCGGCGGGGCAAGGATTTTCATCGCCAGTCGCTGCGCGGACTCGGGCATCCGGTCTTTCATCGACATCGCGAACTCGCCCGCCTTCGTGCGCACGGACGTGCCCCTGCCGAACCGCCGGTTGAAGGCGGATCCCTCGGTCGGCTGATCGAAGTGGAGGGGCGGGGCCCCGTCCGCGGCGCCGAGTGCGCGCCCGATCACCATCCGCTGAATCTCGCTGGTGCCCTCGAAGATGGTGTACAGCTTGGCGTCCCGGTACCACTTCTCGACGGGGTGGTCGCTGATGTATCCCCACCCGCCCATCGTCTGCAGTGCGCGTTCCGTGGTCTTCACCGCGACCTCCGACGCCGCGAGTTTCGCCATCGAGCCCTCGCCGTGGCGGAACTCCACGCCCGCCGCCGCCATCCACGACGCCCGCCACGTGAGCAGTCGCGCGGCGTCGATCTGGGTTGCGAGGTCGGCCAGCGGAAACGCGATGCCCTGGTTGTCGATTATCGGGCCGCCGAACGCCTCGCGGCGGTTCGCGTACTCGGTGGCGTATTCGAGCGCGGCGCGGGCGATGCCCAGCGCCTGAGCGGCGACCATGGGGCGTGTCTGCTCGAACGTGCCGAGGGTGGCCGATTTCCGCCGGGGCGCGCCGGTGGCCACCTCCTCCTGCACCTCACGGGCCTTCCGCATGCGGTTTTGCAGCTTGTCGTCGCCGCCGAGCAGATGGTCGGAGGGGACCCGCACCTGATGGAATTTCAGCTCCGCCGTGTGCGACGCGCGGCAGCCCAGCTTGTCGAGCTTGCGGACGAGTTCGATACCCGGGCTTCCTCCGGGGATCACGAAGAGCGCCTGCCCGCGATGGCCCAGATCCGGATCGACGGTCGCGTTCACGACGTGCACGTCGGCGATGCCCCCATTGCCGATCCACATCTTGTGGCCCTCGATCACCCACTCGTCGCCGTCGCGCGTCGCGGTGGTCCGCAGATTGCGGACGTCGCTGCCGCCCTCGGGTTCCGAGATACACAGTGCGGCGAGTTTCAGGTTGCCGGGCTCGCCGAAGCATTCCGGTGCCCACCGCAGCATCTGCTCCGGCGTGGCGGCCTGCCCGATCGACGACAGCGCCAGCGCGGGCATCACGACGGCCAGCCCGATTCCGGCGCAACCCCAGAACAACTCCTCCATGAACAGCGGGAGGGACAGCCCGGTCGGGTCGCCGATGAGGTCGCGGTAGAACAGCGGACTGTAGAAGCCCTCTTGCGCGGCCTTCTCGAGAACGTCCCAGGGGAACTCCTGCGCGCGGTCGTGCTCGGCCGCCACCGGCCGGATGACATTCTCCGCGAAGGCGTGCGTCCGCTCGACGAGGTCTTTCTGCGCCGGTGTGAGAGCGAGGCTGAAAGTCATGGCAGTCCCTCGGTTGCCGCGTTGGTGTGCAACAACGTAACACTCACGACTCGCCGCTACCGGAATTCACGATATCTTGAAGGGTGAGAGGACTATCCCATTATCTGGTCGACATTGCTAGCGTCGAAGACATGAACGGCGACGAGACGGTCTACACCCACGGTCACGACGAATCGGTGCTGCGGAACCATCGGTGGCGCACCGCCGAGAACTCCGCCGGTTATCTGCTCCCGCACCTGCGCGCAGGCATGACCTTGCTCGACGTCGGGTGTGGGCCGGGCACGATCACCGCCGACCTCGCCGGACTCGTCGCACCCGGAGTCGTCACCGCCGTCGAGATGAACGACGAGGCGCTGTCCCTCGCCCGGAACGAGTTCGCGAAGCGGGGAGTCCCGAACGCCTTGACCGTGGTGTCGGATGTCCACGCCCTCGACTTTCCCGACGACAGCTTCGACATCGTGCACGCGCATCAGGTCCTGCAACACGTCGGTGACCCGGTGCAGGCACTGCGCGAGATGAAGCGAGTGTGCAAGCCCGGTGGGATCGTCGCCGCCCGCGACGCGGACTACGGCACCTTCACGTGGTTTCCGGCGACACCGGAACTCGACGAATGGCTGACGCTCTACAAGAAGATCGCTCGGGCGAACGGTGGTGAACCGGACGCCGGTCGACGCCTGCGGGCCTGGGCACATGGGGCGGGTCTCGGCGACGTCGTGAACACCGCGAGCACGTGGTGTTTCTCCTCCGACGAGGACCGCGAATGGTGGGGAGGATCCTGGGCCGATCGCTCGGTGCAGTCGAACTACGCGGACCGGGCGCTCGAACTGGGGCTCGCCAGCGAGGCGGACCTGGAACGCATCGCGGCGGGCTGGCGTTCGTGGGTGCGGGAGGACGACGGCTGGTTCGCGCTCCTGCACAGCGAGATCCTCTGCCGCGTGTAGCAGCGCGGGGGGAAAATCTCGCGACGAGTGCCCGAGGATGGAACACTCGCCCCATGACGACGTTACGGGTGGGTCGACTGTGGTTGGCGGGACTGATGGTGGCTCTGATCGGGCTAATGCTCGTACCCGGCGCCTCCGCGGCACCGGACCGAGCAGTCTTCTCCGGCGGCTCGGACCAGGTGATCACCGTCTACGCCCCGTCCGCGGGGGCAGTGGTCGCCGAACTGACCGCCTGGGAACGGAATGCGGACGGCACGTGGAAGGTGTTCGCGGGCCCCGTCCCCGCCGACGTCGGCGCGGAAGGAATCGGCGCGGCGAACGAATTCTCCACCCGCACGCCTGCCGGTGTCTTCCCGCTGTCGCAGGCATTCGGCCGGCAGCCCGCACCCGAGACGGCGATGCCGTACTTCCAGTCCGATCGACGTGACTGGTGGGATGCGAATCCGCTCTCGCCGACCTACAACACGCACGTCCGTCAGGACGCGAGCCCCGGTGGGAACAGCGAGAACCTCTACGCGGCCGGACCGCTGTACGACTACGCGGTCGCGATCGGCTACAACGCCGCCCGCGTTCCCGGCCTCGGTTCGGCGATGTTCCTGCACGTCACGGACGGCACCACCACCGAAGGGTGCGTCGCCATCGACCGCGACACGCTGACCTCACTCCTCGGCTGGCTCGACCCGGCGAAGAACCCCGTCATCGAGATCGCCGTAGGCGCGTAGCGCCCGTGCGCCTTTCTGGTTGCTCCAGCTACC
Organism: Rhodococcus mengyinensis; assembly: GCF_048381435.1. Lineage (NCBI taxonomy): Bacteria > Bacillati > Actinomycetota > Actinomycetes > Mycobacteriales > Nocardiaceae > Rhodococcus > Rhodococcus mengyinensis. Next base: position 56,685 of record NZ_JBLWIT010000145.1, on the reverse strand, counting down.
AAAAAGGCGCACGGGCGGCGGAGCCGCCTACAGGCCGGGACGCTTGCCGATGGTGAGGGTGGGGGTGGAGACACCGGCGAAGAAGTCCTCGCCCTTGTCGTCGACCACGATGAACGCGGGGAAGTCCTCGACCTCGATCTTCCAGACCGCTTCCATGCCGAGTTCTTCGTACTCGACGATCTCGACCTTCTTGATGCAGTCGAGGGCGAGACGCGCCGCGGGACCGCCGATGGACCCGAGGTAGAAGCCGCCGTACGACTTGCACGCGTCGGTGACCTGCTTGGAGCGGTTGCCCTTCGCGAGCATCACCATCGAGCCGCCCGCGGCCTGGAACTGCTCCACGTAGGAGTCCATGCGACCGGCGGTGGTGGGTCCGAAGGAACCGGACGCCATGCCGTCGGGGGTCTTGGCCGGACCGGCGTAGTACACCGGGTGGTCCTTGAGGTACTGCGGCATGTCCTCGCCGGCGTCGAGCCGTTCCTTGATCTTGGCGTGGGCGATGTCGCGTGCGACGACGAGCGGGCCGGTCAGTGACAGCCGTGTCTTCACTGGGTGCTTGGACAGCTCGGCGAGGATCTCCGGCATCGGCTTGGTGAGGTCGATCTTCACGGCGGCGCCCTTGCCGGTGCCGGAGACGCCGTCGGTCTCGGCGTCGAGTTGGGCGTCGGTGACCTCGGGGAGGAACCGGCCGGGGTTGAATTCGAGCTGCTCGAGGAAGACGCCCTCGGGGGTGATCTTCGCCTTGGCCTGGCGGTCCGCCGAGCAGGACACGGCGAGAGCGACGGGCAGTGACGCGCCGTGGCGGGGCAGGCGGATGACGCGGACGTCGTGGCAGAAGTACTTGCCGCCGAACTGTGCGCCGATGCCGATCTGACGGGTCAGCTCGAGCACCTTCTCCTCGAGTTCCAGGTCGCGGAAGCCGCGGCCCGTGATCGCTCCCTCGTTGGGGAGTTCGTCGAGGTAGTGCGCGGACGCGTACTTGGCCGTCTTGAGCGCGAACTCCGCGGACGTGCCGCCGACGACGATCGCGAGGTGGTACGGCGGGCAGGCTGCGGTGCCGAGGGCGCGGATCTTCTCCTCGAGGAACCGCATCATGCCGTCCGGGTTCAGGATCGCCTTGGTCTCCTGGAACAGGTAGGACTTGTTGGCGCTGCCGCCGCCCTTGGCCATGTACAGGAACTTGTAGGCGTTCTCGTGGCCGGTCGCCGTGTCGGCGTAGAGCTCGATCTGGGCGGGGAGGTTGCTTCCGGTGTTCTTCTCGTCCCACATCGTGATCGGCGCGTTCTGCGAGTACCGCAGGTTGAGCCGGGTGTAGGCATCGTAGACGCCCCGGGCGATGGCCTTCTCGTCGTCGCCGGGGGTGAGGACGTGCTGGCCGCGCTTGCCCATGACGATCGCGGTGCCGGTGTCCTGGCACATCGGCAGCACGCCGGCCGCGGAGATGTTGGCGTTCTTGAGCAGATCCAGTGCCACGAACTTGTCGTTGCCCGATGCCTCGGGGTCGTCGAGGATGCTCGCGAGCTGCGTCAGATGGTCGCTGCGCAGGTAGTGCGAGATGTCGTGGAGTGCGGTCTCGGTGAGCAGGCGCAGCGCCTCGGGCTCGACGGACAGGAAGGTGCGGCCGTCGGGTCCTTCGACGGTCGACACCCCCTCGGTGGTCAGCAGCCGATATTCGGTGGGGTCCTCACCGATGGGCAGCAAGTCCTCGTAGAGGAAGTCGGCCATTCTATCTCCTGGACAGCGGGTTGTGTGAAGTTCGTATCCAGGCTAGACGCGGGCTCCGGCGGCCCTGTGACGCGGGGGCATGCTTCGACCTGCGCAGTGGCGTGGCTCACAGAGGTTTCACAGACGAATCCGTACACTTGACTTGATGCGTGTTCACGAACCAGATCGGCCGGCCGAATGACCCTTGAAGTCCAGTACGCCGGAGCTGTCGACGGCGAGACGTCCGGTGCACGCGCGAAGCGGCCCGTGCTGCATGCCTACCTCGACATCGCGATCGTGGTGGTCGTCCTCGTGACCACGAATCTGATCGCACACTTCACCACCGCGTGGGCGAGCATCGCCACCGTTCCCATCGCCGCTGTCGTGCTGCTCGTGCTCACCCGCCGCCGCGGACTCGGCTGGGTCGAACTGGGGCTCTCGCCCCGGCACTGGCGAAAGGGTTCGTTGTACGCGCTGGCGGCGATGGGACTCGTGATCGGCGTCGTGGCGATCGGCGCGGCCCTGCCGATCACCCGCCCCTTCTTCATGGCCGACCGGTACGCCACCCTGTCCGGTGCGCTCGTCGCGTCGATGATCGTCATCCCGTTGCAGACCGTCATCCCCGAGGAGCTCGCGTTCCGCGGCGTGCTGCAGGGCACCCTCGGCCGGGTCTACGGCGCACGTGGCGTGTTCGCGGCCGGATCGCTGATGTTCGGTCTCTGGCACATCGCGTCGTCGCTGGGACTGACGTCGGGTAACAAGGGGCTGTCCGGGTTCCTCGGAGGCGGGGTTGCCGGTCAGGTGCTGGGCATCCTGGGGGCGGTCGTCGCCACCGCCGCCGCGGGCGTCGTGTTCACCTGGCTCCGCCGCCGCAGCGGCAGTCTGATCGCGCCCATCGCGCTGCACTGGTCACTGAACGGTGCGGGCGCGCTCGCCGCCGCCATCGTGTGGCACACGACCATGGCCTGAGTCCGGACGTCAGCCGGCTTGCGGCGTGCCCAGCCATTCGAGCAGCTTCTCGTACACCGACTCGTGGTTGAGCATCGTGAAATGGTTCGCGGGCGCGAGGTGCATGCCGTGCTCGGCGCGGAAGCCGATCATCCGCGTCCTGTTCCGGCCGGACGCGCTCGGCACGAGCACCATGCCGTCGCCGAGCAGGCGACCCAGCGGATGCCTCGGGCTGCGCGTGATGGTCGCGGAGACGAAGTAGTACGTCACGCCGTCGAGGAGTGGGACCTCGCTGCACGCCGCGGCGCGGAGTGCGTCCGGATCGCGATCGCGCCAGTCCTCGTCGACGAGTGAACCCTGGTTCAGATCCCGGATGCCGGCGCTCCTTCTGCGCAGGAGCCCGGAGATCGCACGCGTCTCCGGCAGTGCGGCCAGGCCGGCACTCGCATAGTGGACGGCCTGCTCCAACGGGGCGCCGAGGTGGGGTGAGCCGAGACTCACGACGTGCCGAACCCGGTCCACCCACGGCCGGTCGTCGAGGAAGGCGATCCGGCAGGCGCTGCGGGCCACGAGGCCTCCCATGGAATGCCCGACGAGTGCGATCGACTCGACCTCGACCGGCCAGTTCTCGGTGACCGCGTCCAGAAGTTCGGACAGGCTCCTGCCGTTGCCCGAGATGTGCCTGCCGGAGTTGTACCGGATCTGTAGCGCCGTGTACCCCAGGTCGGTTCCGAGCCGTTCACCGTAGGTGGGACGGCGGCCCAGCGCCCACGCGTCCTCGGTCTCGACGAGTCCGTGCAGGAAGACGACGATGCGGCCGCCGGCGTGCGGGAAGGCGTCGGCGAGCGCGGATCTGTCCGGCGCGAGCGCGACACCGTTCACCCGTATCGCCAGGGGTTCGGCGAGCGGCGATCCCTCGGCTTCCAATACGTCACCGATCAGCCCCTGGATCGCGGCGATGGCCTGGGCTCCGCGGCGTGTCTGGGACGGGGCGAGGTTCTCCGACGACGGGAGGTCGAAGAACCGACCTGCGAGGGAGCCGCCGAGACGCGCGGTGTCGGCGACAAGTGCGTACACGGCGCCCGAGATCTCGTCGTGGAGCAGCTTGGCAGGAAGGGCGTGGGAGCCGACGCCGAGCCGGACGCCGGCGAAGACGCGATCCGAGATCGCGCGGTGGATGCTGCCGATGCCGGTGGCGGCGCCTCCGATTTCCTCGAGGGCCAGCCGGGCGAGGGCCCGTACCTCGGAGCGGCGTCTAATCTGCGCATCGGTCACGAAATTTGAGTGTACGCATGTGCACTGAGATGTGCGCGTGTTACGGAAGTGTCGAGAATATGCAGTGCAGTCGATTATTTCGAGAATAAATCAACCGTGAAGCGGAAAACCTGATCTTCGACGCTCGGCTCAATTGGTCGCCCGACCAATTCCGGCGAAAATGCTGGTGACGCGGATAATGAACATGTTCACCCTGGGATTACTCGTCGTGATAGATACGTGATTGAGTCGATCGAAGGGCGCCCGCAACGCCGTGACGGGGTTCGCGCGCCTGGAGCGTGCGAACCCCGTCTCGGGTGTTCAAGTCTTGTGCCAGCGGAAATGCTAGCCAATCGTGGCCGAGGCCGCGGTTGCGGCGTCTGCGCCACCGCCCAATGCATCGGCGGAACCCGAGAAGAAGTCCAGGGCACCGGCGAGGTCGGAGAAGGCGGAGAAGAATTCGGACAGGAAGGCGAGATCCATGCTTTTAACTCCTTGCTCGGTTGTGGGCATTTATGTCGGCGCTGAGCGGGCGCCGGATTCATTCCTACCGTTATTGAAATGAGATCGCAATCCGAAGGTTTAACCGAAATGAAACGCGGGCTGAATTACCGGGTTCCGACCAGGTGAGAAGCCCGTGTCCGGATTCACATCCGACGACTCGGATCCCACGATGTGGGAGCCGGGACACTGCCCGAATACCGCCGTCGACGAGCGTCGGCGGGGCTATCCTCGTCCCACGACGTGTAGCGCCTTCCGGACATACCGACGTATAGGGGAATCCATCATGCGCAAGACAATCGTCACCGGTATCGCGGTCGCGGCCATCGCGCTGCTCGGCGCCGCCGGCTGTTCCGACGACTCGAACGAGGCCCCGATCGCGACCACGACGACCTCGTCGGCGTCCGAACGGGTGGAGGGCGCGATCAGCAGCGTGCAAGCCACGGCGTCGTCCGCCGTCAACACCGCGCGCGAGGCCACCCAGAACGCGATCAACTCGGCCATCGCGGCGGTCCCGATCGGATTCGAGTCGGGAACCGCCGAGCTCAACGCCGTCTCGGACGTGACGATCAAGGCGGTGGCCGCCGCGATGAAGGCCGGCGACAGCAAGATCGAGATCGAGGCGTACGCCACCAACTCGGACGAAGCGGCCGCCGAACTACTCGCCGATCAGCGCGCCCAGGCCGTCGCCAACGCGCTCGAAGCGCAGGGCGTCGACAAGGGCCGCATCTCGGTCGACGGAACGGCCAACCCGCCCGAAGGTGTCAACGTCGATCAGGCGAAGATCACCGTCGAGGACAGCTGACCGGCCCGGTCAGTGCAGGACCGCCCGGTGCTCGTTGCTGTACGGGATGTGCTCGGCGGTTCTGCCTTCGCGGAGTTTGAGCACCCACTCGGGATCGGACAGCAGTGCGCGGCCGACGGCCACGAGATCGAACTCGCCGTTCTCGTACTGCGCGAGCAGGCGGTCGATACCGGCGGTGTTCGACGCGCCGTCCGAGGTGAAGGCCGTCGTGAACACGTCGTCGAGACCCACCGAACCGACCGTGATGGTGGGTAGTCCGGTCAGCCGTTTGGTCCAACCCGCCAGACCGAGTTCCCCGTCGTCACCGGCCAGCTCGGGGAAGGCAGGTTCCCAGTGCCTGCGGGTGGAGGGGTGCAGCACGTCGACACCGGCGTCGACGAGGGGTGCGAGCACGGCCGCGAGTTCGTCGGGGGACTGCGCGATCCGCGAGTCGTAGTGGTTCGACTTCCACTGGCTGAAGCGGTAGACCATCGCGAAGTCCTCGCCGACGGCCTCGCGAATCGCTGCAACCACCTCGACGGGGAATCGGGTGCGGGCCTCGAGGGATCCGCCGTAGCCGTCGGAGCGGACGTTCGTCCGATCCCACAGGAACTGGTCGAGGAGGTAGCCGTGCGCCCCGTGCAGTTCGATGCCGTCGAAGCCCACGTCGCGCGCGTTGACGGCGGCCGCCACCCAGGCCTCGCGCAGCGCGTCGAGATCGGACGCGGTGAATTCGCGTCCCAGGTGGGTCCCGTCCAGGGCGAGTCCGGACGGGCTGGCGGTGATCACGTCCGGATTCATGCGGGGCTGCGGGCCGCGTTCGACGCCCAGATGCCACAGCTGCGGGATGATCTGCCCGCCCTCGTCGTGGACCGCGTCCACCACCGATTTCCAGCCCGCAAGGCTGTCCCGCCCGTAGAGGACCGGCACCCGGGTGTGCGATCCGGCGGCCGGGTCGGGAATGTACGTGCCCTCTGTGATGACGAGTCCGACCCCGCCCGCCGCGCGTCGGCGGTAGTACGCCGCCACATCGTCCCCGGGAACGCCGCCGGGGGAGAAAGCTCTGGTCATGGGTGCCATCGCGAAGCGGTTCCGTAGCCGGAGAGATTTGACGGCGAACGACTCGAAGAGCCCGTCCACGGGTAGCGGTGTTTCGGTCATGCCTGTCTGCAACTGATCTTGGTTACGCACTATTCCTGCGTACGGCCTGCTGTGTAGTTGTAATCTGAAGTCACAGTCGACACTCGCTGCCGGCGCGTGGGCTCTCGCCCACGCCCGGTCTGACGGGAGGGTGCACTGATGGGCACGAACGACGGAAAACCTGCCGATCTGGTGCTGTTCGGTGACGTGGTCACCATGAACGACGCCGCGCCACGCGCTCGGGCAGTCGCGGTGCGCGACGGGCGGATCGCCGCCGTCGGCAACGATTCCGCGGTGTTCCCGCTGATCGGACCGGCAACGATCACGGTCGACCTGCACCGCGCATGCATACTCCCGGGCTTCATCGAGGCGCACGGCCACCCGCTGAACTCCGCGGTGTTGCTCGGCGAACCGGTGGTGGACATCAGGCCGGTGACCATCGCCGATGCGGGGGAGGTGGTCGACGCCGTGCGCCGCGCCGTCGACGAACACCCCGACGGCGCCGTCCTCAACGGCTGGGATCCCCTGCTCCAGAAGGGACTGCCCGAACCGACCCGTGAATGGCTCAATTCGATCGCTCCCGACACGTCCCTGGTGATCCTGCACAACACCGGCCACGTGGCCTACTTCAACGACGTCGCCGCGCGGGATTCCGGATTGACCAAGGACACGCCGGACCCCGAGGGCGGTAGTTTCGGCCGCGACGAGTCGGGTGAACTGGACGGTTCGGCGTTCGAGGCGCCCGCAGTGATGGCAGTGGCCGCCACGATCCTCGCCGGCGCCAGCACCCGGCTCCCGGAGCTCCTCGCCGCGGAATGCGCGCGGATGAACGCGGCAGGGATCACCACCGCCAGTGAGATGGCGTTCGACCCACGCTTCCGTAGCGCCCTGACCGCGTTCGCGCGGTCCGGCGCTCTCACCACCCGGCTGCGGCTGTACGAGATGTCGAACCCGGAGCGCGCCACGGACGTGTCACCCGGAGTCGGAAACGACCTGCTGCGCCAGGTGGGCATCAAGATCTGGTCGGACGGCTCGCCGTGGGTGGGCAACGCCGCCACCAGCTTTCCGTACCTCGACACGGACGTCACCCGGTCGCTCGGCCTCGCCGGAACGCGTGGTGAGGCCAATTACACGACGGACGAGATTCTCGAGATCAGCAAGCCGTACTTCGAGAAAGGCTGGCAGATCTCCTGTCACGCCAACGGCGACGGCGCGGTCACCCTGGTGCTCGATGCATGGGAGCGGATGCTGGCCGACTCCCCACGTGAAGATCACCGGCTCCGGCTCGAGCACGTCGGTGCGATGACCCCGGACCAGTTCCGCCGAGCGACCGAACTCGGCGTCACGTGCAGCATTTTCGTCGACCACCTCTACTACTGGGGCGACGTCCTCGTCGACGATCTGTTCGGTCCCGAGCGCGGAGCACGTTGGGCGGCTGCAGGTTCCGCGATCAAGGCGGGGCAGCGGATCTCGTTCCACAACGACGGCCCGGTCACCCCGACAAACCCGCTGCGCAACATCGCCGACGCCGTCACCCGCCGCACCCGGTCGGGACGTGTGCTCGCTCCCGAGGAACGGATCTCCGTCCCGGACGCCCTGCGGGCCGAGACGATCAACTCGGCGTGGCACCTCCGGAGTGAGGACGCCATCGGGGCGATCGTCCCCGGTATGCACGCCGATCTCGTCGTGTTGTCGGCCAATCCACTGCTGGTGGATCCCGACGACATCGCGGACCTCGAGGTGCTCGCCACGATCCTGGAGGGTCGGACGGTCTTCGGAAAGCTGGAGTGATCCGGGTGGCGCCCGGGTCGAGGGCTCTGCGGTCGATCGGGACGTCAGCCGGAAAGTGGATCCGGACTTCGGGTTACACCCGCAAATGGCTGGTTCTCGGCGTCGTGATCGGGATCGTCGCCGGGCTCGGAGCGGTCGTGTTCTACGTCGCGCTGAGGGAGGCGACGCAACTGCTGATCGTCGGCATCGGGGGCTACACCCCGCCCACTGCGGCGGGCGATGGTGGGGCGGTCGGCAGCCGGGAGTTCACGAGACCGTGGGCGATCCCGCTCGTGGTGTGCCTGGGTGGTCTGGTGTCGGGCATCATCGTGTTCACGCTGGCGCCGGAGGCCGAGGGGCACGGCACCGACGCGGCGATCGACGCCGTTCACCGGGACCCTCGGATGATCCGTGTCCGCGTCGTGCTCGTGAAGCTGGTCGCGTCCGCGATCACGATCGGGTCCGGCGGGTCCGGCGGTCGCGAGGGACCCACCGCGCAGATCTCGGCGGGTTTCGGATCGCTTCTCGCCCGCAGGCTGGACCTGTCCCCACGGGACGGTCGGATCGCCGTGGCGATCGGGATCGGCTCCGGCATCGGCGCGATCTTCGGGGCCCCGCTCGGCGGCGCGGTGTTGTGCTGCACGATTCCCTACAAGGAAGACTTCGATTTCGAGGTGCTCGTGCCGGCGCTGGTCACGTCGATCGTCAGCTACACCGTGTTCGGCAGCTTCCTCGGTTTCGGTCCACTGTTCGGGTATGCCGCTCAGGACTACGTCTTCGACACCCCGGTCCAGCTGGTGTGGTTCGCGCTCATCGGTGTGCTCGGCGGCCTGATCGGATTGCTGTACAGCGGGACGTTCTACACGGCCGTCGATCTCACCCACCGTCTGCCCGGCAGCCGGATCGTCAAACCGGCGGTCGGCGGGCTGCTCGTCGGGCTGATGGCGCTCGTGTTGCCGGAGGTGCTGGGCAGCGGTTACGGCTGGATCCAGCAGTCGATGGCCCGCGGCGACCTCACTGCCATCCCGTTGTGGGTGGTGCTGCTGTTGCCGTTCGCGAAGATCCTCGCGACGTCGCTGTCCATCGGCTCGGGGGGATCGGGCGGCATCTTCGGACCGGGAATGGTGATCGGGGCGTTCACCGGCGCCGCGGTGTGGCGACTGCTGGAACCGATCGCCCCGGGCGTCCCCGACAATCCGGCGCCCTTCGTCATCGTCGGAATGATGGCCTGCTTCGGGAGCATCGCCCGCGCGCCGCTCGCGGTGATGCTGATGGTCGCGGAGATGACGGGAAGCGTCGGTGTGCTGGTGCCGGGGATGATCGCCGTCGGCCTCGCCTATCTCATCGTGCGCCGATCGGGGAAGACGATCTACCGGGCGCAGCTCGAGAACCGCGCGGAGGCTCGGCTCGCCCCGGGATGATCGGATCGGGGTCCGTGTGTGGAGGGCCGGGTGGATTCCGGCATGCTTGTGGCCATGACTGTTCACGTTCCTCAGTACGTCGACCTCCTCTGGCCAGCGCTTCAGGCTGCCATTGCTCTCGGTGGTTCGGCGTCCAACGAGGAACTCGACAGCGCCGTCGTTGAGCGAGAAGGACTTTCGTCCGACGTGCAGGGGGTGCTGCACGGTGACGGTCCGAGCACCGAGATCGAGTACCGCTTGGCGTGGGCACGCACCTACCTCAAGGGGATGGGTCTGCTCACGAACAGCCGGCGCGGGGTGTGGAGCGTGACGGAGAAGGGCCGCGAGGTCGCCGAGAGCGAGATCCGCCCCCTGCACGCCGAGTTCTCCGCCGAGAACCGCAAGAAGAATGCTGCCCGCAAATCGGCGAAGGCGGCGTCCCGACGCAACGACGAACCGGATGCCAACATCGCCGAGGCCGAGAACGACGCCGACTGGAAGGACCTCCTGCTCGACACGGTCCTGAAGATGTCGCCGCCCGCGTTCGAGCGGCTGACTCAGCGGTTGCTGCGGGAGGCCGGGTTCTCGAGCGCATCCGTCACCGGTCGCGGCGGCGACGGGGACATCGAGGGACTCGGCGTGTACCAGTTGTCGCTGCTCAGTTTCCCCGTGTTCTTCCAGTGCAAGCGCTACAGCGGCAGCGTCGGGGCGGGTGCGGTGCGCGATTTCCGCGGCGCGATGGCGGGCCGCGGCGAGAAGGGCCTGCTCATCACCACCGGAACCTTCACCGGTGACGCCCGCACGGAGTCCAAGAGGGACGGTGCGCCGCCGATCGACCTCATCGACGGCGACCGGCTGTGCGACCTGTTGAAGGAGCATTCACTGGGTGTCCAGACCACCACGCGTCTCGTCGAGGACGTCGAGGTCAGGTCCGATTATTTCCACTCGCTGGAGCCGAAATGATGAGCGCCGGGTCACCTACCCGGCGCCCGGACACTCTTTCCCGTTGCGGTATGGCCACGAAGCGATCACGCAGGCCCTGAAGCGGTGCCGACACCGTCTTCTCGTGTGTAAAGAGGAAGTTAAATACACATGTCGCTGACGTGAAAGACGATCGAGGGAAGTCGTAATGACGACCACGGCGCCGTGGCCGTTGAAGGGCCACAGGGCACGGCCGCCCGCCGGGATGCTCGCGGACCGTCGCTTCGGGATGCTCGTCGACCAGTTCTTCCGACTTTTCCACGACAGCAGCCAGGGCGGCGGCGCGCTGGCCGTCTATCTCCACGGTGAACCGGTCGTCGACGTGTGGGCAGGATGGGCCAGCCGCGACACGTTCTGGCAGGACGACACCGTCACCCTCACGTTCTCCACCGGCAAGGGTGTCGCGTCCACCGTGCTGCACCGTCTCGCGGGACGCGGGATCGTCGACTACGACACGCCGGTGGCGCAGTACTGGCCCGAGTTCGCCGCCGAGGGCAAGGACGAGATCACGGTGCGCGAACTGCTGTCGCATCGCGCCGGGCTGCACCGGGTACGCGGGCTCGTGCCCGGACCGCTGAGTCTGATGGACCATTCCCTGGTCAGCGCCGCACTGGCCGCGGCAACCCCGGATCAGCGGCGGCTGAAGGTCCCCGGCTATCACGCGGTGACGTTCGGTTCGCTCGTCGCCGAACTGACGTCCCGCGCGGCCGGGAAACCCTTCACGGAACTGGTCCGCACCGAGGTCGCCGAACCGCTCGGGGTGAAGGAGTTCTGGTACGAGGTGCCGCCGGCCGAGCGTGCCCGGATCGCGAGGACCTTCCCGCACATCAACCCGTTCGGCGTTCCGTGGGGTGCCACGTCGTTCGCGATGTCGCGGCTGCCCGGTCTGCGCAACGTGGCCGACGCCGGCATGCCCGCCGGATTCGATGCCCTCGTCCGCAACCCCGCGATCCACGACAGCGTGATGCCCGGGTGGAACGGCGTGTTCAGCGCCCGCGCGCTGGCGCGGATGTACGGGGCGCTGGCGAACGGCGGAACCGTCGGCGGTGGGGAGTTCCTCCCACCGGACGTCGTGGCGCAGCTGAGTCAGGTGCAGACGACGGCCCGCGACTACGTCCTGGGCATTCCGATGAACTGGCGGCTCGGCTACCACGCGGGGATGGTGGCACGTCGCAGGCAGCCGTCGAATACTTTCGGGCACTACGGGTTGGGTGGGTCGGGTGCGTTCGCCGACGCCGACTCCGGGCTGTCGATCGCCTTCGTCACCAACCGGCTCGGCAACATGCTGACCCCCATCGCCGATCTCCGCCTGCCGAAGCTCGGCTCGACGGCGCTCGCCATCGCCGAGAAGCTGTAGCCGGGCCGCTCGCGCCGCCGGTGGAACCAATTCGATGTCGACGCGCCGTTTTTCGATCGACGCGAGCCGCCGGTCTGGAGGGCGGGGTACCGGTAGCATCGGGTCCGTGACCGACGCGACCGCCCACACCAGCCGTCCTGATCGGTTGCGTGTCCTCGTCTACAGCGACGATGCGAACACCCGCCAGAAGGTCGTTCTGGCGCTGGGGACGCGTCCGCACCCCGACCTTCCGAAGTTGGAGTACGTCGAGGTGGCGACCGCAGCCGTGGTGATCCGGCAGATGGATGCCGGCGGTATCGACCTTGCCGTCCTCGATGGGGAAGCGGTGCCCGCGGGCGGGATGGGGATCGCGAAGCAGTTGAAGGACGAGATCGACGACTGCCCCCCGATCCTGGTCCTGACCGGCCGCCCGGACGACGCCTGGCTGGCCACCTGGTCGCGGGCCGAGGCCGCGGTGCCGCACCCGCTCGACCCGATCCGGTTGTCCGAAGCGGTCATAGCGCTGCTGCGCACCCGCCTCTCAGCTTAGGCTCGCCTGACTCCGTTTCCCGCCGCGTGAAGGTGCATCGAGCGCCTGTGCCGCAGGGGTTTTCCGTGCTTCGAGATCGCCTGGAACTCGCACGGTCAAATCGACCGGGCTCGACGACTTCCCTTGTACGCTGTGGCATAACTCACAAGAGCGTAGCTTCGGAAACGACCGTCCGGGAATCGGGCGGACAGGCTCGGGAAGAGGGGAGCTGAGACGGCATGAATGTCTATGTGCCGATCCTCGTGCTCGGGGCGATTGCGGTCGCGTTCGCGGTCTTCTCCGTGATCGTGGCGAGGATCGTCGGTCCGAGGCGCTACAACCGTGCCAAGCTCGACGCCTACGAGTGCGGCATCGAGCCGACACTCTCGCCTCTGGGTGCCGGCCGCATCCCGGTGAAGTATTACCTGACGGCCATGCTCTTCATCATTTTCGACATCGAGATCGTGTTCCTCTATCCGTGGGCAGTTCACTTCGATGCTCTCGGCTTCTTCGGTCTCGGGGCCATGGCCCTGTTCATCTTCAACGTCTCCGTCGCCTACGCGTACGAGTGGCGGCGTGGCGGTCTCAGTTGGGACTGATCGGTCCCGTCAGCGATCCAAAAGCTAAGTCGGAAGAGAAGAGTCGGATATGGGCATCGAGGAGAAGCTGCCGAGTGGCTTCCTGCTGACCACGGTCGAAGGGCTCGCGGGCTATGTCCGCAAGGGCTCGCTGTGGCCGGCGAGTTTCGGGCTCGCCTGCTGCGCGATCGAGATGATGGCCACCGCAGGCGGACGCTTCGACATCGCCCGTTTCGGCATGGAGGCGTTCCGGGCGTCGCCGCGGCAGGCGGACCTGATGATCGTGGCCGGCCGGGTGAGCCAGAAGATGGCGCCGGTGCTGCGGCAGATCTACGACCAGATGGTCGAGCCGAAGTGGGTGCTGGCGATGGGCGTCTGCGCGTCGTCGGGCGGCATGTTCAACAACTACGCGATCGTGCAAGGCGTCGACCACATCGTGCCGGTGGACATCTATCTGCCGGGGTGCCCGCCGCGGCCGGAGATGTTGCTGAACGCGATCCTCACCTTGCACGAGAAGATCCAGCAGATGCCGCTCGGCGTTCATCGCGAGGAGGTGGCGCGGGCGGCGGAGCAGGCGGCGCTGGCCGCCACCCCCACCATCCAGATGAAGGGCCTCCTGAGATGACCGGCGCGGAAACGAGGGAGCGAAGCGAACCGGGCAGGTTGGAGCCGGGCCGTGGTTCGAGGGAGCGAAGCGAACCGAGCGGTTGGTGCCGGGGCCGTGCGGTCTGGACCGAGGAGCGAGGGAGCGTAGCGAGTGAGTGACGAAGGAAGACCGCACGACCAAGCCCCGGCACCCGCGAGCAAAGCGAGCCGAGTTACAGAACAGATCGGTGTGCGCAAGGGACTGTTCGGGGTGCGGGGTAGTGGGGATACGTCGGGGTATGGGCGGTTGGTGCGTCCGGTGTTGTTGCCGGGAAGTACGCCGCGGCCGTATGGCGGGTATTTCGACGAGGTCGCGGATGGGCTGGGGGCGGCGTTGGCGGACTCGGGTGTGGGTTTCGAGGTGGCGATCGAGTCGGTTGTGGTGTTTCGGGGTGAGGTGACGTTCGGTGTGCGGCGGGAGTTTTTGCCGTTGGTGGCGCGGGCATTGCGTGATGAGCCGGATCTGCGGTTCGAGATGTGTCTGGGTGTGAATGGTGTGCATTTCCCGCAGGATGCGGGCCGGGAGTTGCATGCGGTGTATCCGTTGTTGTCGATCACGCACAATCGTCGGATTCGTTTGGAGGTGGCGGCACCGGATGCGGATCCGCACATCCCGTCGTTGTACGAGGTGTATCCGACGAATGATTGGCACGAGCGGGAGACGTACGACTTCTTCGGGATCGTGTTCGATGGTCATCCGTCGTTGACCCGGATCGAGATGCCGGATGACTGGCCGGGTCATCCGCAGCGGAAGGATTATCCGCTCGGCGGCATTCCCGTCGAGTACAAGGGCGCGGAGATCGCGCCGCCGGACGAGCGGCGGGGGTACAACTGATGAGCGAGGACACGGTTTTCACTGTCGCCGGTCAGGATTGGGACGAGGTCGTCGATGCGGTGAAGGCGTCGTCGGGTGATGCGGGTTCGGAGGGCGCCGAGGAGCGGATCGTCGTCAATATGGGTCCGCAGCATCCGTCGACGCATGGGGTGTTGCGGCTCATCTTGGAGATCGAGGGTGAGACGGTCACGGAGGCCCGGTGCGGTATCGGTTATCTGCATACGGGGATCGAGAAGAACCTCGAGTACCGGACGTGGACGCAGGGCGTGACGTTCGTGACGCGGATGGATTACCTGTCGCCGTTCTTCAACGAGACGGCGTATTGCCTCGGTGTGGAGAAGTTGCTGGACATCACGGATGAGGTGCCGGAGCGGGCGAGTGTCATCCGGGTGATGTTGATGGAGCTCAACCGCATCTCCTCGCATCTGGTGGCGTTGGCCACGGGTGGTATGGAGTTGGGGGCGGTCACGGCGATGTTGTTCGGTTTCCGGGAACGTGAGCTGGTTCTGGACGTGTTCGAGATGATCACGGGTCTCCGCATGAATCATGCGTATATCCGGCCGGGCGGGTTGTCGCAGGATCTGCCGGAGGGTGCGGTGGAGAAGGTGCGCGAGTTGCTCGCGTTGATGCCGGAACGGCTGCGGGACATGGAGAATCTGCTCAACGACAACCGCATCTGGAAGGGGCGTACGCAGGGTATCGGGTATCTCGATCTCACGGGGTGCATGGCGCTCGGTATCACGGGTCCGATGCTGCGGGCGACGGGTCTGCCGCACGATCTGCGGAAGTCGCAGCCGTATTGCGGTTACGAGAACTACGAGTTCGACGTCAGTACCGATACGGGGTGTGACGCGTACGGCCGCTATTTGATCCGGGTCGACGAGATGAAGGAGTCGCTGAAGATCGTCGAGCAGTGCCTCGACAAGTTGCGACCGGGCCCGATCATGGCGGAGGACAAAAAGATCGCGTGGCCGGCGGATCTGACGTTGGGTCCCGACGGTCTGGGTAATTCGCCCGGGCACGTCCGCGAGATCATGGACTCTTCGATGGAGTCGCTGATTCATCACTTCAAGTTGGTGACGGAGGGTTTCCGGGTGCCGCCGGGGCAGGTGTATGTGGCGGTGGAGTCGCCGCGGGGTGAGCTCGGTGTGCACATGGTGAGCGACGGCGGCACCCGCCCGTTCCGGGTGCATTTCCGGGATCCGTCGTTCACGAACCTGCAGTCGGTGGCGGCTACGTGTGAGGGCGGCATGGTTGCGGATGTCATTGCGGCGGTTGCGAGCATCGATCCGGTGATGGGGGGCGTGGACCGATGAGGCCCCTGCCAAGGAGCTCGGTGGGTGGGCCGTGTGGTCTGGATCGAGGAGCGAGGGAGCGCAGCGAGTGAGTATCGAGGGAAGAGCGCACGACCAAGCCCAGGGACCCGCGAGCGTAGCGAGCCGAAGCGCACAAGTCTTCATCGAGTTCGGACCCCGGCCGGAGGAGAACGGGCTGTTGGTGCGGCCGGGTGCGCGTGAGGAGTATCCGCCGGAGGTCGGTGCGCGGCTGGACGCCGATGCCGACGTCGTCATCGGGCGTTACCCGAATTCGCGGTCCGCGCTGCTGCCGCTGCTGCATCTGGTGCAGGCGGAGGACGGGTGTATAACGCCGGCGGGGATCGAGTTCTGTGCCGGCCGGCTCGGGTTGACCGGCGCGGAGGTGGCTGCGGTGGCGACCTTCTATTCGATGTACCGGCGCGACCCGACGGGCGACTACTACGTCGGAGTGTGCACCAACACGTTGTGCGCGATCATGGGCGGCGACGCGATCCTCGCCGCGCTGGAGGAGCATCTCGACCTGCCGCACGGTGGCACGTCCGAGGACGGCAAGGTGACGCTGGAGCACATCGAGTGCAATGCGGCGTGCGATTACGCCCCGGTGGTGATGGTCAACTGGGAGTTCTTCGACAATCAGACCCCGGAGTCGGCTCGATCACTCGTCGATTCCCTGCGTTCGGGGGAGCGGGTGTCGCCGAGCCGCGGTGCGGCGCTGTGCACGTTCCGGGAGACGGCCCGCATTCTCGCCGGGTTCCCCGACGAGCGTCCCGGCGCGTCGGCAGAGGGCGGCACCGCGGGCGACGCCACACTGGCCGGCCTGCGTGTGGCGCACGAACGGGGCATGACGGCGCCGGATCCGGCGGAGACGTCGCTGATCCCGGAGCCGTCGTCGCGGAACACCGAGCCGGTGGCGGCGGAATCGGCGAAGGACCAGCCGGCGCCTGCCCCGTCCGCGACGGTGCCTGCGGAGCGGTCCACCTCGGAGACGGATCCGGCGGCCACCGACCCGGGTCGAAAGGGAGACTGACATGCCGCTGACCCCTGTCCTGAGCCGCTACTGGGACGAGCCCGAGTCGTGGACCCTCGACACGTACCGTCGCCACGACGGGTACGAGGGCCTGCAGAAGGCGCTGCGCATGGACCCGGACGAGGTCATCTCGACCGTCAAGGAGGCCGGACTGCGGGGTCGTGGTGGTGCCGGGTTCCCGACCGGGATGAAATGGTCGTTCATCCCGCAGGGCGACGACAAGCCGCACTACCTCGTGGTCAATGCCGACGAGTCGGAACCCGGCACCTGCAAGGACATGCCGCTCATGCTGGCGACGCCGCACGCGCTCGTCGAGGGCGTCATCATCGCGGCGTACGCGATCCGCGCAGGGCACGCCTTCATCTATGTGCGCGGTGAGGTGGTGCCGGTGCTGCGCCGGCTGCAGGCCGCGGTCGCGGAGGCGTATGCGGCGGGCTACCTCGGCACGAACATCCTGGGCAGCGGTTTCGACCTCGAACTGGTCGTGCATGCGGGTGCGGGGGCGTACATCTGCGGGGAGGAGACGGCGCTGCTCGATTCGCTGGAGGGTCGCCGCGGTCAGCCTCGGTTGCGTCCGCCGTTCCCCGCGGTGGCCGGTCTCTACGCGTCACCGACCGTCGTCAACAACGTCGAGTCGATTGCGAGCGTCCCGCCGATCATCGTGAACGGCATCGAGTGGTTCCGGTCGATGGGCAGCGAGAAGTCGCCCGGCTTCACCCTGTATTCCCTGTCCGGGCACGTGACGAAGCCCGGACAGTACGAGGCCCCGCTCGGAATCACCCTGCGGGAGTTGCTCGAGTACGCGGGTGGAGTCCGCGCCGGGCACCGGTTGAAGTTCTGGACTCCGGGCGGTTCCTCGACACCGATCTTCACCGACGAGCACCTCGACGTCGCCCTCGACTACGAGGGTGTGGGGGCCGCCGGGTCGATGTTGGGCACCAAGGCTTTGCAGATCTTCGACGAGACCACGTGCGTGGTGCGTGCCGTGCTGCGCTGGACCGAGTTTTATGCGCACGAGTCTTGTGGCAAGTGCACGCCCTGCCGGGAAGGCACCTATTGGCTGGTGCAGATCCTGGAGCGGCTCGAGCGAGGGGAGGGGACCGACGCCGATCTGGAGAAGCTGCTCGACATCGCCGACAACATTCTCGGCAAGTCGTTCTGCGCTCTCGGTGACGGTGCGGCCAGCCCGATCATGTCTTCCATCAAGTACTTCCGCGACGAGTACCTCGCACACTTCGAGCAGGGCGGCTGCCCGTTCGACCCGCATCAGTCCACGCTCATGGCGGGAGTACACGCATGAAGCCAGCGAGCGTAGCGAGCGATGTTACGGCGCGGAGGCCGCGCGTTCTGGACCGAGGAGCGAGGGGGCGCAGCGAATGAGCGACGAGGGAAGGGCGGGCGTGAAAGCCCCGGTGCCCGCGAGCGGAGCGAGCCCTGACGCAGTGAGCGTTGTCATCGACGGTGTCGAGGTCAGTGTTCCCAAGGGCACGTTGGTGATTCGTGCCGCGGAGATGATCGGCATTCAGATCCCGAGGTTTTGCGACCACCCGCTGCTCGATCCGGTCGGCGCCTGCCGTCAGTGCCTCGTCGACGTGGAGGGGCAGCGCAAGCCGCTCGCTTCCTGCACCACGACCGTCACCGACGGCATGGTCGTCCACACCCAGCTCACGTCGCCCGTCGCCGACAAGGCGCAGAAGGGTGTGATGGAGTTGCTGCTGATCAACCATCCCCTGGACTGCCCGGTGTGCGACAAGGGCGGCGAGTGCCCCCTGCAGAATCAGGCGATGTCCAACGGGCGCGCGGAGTCGCGCTTCGGGGAGGTCAAACGCACGTTCCCCAAACCGATTCCGCTGTCCACGGAGGTCCTGCTGGACCGCGAGCGGTGTGTGTTGTGCGCGCGGTGTACCCGGTTCTCGCAGCAGGTCGCCGGCGACCCGTTCATCGAACTCATGGAACGGGGCGCGCTGCAGCAGGTCGGGATCTACGCGAAGGAACCGTTCGAGTCGTACTTCTCCGGCAACACCGTCCAGATCTGCCCGGTGGGTGCGCTGACGGGTTCGGCGTACCGGTTCCGGGCCCGCCCGTTCGACCTGGTCTCCAGCCCCGGCGTCTGCGAGCACTGCGCGAGCGGGTGCGCCCAGCGCACCGATCACCGGCGGGGGAAGGTGCTGCGCCGGTTGGCGGGCGACGATCCCGAGGTCAACGAGGAGTGGAATTGCGACAAGGGGCGGTGGGCATTCGCCTACGCCACCGAGCGCGACCGGATCACCGCCCCGTTGGTCCGCGGCGACGACGGCACGCTGGCACCCGCCTCCTGGTCCGAGGCCCTGGCCGTCGCGGCGCGGGGATTGGCCGCCGCGCGGGGCAACGCGGGTGTTCTGGTCGGGGGCCGGTCGACATGGGAGGACGCCTACGCCTACGCGAAGTTCGCGCGAACAGCGCTCGGCACCAACGACATCGACTTCCGCAGTCGCGCGCACTCCGGCGAGGAGGCCGAGTTCCTGGCCGCCCGGGTGGCGGGACAGCGACTCGCGGTCACGTACGACGATCTCGACGCCGCGCCGGTCGTCCTTCTCGCCGCGTTCGAGCCGGAGGAGGAATCACCGATCGTCTTCCTCCGCCTGCGCAAGGCCGCGCGGGCGAAGGCCGTTCCGGTCTACTCGATCGCGCCGTACACATCCCGTGGCCTGGAGAAGACGTCCGGCCGGCTGCTCCGGTCCGCGCCGAATGCGGAGGCGGAGGTCCTCGACGGACTCCGCACGGGTGATCTGGACTCCGGTGTCACCGAGCTGTTGCGCAGGCCGGGTGCGGTCATCGTGGTCGGGGAACGACTCGCCGGGGTGCCGGGGGCCCTGTCTGCAGCGGTCCGGCTGGCCGACGAGACCGGGGCCCGGCTGGCCTGGGTGCCGCGACGGGCCGGCGAACGCGGTGCGCTCGAGGCGGGCGCGCTGCCCGGACTGCTCCCGGGTGGCCGACCGGTGGACGATCCGGAGGCGCGGCGGCAGGTCGCGTCGGTGTGGAACGTCGCAGACCTGCCGGAGACGGCAGGCCGGGATACCGCGGGCATCCTCGCCGCGGCCGAGGCGAAGACGCTGGGGGCGCTCCTGATCGGCGGTGTCGAGGCCGACGATCTCCCCGACCCGCAGGCCGCGTTGGCCGCCGTCGCGACGGCAGGTTTCGTGGTGAGTCTGGAACTGCGGCACAGTGCGATCAGCGAGCGCGCGGACGTGGTGTTCCCCATCGCACCGGTCATGGAGAAGCCGGGCACCTTCCTCGACTGGGAAGGGCGCGCACGCGATTTCGACGCCGCCCTCCGCGCCACCGGGTCGATGCCCGATCAGCGGGTGCTGCACGCGATCGCCGGCGAAATGGGTGTTCCGCTGGGTCTTCCGGACGCCGCGACCGCACGGCGCGAACTGGAGAGGCTCGGCGCCTGGGACGGTGACTTCCCGGATCCGCCCGGCCACCCGCAACCGCCGCGGCGGGAACCCGGGCCGGGGGAGGCGGTGCTCGCCACCTGGCGGATGCTGCTCGACTCGGGACGACTGCAGGACGGGGAACCGCACCTGGCGGGCACTGCCCGGACGCCGGTCGTGCGGATGTCCGCGGCCTCGGCGGCCGAGTCGGGTGCCGGTGACGGAGATCCGGTCACCGTGACGACGGAACGGGGCGCCGTCACCCTGCCGTTGGTGATCACCGACATGCCGGATCGAGTGGTGTGGCTGCCGCTCAACTCGCCCGGATCGGCTGTCTACCCGCAACTGGCTGCCCGGGCGGGGGACGTCGTGAACGTCCGCCGGGCGGCCGGCACCAACGGGATGGTTCCGGGAGGTCCGCTGTGACGATCGAGGGCGTCTACCCCGACCCGGCGCTGTTCGGGCACGACCCGTGGTGGCTGGTGCTCGGCAAGGCCCTGGCCATCTTCGTGTTCCTCGTCCTCACCCCGCTTCTGACGATCCTGGCCGAACGCAAGGTCATGGCGTGGATGCAGATGCGCGTCGGCCCGAACCGGGTGGGCCCGCGGGGAATGTTGCAGAGTCTCGCCGACGGCATCAAGCTCGCGCTGAAGGAGGGGATCGTCCCGAAGGGTGTGGACAAGCCGATCTACATCCTGGCGCCGGTCATCGCCGCGGTACCTGCGTTCATGGCGTTCGCCGTGATCCCGTTCGGCCCGGCGGTGTCGATCTTCGGGCACTACACGCCACTACAGCTGACGGACCTCCCGGTGGCCGTCCTCTACGTCCTCGCGGCCACGTCGATCGGCGTCTACGGCATCGTCCTCGCCGGCTGGGCGTCCGGCTCCACGTACCCGTTGCTGGGAGGGCTGCGCTCGACGGCGCAGGTGATCTCGTACGAGATCGCGATGGCGTTGTCGTTCGCGGCCGTCTTCCTGGACGCCGGAACGATGTCCACGTCGGGCATCGTCGCCGCCCAGGAACACACCTGGTACGTCTTCCTGCTGCTGCCGTCGTTCCTCATCTACGTCACGTCGATGGTCGGCGAGACCAACCGGGCGCCGTTCGACCTGCCCGAGGCCGAAGGCGAACTGGTCGGCGGGTTCCACACCGAGTACTCCTCGCTGAGCTTCGCGATGTTCATGCTCGCCGAGTACGTGAACATGGTGACGGTCTCGGCGCTCGCCACCACGCTGTTCCTCGGCGGCTGGCACGCCCCGTTCCCGCTGAGCCTGTGGGACGGCGCGAATTCCGGGTGGTGGCCGGTGCTGTGGTTCACGCTGAAGGTCTGGGGCTTCCTGTTCGTGTTCGTCTGGCTGCGCGCCACGCTGCCCAGGCTGCGGTACGACCAATTCATGGGTCTCGGCTGGAAGATCCTCATCCCGATCTCGCTGGTGTGGGTCATGATCGTCGCCACCGTCCGGGCCTTCCGCAACGAGGGGTACGACGCCCGGACGATCGCGCTCGTCGTCGCGGGCCTCGTCGTGGCCCTCGTCGTGGTGGTGCTGTTGTGGAAGCGGCTGCGCCCGGGTCGCGTTCGCGCAGCCGAGAAGCCGGTCGAGCCGCGCGGACGCGCCGAACTGTCCCCGGAGACACTCGAACCGTTCGACCCCATGGCCGGTGGATACCCGGTTCCTCCGATGCCGGGTCAGACGCTGCCTGCGTTCCGGCGCACGCCCGTCTCCGTCACCGGCGCGCACTCCACCGGATCGACCCAGGAGAACAGCGATGACTAAATTCCTCGGCCCCATAGCGGGTTTCGGCGTGACCTTCTCGACGATGTTCAAGAAATCGAATACCGAGTTCTACCCGGAGGAGAAGGTGCCGACGGCGGCCCGCTACCACGGCAGGCACCAGCTCAACCGTTACGCGGACGGGTTGGAGAAGTGCATCGGGTGCGAACTGTGTGCCTGGGCGTGCCCCGCCGACGCCATCTACGTGGAGGGCGCCGACAACACGGACGAGGAACGCTTCTCGCCCGGCGAGCGGTACGGCCAGGTGTACCAGATCAACTACCTGCGCTGCATCGGGTGCGGGCTGTGCATCGAGGCGTGCCCGACGCGGGCGCTGACCATGACCAACGAGTACGAGATGGCCGACGACAACCGGGCCGGCCTGATCTACGAGAAGGATCGGCTGCTGGCCCCGCTCGAGCCCGGCATGGTCGAGTCGCCGCACCCGATGGCCCCGGGCACCACCGCCGAGGACTATTACCGCGGCACGGTGACCGGGGGAGCGGCGGCTGCGGCTCAGGACGAGTCCGAGGTCGAGGACACGGCGGGGGACAGGCCGTGATCGCGGGAGGAGAGCCGACGTGGTGAACACGGTGCCGTCCGCGGTCCAACTGGTCGCGGAACCCTTCACCCAGACCTCGACGGGCGAGGGTGTGCAGTTCTGGGTCCTCGCGACCGTGGCTGTGATCGGCGCGCTCGGGGTGGTCAGCGCAACCAAGGCCGTCTACTCGGCGATCTTCCTCGCGACGACCATGATCATCCTGGCCGTGTTCTACATAGCCCAGGGCGCGCTCTTCCTCGGTGTCGTACAGATCGTGGTGTATACCGGCGCGGTCATGATGCTGTTCCTGTTCGTGCTCATGCTCATCGGTGTCGATTCCTCCGAATCCCTCGTCGAGAACCTCCGCGGTCAGCGGGTGGCCGCGATCGCGGCGGGGCTGGGATTCGGACTCCTGCTGATCGGCGGCATCGGCAGTGCGTCCGTCTCCGCGTTCACCGGTCTCGATCAGGCCAACGCGGGAGGCAACGTCGAGGGGCTGGCCGAACTCGTGTTCGTCCGGTACGTGTGGGCTTTCGAACTCACCGGCGCGTTGCTGATCACCGCGACCATCGGTGCGATGGTGCTGGCCCACCGGGAGCGTTTCGAGCGGCGGAAGGACCAGCGCGAGCTGTCCCAGGACCGCGTCCGCGAGGGGGCCCGGGTCACACCGCTGCCCAGTCCGGGTGTGTACGCGCGGCACAACGCGGTCGACATACCGGCGTTGCTGCCCGACGGCACATTCTCCGAGCTGTCCGTCAGCCGGTCGCTCGAACGGCGGCCGAGCCTGCCCGCGCGGGCGCTGGGCACCGCGGACGTCGCGACTCCCGAACCCGGTGCGACAGACGAGGAGGGTCGGCGATGAACCCCGAGAACTATCTCTACCTGTCGGCGCTGCTGTTCACGATCGGTGCGGCCGGGGTGCTGATCCGGCGCAACGCGATCATCGTGTTCATGTGCATCGAACTGATGCTCAACGCCTCGAATCTGGCGTTCGTGACGTTCGCCCGGATGCACGGCAACCTCGACGGTCAGGTCTTCGCGTTCTTCACGATGGTCGTCGCGGCCGCCGAGGTCGTGGTCGGTCTGGCGATCATCATGACCATATTCCGTTCCCGCCGTTCGGCTTCCGTCGACGACGCCAACCTCCTCAAGAACTGACGGGTCCCCGATGACGCACATCCTCGAGAAGGTGACTTTGCCCGACGACGACGCCCCGATCGGCGGTGCGGCATGAGCGGAACGCTCTCGTCGGCCGTGTGGCTGCTGCCGGTTCTGCCCCTACTCGGCGCCGCCGTGCTCCTGCTGGCGGGCCGCCGCAGCGATGCGTGGGGCCATCTCCTCGGCTGCGCGACGGCATTGGTCTCCTTCGCGCTCGGCGTCGTCTTCTTCGTCGACATGCTGGGCAGGGACGCCGCCGAGCGGGTCGTGCACCAGACCCTGTTCAGCTGGGTGCCGGTCGGCGAACTCCAGGTGGATTTCGGTCTCCAACTCGACCAGCTGTCCGTGTGCTTCGTTCTGCTGATCACCGGGGTGGGTTCGCTGATCCACATCTACTCGGTCGGCTACATGGCGCACGATCCGGAGCGCAGGCGATTCTTCGCCTACCTCAACCTGTTCCTCGCGGCGATGCTGCTGCTGGTGCTGGCCGACAACTTCCTGGGCCTGTACGTCGGCTGGGAGGGCGTCGGTCTCGCCTCGTACCTGCTCATCGGGTTCTGGCAGTACAAGCCGTCCGCGGCGGCGGCCGCGAAGAAGGCGTTCGTGGTCAACCGCGTCGGCGACATGGGCCTGGTCCTCGCGATCATGATCATGTTCTCGACTTTCGGCTCGATCGAATTCGCCGACGTGTTCACGCGTGCCGACGCCGCCAGCGAGGGGGTGCTCACCGCGATCGGGCTCGCGCTGCTGCTCGCCGCCTGCGGCAAATCGGCGCAGGTCCCGTTGCAGTCCTGGCTCGGTGACGCGATGGAGGGCCCGACACCGGTGTCGGCGCTCATCCACGCCGCGACCATGGTCACGGCGGGTGTGTATCTGATCGTCCGGTCCAACGCGATCTTCGACCTGGCCCCGAATGCCCAGCTAGCCGTGGTGATCGTCGGGGCGGTGACCCTGCTGTTCGGCGCGATCATCGGCTGCGCGAAGGACGACATCAAGAAGGCGCTGGCGGCCTCCACGATGAGCCAGATCGGGTACATGGTGCTGGCCGCCGGTCTGGGACCGGCCGGGTACGCGTTCGCGATCATGCTGCTGCTCACCCACGGCTTCTTCAAAGCCGGCCTGTTCCTCGGCGCAGGCTCGGTGATGCACGGCATGAACGACGAGGTGAACATGCGCCGCTACGGCGGTCTGCGCACCGTCATGCCGATCACGTTCGTCACGTTCGGGCTGGGATACCTGGCCATCATCGGGATTCCGCCGTTCTCCGGCTTCTTCTCCAAGGACAAGATCATCGAAGCGGCGTTCGCCGCCGAGGGCGTCCAGGGCGTCGTCCTCGGAACGGTCACGTTGCTCGGCGCGGGACTCACCGCCTTCTACATGACCAGGGTGATGCTGATGACCTTCTTCGGACAACCGCGGTGGGCTTCCGGGGCGGGCGACGAAAAGGGGGATGTTCCCGTCGCCGACCCACACGAATCGCCAGGGGTGATGACGGTGCCGATGATCCTGCTCGCGGTGGGCTCGGTCGCCGCCGGCGCCCTACTCGCCGTCGGCTCCTCCCTGCAGCACTGGCTGGAACCGGTGGTCGGTGCCCACCACGGCGAGCCCGCCCTGCCCGTGTGGGCGATCACCGCACTCACGCTGGTGGTGGTGCTCGCGGGAGTCGCGGTGGCCTACCGGCAGTACGCCCGGCAGCCGATCCCCGAGGTCGCGCCTGCCGACGTCACCGCGTTCACTGTTGCGGCCCGGAAGGACCTGTACGGCGACGCGTTCAACGAGGCGGCGCTGATGCGTCCCGGGCAGGAACTGACGCGAACACTCGTGACCGTCGACGGCAGCGGCGTCGACGGTGCCGTCAACGGGTTCGCCGCGCTCGTCGGCGGAACGTCGATGCGGGTGCGGCGCCTGCAGACCGGGTTCGTCCGGTCGTACGCGCTGTTCATGTTCGCGGGTGCGGCCCTCCTGGTCGCCACGATGCTGGTGAGGCTGTGGTGAGCGGCTTCCCGTGGCTGACCGCCCTCTGGGTACTGCCACTCGTCGGCGCCGGTGTGGTCCTGGCATTGCCCGTCCACAAGCGCGCCCTCGCGAAATCCGTCGCCGTGGGCGTGTCCGTGGTGGTGCTGTGTCTGGCAGTCGTGCTGGCGATCCGGTTCGATCCGACCGGCGAGCAGTACCAGTTCGTGGAATCCCACGCCTGGATCCCGGCGTTCGGCACCCGGTACATCCTGGGCCTGGACGGAATAGCGCTCGTCCTGGTGCTCCTCACCACCGTTCTGGTGCCGCTGCTGTTGCTGGCGGGGTGGAACGACGGTGACACCGCGCCCGACTACGGGCAGCGGCGGATGGCCCACACGTACGTGGCGCTGACGCTGATGGTCGAGGCGATGGTGATCGTGTCGTTCACCGCCCTCGACGTCCTGCTCTTCTACATCTTCTTCGAGGCCATGCTCATCCCGATGTACTTCCTGATCGGAGGATTCGGCGGGGTGGGGAGGTCGTACGCCGCGGTGAAGTTCCTGCTCTACAACCTGTTCGGCGGCCTGATCATGCTCGCCGCGGTCATCGGGGTGTACGTGGTGACGGCGCGTCAGGACGTCTTGGGCGGCGGCACCTTCGACTTCCGGGTGATCGTCGCCGAAGGGCTGGACGCCGACCCCGGCGTGCTGAAGGCACTGTTCCTCGGTTTCATGTTCGCGTTCGCGGTCAAGGCGCCGTTGTGGCCGTTCCACACGTGGCTGCCGGGCGCCGCGGTGGAAGCCACCCCTGCGAGTGCGGTGCTCATGATGGCCGTGGTGGACAAGGTCGGGACGTTCGGCATGCTGCGGTACTGCCTGCAGATGTTCCCGGAGGCGTCCGCGTACTTCGCTCCGTTCGTCACGGTGCTGGCGGTAATCGGAATCATCTACGGCGCGGTACTGGCTATCGGTCAGACCGACGTGATGCGACTGATCGCCTACACGTCGATCTCGCACTTCGGGTTCATCATTCTCGGCATCTTCGCCATGACGAGCCAGGGACAGGCCGGTTCGACGCTGTACATGGTCAACCACGGCATCTCGACCGCGGCGTTGTTCCTGATCGCGGGGTTCCTGGTGTCGCGGCGCGGCACCCGCCTCATCGCCGACTACGGCGGCGTGCAGAAGGTCGCGCCGGTGATGGCCGGGACGTTCCTCGTGGCGGGCCTCGCAACGCTGTCGCTGCCGGGGCTGGCACCGTTCATCAGCGAGTTCCTCGTCCTGGTGGGCACGTTCTCGCGCTACCAGATCGCTGCCGTGGTCGCGACTTTCGCGCTCGTCCTCGCCGCGATCTACGTGCTGTGGCTCTATCAGCGGATGATGACCGGGCCGCTGAAGGAGGGCAACGAGACCGTCCGCGATCTCGTGCGCCGTGAGATCGCGGTGGTGGCACCGCTGATCGCCCTGCTGCTCGTCCTCGGCGTCTACCCCAAGCCCGTGCTGGACGTCATCACCCCCGCGGTGGGCCACGTCCTCGTCACCGTCGGTCAGCACGATCCTGCACCCACCGTCGCCGGGCAGGACCCAGAGGGAGGCACACACCGATGAGTACCTCCGAACTCGTACTCGCCCAGTCCACGACGCTGCGAGCGCCGGACATCGAATACGGTCAGCTGGCACCCATGTTGATCGTGTTCGGTGTGGCCGTCGCCGGTGTGCTCGTCGAGGCGTTCCTGCCCCGGCGCGGCCGCTACTCGAGCCATCTCGTCCTCGCGCTCGGGGGACTCACCGCCGCGTTCGTGGCCGTCGTCATGCTCGCCGGGACCCGCGACTCCGCAGTCGGGGGCGCGGTGGCCGTCGACGGTCCGACGCTGTTCCTTCAGGGGACGATCCTGCTGATCTCGATACCCGCGATCCTGCTGATCGCCGAGCGGAGCGTCGACAGTGGGGTCCGAGTGGCGACCGCGGAGGTCACGGCCGCGAGCGGAGCCGAGCCGGAAGGCGGAACCGACGCCTTCACCCCGCAGGCGTTCGCCGTCCCCGGCAGTGTCGCCGAATGGGAGGCCACCAAGAACGCCCCGGGGCATACCGAGGTCTTTCCCCTCACCCTGTTCGCGGTCGGCGGGATGCTCCTGTTCCCGGCGTCCAACGACCTCCTCACCATGTTCGTCGCGCTCGAGGTGCTCTCGCTGCCCCTGTATCTGCTGTGCGGGCTGGCGCGGCGTCGCCGTCTCCTGTCGCAGGAGGCCGCCCTCAAATACTTTCTGCTCGGGGCGTTCTCGTCGGCATTCTTCCTGTTCGGTGTGGCCTTGCTGTACGGCTACGCGGGCACCGTCGAGTTGCCGCGGATCGCGGACGCGCTCGCCCGGGGCGCCGACGACAAGACTTTGGCGCTGATCGGTACCGCGCTCCTGTCGGTGGGCCTGCTGTTCAAGATCGGCGCCGTCCCGTTCCACTCGTGGATTCCCGACGTCTATCAGGGTGCGCCGACTCCGATCACCGCCTTCATGGCGGCGGCCACCAAGGTCGCGGCCGTCGGCGCGATGCTGCGCATCTTCTACGTGGCTCTGCCCGACCTGCGCGCAGACTGGCGGCCCGTGATGTGGGGCGTCGCCATCCTCACCATGGTGGTCGGTGCGGTCATGGCCGTCACGCAGAACGACGTCAAGCGGATGCTCGCGTACTCGTCGGTCGCGCACGCCGGCTTCATCCTCACCGGTCTGATCGCGGCCAACCGGGCGGGTCTGTCGTCCACGATGTTCTACCTCCTGGCATACGGATTCAGCACACTCGGCGCGTTCGCCGTCGTCACCCTGGTGCGGGACAGCCGGGGCGAGGCGACGGACCTGTCGCGGTGGGCGGGGCTGGGTCGGCGTTCGCCACTGGTCGGCGGGGTCTTCGCACTGTTCCTGCTCGCATTCGCCGGAATCCCGCTGACGAGTGGGTTCGTCAGCAAGTTCGCGGTCTTCCAGGCCGCCATCGAGGGCGGTGCCGTTCCGCTCGTCCTCGTCGGTGTCGTCAGCAGCGCGATCGCGGCGTTCTTCTACGTCCGCGTCATCGTCCTGATGTTCTTCTCGGAGCCGCAGAGCGACGCCCCGACGATCGTGGTGCCCAGCATGTTCACCGCCGCGGCCATCGCCGTCGGAGTGGTGGTGACGGTGGTGCTCGGAATCCTGCCGCAGGGGGCACTCGATCTGGCCGAGCAGGCTGCGGTGTTCTTCCGCTGACGCGTTGCGCCGCGCGGGTCGCGAGTGTCCGATGTGACGGATGTAGTCCAAGTGGCTGGCGGGACCCGTGTGAGTGTGGTGGAATGCAAACCGGACAACATACCGACTGAGCGAGAGTGAATGTCGGAGACACGCCGGAGCGCGACCGATCGGATATGGGGGCCACAGTGCAGATTTCTCGGAGAGACCTGTTCCGGTACGCGGCAGCGGGATCCGCCGTGGCCGGGATCGCGGCGCTCACGTCCACCACGTCCTCGGTCGCCGTCGCGAAGGCGGACAGTCTCGGCATCCTGATCGACTACGCCGGTGGGGTGCCGTCGGCGGACGCCATCCTCGAGGCCGGTTATGCCGGCGCCATCCGCTACGTGTCCGACCGCCGTCCCGGCGCCGAATGGATGGAAGGCAAGCCGATGCTCGCCGACGAGGCGCAGGCGTTGCTCGACGCCGGACTGTCGGTCGTCTCGTGCTATCAGTTCGGCAAGGGTCCGACGGCCGATTGGCGCGGCGGTCTCGAGGCGGGCAAGCGGCACGCGGAGCGTGGGCTCGAATTGCATCTCGCCGCAGGAGGTTCCGAGGATCGACCCATCTACGCGTCCATCGACGACAATCCCACGCCCGCCGATTTCCTCACCATGATCGCCCCGTACCTCGCCGGGTGGGAGTCGGTGGTCGGCAAGGCGAACACCGGCATCTACGCCAACTCCACGACGCTGGATCTGGCGGTGCTCGCCGGCCTCGGGTCGTGGTACTGGCAGCACGACTGGGGCACACCCGAGGGGTACGTCCACCCGTCGGCGCACCTGCACCAGTACGAGATCGACGCGAGCAACGTCGACGGGATCGGTATCGATCTCAACGACATCCTCAAGCCCGACTACGGCCAGTGGTGACCGCTAGGCCGCCGGTTGCCCGCCCATCCTCGTGAGCCACTCCCGGGCGTCGTCGGGTAGCGTGCCGGCGGCTTCCGCTGCGCGACACCACTTCTTGGCCGCGGCGAGGAAATTCATCGGGTTGTACGCGTCTTCCTCACGCGACCACAGGTTGTCGCCGGCGTAGTGCAGGATCGTGATGTTCGCTGCGGCGTGCTCCGAACCGTCGCCGGGATCCTCCATGGGGTTGTCGATCTCGCAGATGACCCATCCGCGGTCCTCGTCGATCACGTACCAGTTCGCCGGGAACGCGGTCATCCGGCTACCGGGGAAGGCCGACATGGTGCGCGTGACCCATTTCCGAATGGCCTCGCGTCCGCCGAAGTGTCCGAAGGCGTGCTCGACGTACACGGCGTCCTCCGTGAAGAGGTCGGCGAAGCCGTTCCAGTCTCCGAGTTCGACGCAGCGGCTGACGGTTCGCTGGTAGTGCGCGAAGGCCTCTTCGAGCTCGGCACGACTCCACGGCATGTGTGCATCCCCTTCTCTCGTCCGGCACCCGAGTGCGAGCGCCTCCGGAAATAAGAACACGTTTCAGTTCGTGGGTGGGGCATTTTCCGGTGGATGGGACGGCGTGAAACGCTCCTCGGCGCAACTCCGATTACCTGTTGTCACTCTTTTCACTCTGGAACCCGGAGGTTCTCCCATGGAGCTGCTCGTCAATTTCGTGTACACCGTCGCCTCGGTCCTCTACACCGCGCTGTTCGTCAACGGGTCCTGATCGGGATGTGCACGCTACACATCTTGTGTATGGTGCACAATAATGCCTCGGGCAGAATGACGGTAACTACGGGAGGTGTCGGTGTCCGAACGCGACGAGGTGGCGGCTGCTGTCGAGAACGAATTGACATTGCTGTCGCGCTATCACGCCCATGCGCAACGGGCGGGATTCCAACTCGACCGTTCCGCCTACCTCCTCCTCGGACGACTGGAACTGGAACATCCGCTCAGCCTGAAACAGCTCGCCGAGGCCTTCCGGCTCGACATCTCGACGATCAACCGGCAGATCGGCGCCTTGCTGAAGCGCGGCCTCGTCGAGCGCGTCCCCGACCCGGACGGGGGAATGGCCCGCAAGGTCGAGGCCACCGCGCTTGGGCTCGAACAGCTTCACGCCGACCGGGCGCTGGGCCGAAAAGGCGTCGAGCGCATCATCGCCGAGTGGAGCGACCACGACCGGGGCGAGCTGCGCCGGCTGCTGACGAAATTCAACGGCGAAATCGAGAAGTACGACGGCAACTCCTGGCCGCGCACCGGGCGGACGTCCTGACCGGACCGAGTCAGGACTGGACGTGCGCGGTCGCG
The DNA here is from genome assembly GCF_048381435.1 of Rhodococcus mengyinensis. Lineage (NCBI taxonomy): Bacteria > Bacillati > Actinomycetota > Actinomycetes > Mycobacteriales > Nocardiaceae > Rhodococcus > Rhodococcus mengyinensis. The sequence continues at coordinate 25,640 of NZ_JBLWIT010000145.1, read as the reverse complement.
TCCCGGGCGAGGTCCGGTTCCTCGGCGATGACCGTGAGGTGAGGGTGTTCCGGCGGCGAGTCGTGCCACCCCCTCCAGGACATCAGGGACCACCGCGACAGCCCCGACAGCGCAGACCCGAGGCTGGCGAACGAGGCGGTGCTCAGTGCCGAGCCAGCCGACCCGACCGACCCGATCGAGAGCACTGAGCCGACACTCCCGATGGACAGGATGGAGTAGGCGGAGCCGATCGAGAGAATCGACCCTTCCGAACGGATCGACAGTATCGAACGCCGGGCGTGTCGCGATCGCAGTGAGTGGTCGGGTGTGTGATGCGTCGAGGGCATTCCTCGGTCTACCACGGTGGTGCCGTCGGCAAACAGTGAACCGGTGCAGACGTGAGTGAAGGGCCCTTCCGAATTTTCCGGAGGGCCCTTCACTCGTCAGCTGTGAGGAGTTACGCGACCTGGAACATGCCGACGGTAGGGAGGAAGCTGCACGTGATCGGCGCGGCGCCCTCTTTCTGCGTGGTCAGTCCACCCGACACGACCGCGAGGACGCGGCCGGGGCCGGTGTCCGCGATCGCCGACAGGGTTGCCGGTCCGTCGGGGTTGATCTTGGCCTCGTTGGTGAGGTTCTGGGTGGCGCGGCGCTGGTTGTCCAGGTTGATCCACGTCACGGTCAGCGGCTCGGGCTGTTCGGCGGCAACGGAACTGGTTCCGAGGGCGGTGAACACGAAACCGGCCTGACCTGCCTTGGGTCCGGGCGGGGGCAGCTGGGCCGGACCGGGGACCGCGAGTGCGGTGCCCACGGAGTCGGCGCCCTCTCCGATGCAGCCCTTGCCGATCGTCGGGTAGAGGAACTGCGCGATGACGGGTGCGTTCTCCTGCGGGATCTCGGGGCCGCCGCCGCCGCTGCCGTCGAGGAACGTGATGACGCGCTCGAGAGTGGACTTGAGCTCCGGCGGGATGCCGGGGGACTCGAGGAGGATGCGGGCCTGGTCCAGGATCGCGTCCTGAGGTCCTGCGGCGATGTCTTCGGTACCAGCGGCTGCGCCGATGATCGCGGGTGCGAACGATGCGAGCATCTCCACGGGGATGCCTTCGGGCACGGGCGGCGGCGTCGGCTGCGCATTCGCCTGGGCCGGCACTGCCATTGCGGCTGCTGCGGCAACAGCGAGAGCAGTTACTGCTCTGCGCATACCTCGGGTTCGAAGCACAGTCTCCCCATCCTTAGTCATAACAGCGTGGACGACAACTCAATCCACGTCTGACGGCTCGGGGGGTCACTCTATGTACAGCGCCCCCGGGTTGTACAGCTCACGAGTTCGTTCACCGATAGCTGCGGCATCCCGGTGGGAGTGTATGGCATACAGACCCCGACGGTGATCTTCCGGTGACCATAGCTTGTGGCACGTGTGGTTCGTGTGATTGGTGATGCAACTGTTACGCGCGGCTACGGACACCTCGGGGTCCGCGGCGGGCGCCGTCTACGCTGTGCGGGACCGTTTCGGGATCGGCTGAGACATCTACACACCTCACGGGGAGAGCACCACACTGTGTCCGACCATGCAGCGTCCGACGACGGAGCAGCCTCCGACGACCCGTCATCCGAGCGTTCTCCCACGTCGTCCCGGGGAGCGTCCGCCCTGCACGGCCTGTTACGGTGCGCGCCTGTACTTCTCGTGCTGTCGGTGCTCGGGCGAATGGCGTGGACGCTGTTGAGTCCCAACGGGATGAATCTCGTCGACCTGCACGTCTACGTCGACGGTTCCGAGGCGCTCCGCGGTGGCAGTCTCTACGACTTCACCTATTCGGAAGTGACACCGGACTTTCCACTGCCGTTCACCTACCCGCCGTTCGCCGCGCTGGTCTTCTTTCCCCTGCACTACCTGCCGTTCCCGCTGGTCGGGGTCGGCTGGCAACTGCTCACCATCCTCGCCCTGTACGCGCTGGCGCGCATGAGCCTCGGGCTCGTGCTCGGTGACGCCGCGCGCAGCCCACACTGGCGGGCGGTCGCGGTGCTGTGGACCACGGTGGGGGTGTGGGTGGAACCGGTGCGCACCACGCTGGACTACGGCCAGATCAACGTGTTCCTCGCGCTGCTCGTGATGACCGCGGTCCGCAGCTCCCGGTGGTGGCTGTCCGGTGCGCTCGTCGGTTTCGCCGCCGGGATCAAGCTGACCCCCGCGATCACCGGCCTCTACTTCCTGATGCAGCGCCGATGGAAGGCCGCGGTCTTCTCGGGTGTCGCGTTCGCCGCGACCGTCGGAGTCAGCTATCTCCTGATCGGCTCGGAGGCGCGGGAGTACTTCACCCACCTGCTCGGCGACGCCGACCGCATCGGGCCGGTCGGCTCGGTGTGGAATCAGTCCCTGCGCGGCGCGTTGTCGCGGCTGCTCGGGTACGACGTCGAGACGGGCGCCCTCTGGCTGCTGGCCGTGGCGGTCACGGTGGTCCTCGCCGTCCTGGCCTGGCGGGCGATCGCCCGGGACGATCGGCTCGGCACCCTCGTCATCGTCGAGCTCCTGGGGCTGCTCGTCTCACCGATCTCGTGGTCACACCACTGGGTGTGGGTCATTCCGATGCTGATCTGGCTGCTGCACGGCCCCTACGGATCGATGCTGGGCACCCGGATCCTCGCCGGATACTGGCTCGTCACCACCCTCATCGGCGTGCCGTGGGTGCTCAGCTTCTTCCAGGACTCGATCTGGCTGATCTCCCGGCCCGCGGTACTCGCGTGGCTGGGCACGGTCGACGTGGTCGGCGCGTTCGGTGTCTACGCATGGGTGGCCTACGCCGGGCGCCGCCCGAAGCGTGCCGTGGCCGCCGCCCCGGTCAGCCCGCCAGTGAGTCGATCTGCGCAGCAAGATCCAGATCCAGCTGCGTGAGCCCGCCCGCGGAATGCGTCGACAGCGTGTAGGTGACCTTGCGCCACCTGATGTCGATGTCCGGATGGTGGTTCGCGGCCTCCGCCGCCTCCGCGACCTTCCGGACCAGCTCGACGGCTTCGGGGAAACTCGGCGACTCGACGGTGCGGACGAGGGAATCACCCGCCCGCCGCCACCCGGGCAGTTCTGCGAGCGCGGTGTCGATCTCTCCGTCTGACAGCAACTCGGCCATACCCCATGATGGTGCGGTGCCAGTGGAACGTGCAAGGCCTGTCGACCACGCCGGAGAGGTGGTGGCGGCCGCGATCATCGTCGACGGCCGGCTGTTGCTCGCGCAGCGGACGCGGCCACCGGAACTCGCGGGACTGTGGGAGCTGCCCGGCGGCAAGGCGGAGGCGGGGGAGACCGCCGAGGACGCGCTGCGCCGCGAACTGCGGGAAGAACTCGGGATCGAGGTGTCGGGCGGCGACCGGATCGGCGACGACGTGCCGCTGCCCGACGGCCGAGTGCTCCGCGCGTACCGGGTGGAACTGGTGTCGGGAACACCCGTCGCGCTCGACCACGCTGACCTGCGGTGGGTGGACGGACGGGAACTGGGGGAGATCGACCTCGTCGGCAACGACCGCGGGTGGGTGCCGGACCTGCGGCTGCACCTGAACGGGTGGGGCTGACCTCAGGCCGCGCGGGCCTTCTTGAGCCCCTTCTTCAGTTCCTTCTTGGACGCGCCCTCGTTCTCGAGCTTCTTCATGCGCATGATGACCACCGGGCACTTGATGCAGCGCGTCTTGCTGCGGCAGCACTTCTTCTTCGGCTTGAGACCCGAGACCTTGCTGGCCTTCACCTTGCCCATACTCGGCTCGGCCTTCCTACTACGGGGAACACCGGTATCGCCGGCTCCACCCAGGTTAGCGTCCCCTCAGCTTTCGGCCCCGACCCACGCGCGATTCGGGCCGAATTTCGACGTGGCGCAGATCACTTTACGCTGGTCGGGCAGGGCTCGGGCAGCCGGCGATGCGCGAAGTAGCCGCTCGGGCGGGTAGTATTCACGTGGCCGCGATGCCTGCACTGGGCGATTTACCATCGCCTCGACGAGGATTCTGAATCGAGATGACAAGGCGGCCGCCAGAAAGCCGTGCGAGGGAACTTTCGCGTGGCCGAATCAACTCAGCCAGGAGAGCCACCGCGTGACCATCACCAGCTTCCGTAACGTTGCCATCGTCGCACACGTCGACCACGGCAAGACCACTCTCGTCGACGCCATGTTGCGTCAGTCGGGGGCATTCGAGGAGCGCGCCGAACTGGTCGATCGCGTCATGGACTCCGGCGACCTCGAACGCGAGAAGGGCATCACCATCCTCGCGAAGAACACCGCCGTCCACAAGCATCACGCCGACGGCAGTGTCACGGTCATCAACGTCATCGACACCCCCGGTCACGCCGACTTCGGTGGCGAGGTCGAGCGCGGCCTGTCCATGGTCGACGGTGTCGTCCTGCTCGTCGACGCATCCGAGGGCCCGCTGCCCCAGACCCGCTTCGTGCTGCGCAAGGCGCTCGCCGCGTCGCTGCCCGTCATCCTCGTGGTCAACAAGACCGACCGTCCCGACGCCCGCATCGAAGAGGTCGTCTCCGAGAGCCACGACCTGCTGCTCGACCTGGCGTCCGACCTCGACGACGAGGCCGCGGAAGCCGCCGAGCTCGCCCTCGACCTTCCCGTTCTGTACGCCTCGGGCCGCGAGGGCAAGGCGTCCAAGGTTCAGCCCGAGAACGGTCACGCACCGGACGCCGAGAACCTCGACGCCCTGTTCGAGGTGCTCCTCAACTACGTGCCCGCACCCAAGGGCAACGTCGACGCGCCGCTGCAGGCCCACGTCACCAACCTCGACGCCTCCGCGTTCCTCGGCCGCCTCGCCCTGGTCCGTATCCACAACGGCGAGCTGACCAAGGGCCAGACCGTCTCCTGGTGTCGCGAGGTGGACGGCGAGCCCGTCGTCACCAAGGCCAAGATCACCGAACTGCTCGCCACCAAGGGCGTCGAGCGTCAGCCCGCCGAGAAGGCCGTCGCCGGTGACATCGTCGCCGTCGCCGGTTTCCCCGACATCATGATCGGCGACACCCTCGCCGACCTGGAGAACCCGGTCCCGCTGCCGCGGATCACCGTCGACCAGCCCGCCATCTCGGTGACCATCGGCACCAACACCTCACCGCTCGTCGGCCGGGTCAGCGGACACAAGCTGACCGCCCGCATGGTGAAGTCGCGTCTCGACCAGGAACTCGTCGGAAACGTCTCGCTCAAGGTCCTCGACATCGGTCGCCCCGACGCCTGGGAGGTTCAGGGCCGTGGTGAGCTCGCGCTCGCCATCCTGGTCGAGCAGATGCGCCGCGAGGGCTTCGAGCTGACCGTCGGCAAGCCGCAGGTGGTCACCCGTCAGGTCGACGGCAAGGTGCACGAGCCCTTCGAAGAGCTCACCATCGACAGTCCCGAGGAGTACCTCGGCGCCATCACCCAGCTCCTCGCCAACCGCAAGGGCAAGATGGTGCAGATGGCCAACCACGGCGCGGGCTGGGTCCGGATGGAATTCATCGTCCCGTCGCGCGGCCTGATCGGCTTCCGCACCGACTTCCTCACCGAGACCCGCGGCACCGGCATCGCGAACGCCGTGTTCCACGGCTACGCGCCGTGGGCCGGTGAGATCCGCGCCCGCCACACCGGCTCGCTCGTCTCGGACCGCACCGGTTCGGTCACCCCGTTCGCGATGATCCAGCTCGCCGATCGCGGAACGTTCTTCGTCGAGCCCGGCGCCGACACCTACGAGGGCATGGTCGTGGGCATCAACCCGCGCCAGGAGGACCTCGACATCAACGTCACCCGCGAGAAGAAGCTGACCAACATGCGTCAGTCCTCCGCCGACGTGATGGAGACCCTCGCCAAGCCCATCAAGCTCGAGCTCGAAGGCGCGATGGAGTTCTGCGCCGGCGACGAGTGCGTGGAGGTCACCCCGGAGGTCGTGCGCGTGCGCAAGGTGCACTTGTCGGCCACCGACCGTGCCCGTGAGCGTTCACGCTCCAAGGCCCGCGACAAGGCTGCTCTGTAGTCGGCACGTCCGACCACGTCATACACAACCGGGCGAATGTACCTTCGGTCGATCGCCGGCCGAAGGTACATTCGCTCGTGGGTTTCCGGAGCCTTCCGGTATCTCTGAGGAAAGGCGGCGCGGTGGTTGCTGGGGGTCGACTCGCGAGAGTTCGAGGAGTACGGGGCCGTAGGCGCGGGAACGGTGCGGCGGTGACCGCGCTCCTGCTGGCAGTGTCGACGGCGATGCTCACGTCGTGCACCGCCGATCCGCCCCCGCCGGTCGAGAGCACCGACAGCCCCAAGCCGACGGTGTCGCCGACCGAGAAGCAGCCCGTCGTCGTCGCCATCGACGACGTGGGCAGCGGATTCAACCCGCACCTCCTGTCGGACCAGTCGCCGGCGAATTCCGCGGTCAGCGCCCTCGTGCTGCCGAGCCCGTTCCGGCCGGTGCCCGATACTGCCCGCCCAGGCGGCAGCACCTGGATTCCCGACGCCTCGCTGGTGATCTCCGCGGACGTCACGTCGCAGGAACCGTTCACCGTCACGTACCAGCTGCGGAACGAGGCGCAGTGGTCCGACGGCGCGCCCATCGCCGCCGAGGACTTCCGCTATCTGTGGCAGCAGATGATCAGTGCCCCCGGCGTGGTCGACCCCGCAGGCTACGAGCTGATCGAGGACGTCAGGTCGTCCGGTGGCGGCAAGACGGTCAGCGTCGTCATGAAGGCCGCCTACCCGGCGTGGCGTGAACTCTTCACCGACCTGCTGCCGTCGCATCTCATCAAGGATTCCCCCGGCGGCTTCGCGACCGGACTGTCCGAGAACATCCCGGTGTCGGGCGGGCACTTCCACATCAAGTCGATCGACCGCGGACGCGACGAGATCCTGCTCGAACGCAACGACCGGTTCTGGGACAAACCGGCGACGCCCGACCAGATCCTGATGCGCCGCGACGGCACCCCGTCGCAGCTCGCCGACTCGATGCGCAACAACGACACGCATATCGTCCAGATTCACGGGGGCACAGCCACTTCCGCCCAGCTGGCGGCGATCCCGACGGTGCGGACGGGTTCGTCTTTCCAACCGCGCGGACTCGACCTCACGCTGAACGGCCGGGTTCCCGAACTCGCGGACGTCCGGGTGCGGAAGAGTCTTCTGGAGCTGCTGGACACCGACCTGCTCGCCGTCGTCGGCGCCGGCAGTGAGGCGGCGGCGGTCCCGGCGCGCTCGCAGGTCTACGCCCCCTCCGATCCCGGTTACACCGCGACCGCACCCGCACGGCCGGGCCGCGAACAGGTGCTCGCGCAGCTGGCCGAGTACGGATACGTCGCCGAAACTTCCACGGGCACCGTCGTTCCCACAGGCGTGGCGCCGTCGACCCGGCTCGTCCGCGACGGCGTCCCGCTGACGCTCGCCATCGGGACACCCGAGGGTGACGACACCGCCAGCGCGGTCGCCAACACGGCCGCCGACCAGTTGCGCGGCGCCGGTGTCGACGCCACCGTGACGTCGCTGCCCGCCGAGGAGTTGTACGGGGAGTCGCTGAGCAAGGGTGAGATCGGGGCGGTCGTGGGTTGGTCGCGCGCCGGATCCGACCCGGCGACGGCGCTGGCCTCCCGTCACAGTTGCCCGCCCGCAGTGGTCGCGGCAACGCAGCCGAACACCGAAACCGCCGACCCCGAACGTGATTCGGTTGCGGAGGCCGAGGCCCCGTCGAATCTGTCGGGAGTCTGCGACCCCACCCTTCAGCCGTCCATCGACGCCGCGCTGCGGGGGGTCGGTGATGTGCCGCAAGCTCTCGCCGACGCCGACCGCAAACTGTGGGATCTGGCCGCGGTGCTACCGATCATGCAGGACCGCACACTCGTCGCGGCGGGACCCGGCGTCGACGGGGTGTCGCTGTCGGGGGCCGTGCCGGTCGGAATATTCAGTGACGCAGCGGACTGGAGCAGGATCAAGGAATGAGTGAGCGGCGACTTCTGCTGGTTCATGCCCATCCCGACGACGAGACCCTCACCACCGGCGGCACCATCGCCCGCTACGCCGCCGAGGGCGCCGACGTTCACGTCCTGACGTGCACGCTCGGCGAGGAAGGCGAGGTGATCGGCGACGAGTGGGCGCAGCTGGTCGCCGACGCCGCCGATCAGCTCGGCGGTTTCCGGATCGGCGAACTGACGTCCGCGCTGTCGTGTCTCGGTGCGGGAAGGCCGCGGTTCCTGTCGGGGGCGGGGCACTTCCGTGATTCCGGCATGGCGGGCACGGCGTCGGCAGCCAACCCGCGCGCCTTCGTCAACGCCGACCGCGACTCCGTGACCGCCGCGATGGTGGCCGTCATCCGGGAACTGCGGCCGCACGTCGTGGTCACCTACGACCCGGACGGCGGGTACGGGCACCCCGACCACATCCAGGTGCACACGGTCACCACCGCGGCCGTCGAGGCGGCGGGTTCGGCGCAGTACCCGGACTGCGGCGAACCGTGGGAGGTCGCGAAGCTGTACTGGACGGTGACCGAGGCGAGCGCGCTCGAGTCGGGAATCTGCCGTATCGAAGACATCCCCGACGGCTGGCGGTTGCCGGAGCCCGGCGAGTTGCCGAGCGTCCCGGACGCGGACGTGACGACGGTGATCGACGTGCGGGGCGTGCTCGACGCGAAGAAGGAAGCGCTGTCGGCGCACGCCACCCAGGTGACGGTGGCGCCGAGCGGCACCGAGTACGCGCTCTCCAACGACATCGCACAGCCGATTCTGGCGGAGGAACACTTCGTGCTGGTCCGCGGCGCCGCCGGGGAGCGGGACGCCGACGGCAGGGAGCGGGACCTCTTCGGTGGCATCGGTCACTGACTGCAGGTATCTGTGACGAGCCTTACGTATTACACTGTGGCCCACGTCACGCAGCGGCCCCGGTCGAGTCCGCGTGACACCCGTCAGGAGAGGCGATAGATGTACAACTGGGATGTTCAGAACGCCATCGTCGCGTTCGTCGATACGCTCCGGCCGTCGTGGCCGGCCCAGCACGACCTGTACTACAGCGTGCTGTACGGATTCGCCGACATGCAGAGCCATTTGCTGACCCTGCTGGGCTACCCGCCCGTCGCCTGATCCACTATTGACACATGACCGTCGGCACCGCAGCGAAACCCGGGCACCTCGATGTTCCGGGGAGGGTCACCCTCGCGCTGCTGGTGTTCGACGGTTTTCTGTGCGCCGTCCTCTCGGTGCTCTTCCTGCCCACCTACCTCGGCGCCACGCCGTTCCCGATCAGCATCCTCGCCGCCGCGGTCGCCAACCTGGCGCTGGTGATCGCAGCCAGGTCGACGACCGGCCGGGTGGGCACGGGAGTGCTGCCGCTCACGGGGTGGGGGTTCGGTTTCCTGCTCTGCATGTTCGGCGGTCCGGGCGGCGACGTGCTCATGCTCGCGTCCGCCTGGACGCTCCTGCTCCTGATCGGATCGCTGGTCCCGGCGGCGGTCTACCTGTGGAAAGTCAGCGCGAAGGCGGCGTTCGGATCTGTTTCACCGACGGTGGGCGAGGGTACGCGGTAGCGACCAGCAGTCTGCTGAAGGAGCACCGCGATGACAGATCAGAACTTCACGACCGACGACGCCGGCATCCCGGTACCGAGTGACGAGCACTCGCTCACGATCGGGACGGACGGGCCGATCCTGCTCCAGGATCACTATCTGATCGAGAAGATGGCCCAGTTCAACCGCGAACGCGTTGCGGAGCGCCAACCGCACGCCAAGGGAGGCGGGGCGTTCGGACGGTTCGAAGTTACCGAAGATGTCTCCGCCTACACGAAAGCCGATCTATTCCAACCCGGCAAGAAGACGGACCTGCTGATCAGGTTCTCGTCCGTGGCCGGCGAGCGCGGCAGCCCGGACACGTGGCGCGACCCACGTGGATTCGCCGTGAAGTTCTACACCGACCAGGGCAACTACGACATGGTCGGGAACAACACACCTGTTTTCTTCGTGCGCGACCCGATGAAGTTCCAAGACTTCATCCGCTCGCAGAAGCGACGTGCCGACAACAACCTCCGCGACCACGACATGCAGTGGGACTTCTGGACGTTGTCCCCGGAGTCGGCGCACCAGGTCACGTGGCTCATGGGCGACCGCGGCATCCCGCGCACCTGGCGGCACATGAACGGGTACTCCAGCCACACGTACATGTGGGTGAACGCCGCCGGCGACAAGTTCTGGGTGAAGTACCACTTCAAGACCGACCAGGGCATCGAGTTCTTCACGCAGCACGAGGGCGACCAGATGGCGTCCATGGACACCGATTACCACACGCGAGACCTGTGGGAGCACATCGAGGGCGGCGAGTACCCGAGCTGGACCTTGAACATGCAGATCATGCCGTTCGCGGATGCCGACGACTACCGGTTCAACCCGTTCGACCTCACCAAGGTGTGGCCGCACAGCGACTACCCGCTGATCCCCGTCGGCCGGATGACGCTCGACCGCAACCCCACGGACTACCACTGTGAGATCGAACAGGCCGCGTTCGAGCCCAGCAACCTGGTCCCCGGCATCGGCCCGAGCCCGGACAAGATGCTGATCGGCCGACTGTTCTCCTACCCGGACGCCCACCGCTACCGGATCGGCGCCAATTACAAGGAGCTGCCCGTCAACAGGCCGCACGTGCCCGTCCGCTCGTACTCGAAGGACGGCAACATGCGGCACCACAACCCCGGGGATCCGGTCTACGTGCCGAATTCCAAGGGCGGCCCGCACGCCGACCCGTCGCAGGTGGGGGAGACCGCCACCTGGTACAGCGCCGGCGACATGGTCCGCTCGCCGTACGCGCTCCACAGGGAGGACGACGACTGGGGTCAGGCCGGGACGATGGTCCGTGAAGTGCTCGACGACGCCGCCCGGGACCGCTTGGTGGACAACATCGTCGGCCATCTGCTGAACGGCGTCAGCGAACCGGTTCTGGCGAAGGCGTTCGAGTACTGGCGCAACGTCGACAAGACCCTCGGCGATCGGATCGCCGACGGTGTCGGGAAGAAACAATCGGAGACCGACCCGAAGGCGGGCGAACAGGCCAATGCGGCGCGCAGCAGCGCGCAGGCGAAGGCCTAACGCTCGAACGCCACCGGGTGCCGAGGCTGGTACAGCATCATCTCGCCCGCACCGGGAATCTTCACGGACGTGGTGAGGCCGTACCCGTCGTCGCGGATTCCGCGGGTGAACTCGGCACCCTTGGCCTCGAGTTCCGCGACGGTCGACTCGATGTCGTCGCACATCAGGGAGATCTCGTGGTGCGGCCGCGTCGACCACGGCTCACCGCCCCGATCGTCCGAGGTGGGGTGCACACCCATCTCGGACGGTCCGGTGCGGAAAATCAGCCAACCGCCGCCCGCGTCGACGTGTGACCAGCCGAGCACGTCGCGGAAGAAGTCGCGGGCCGCCTCGGCGTCGTCGGCGTAGACCAATGTGTGCACAGCAGTGATCATGTGGGCAGCTTAGTGCGATTCGTCCGTCACACTGGGAGAATGTCGAACGACGAACTTTCCGGACTGACCATCGCCGTCACCGCCGAACGCCGGGCCGCCGAGTTCATCACGCTCCTCGAACGGCACGGGGCCGCCATCGTCCACACACCGGCCATCCACGTGCTGCCGCTCGTCGACGACACCGATCTGCGGTCCCGCACCGCCGACATCATCGCGTCGCCGCCGGACCTACTCGTCGTCAGCACCGCCGTCGGATTCCGCGGATGGCTGGACGCGGCGCGGGCCTGGCACGAGGAGGACGCACTGCTCGCCGCCCTGCAATCGGCGCGGATCATCACCCGCGGTCCCAAGGCGAAGGGCGCCGTCCGCGGGGTCGGCCTGCGCGAGGAGTGGTCGCCGGAAACCGAATCGTCCGAAGAGGTGCACCAACACCTCGTCGCCGAGGGTGTGCGCGGTCGACGAGTCGCGGTCCAGTTGCACGGCACCATCACCGAATGGGAACCGATGACCGACCTGAGCGTCTCCCTCGCCGGCGCCGGGGCCGAGACGACGGCCGTGTCGGTGTACCGGTGGATCAGACCCGAGAACCAGCAGCCGCTGCTCACACTGCTCGACCAGATCATCCGAGCCGAGGTCGACGCCGTCACCTTCACCAGCGCACCCGCCGTGTCGTCGCTCCTCAGCACCGCGAAGGACACCGACCGCGTCGAGCCCCTCCTGCACGCATTCGCAGGTCCGGTCGCACCCGTCTGCGTCGGCTCGGTGACCGCCTCGCCCCTCACCGCCCTCGGCGTCGACACCATGCAACCCGCCCGCCCCCGGCTCGGCAGCATGGCCAAATACATCATCGAGGAACTCCCGAACCGGCGGTAGCTGGGGTGAACGGCACCTTCGGCGCTTCAGGCAGGTCGGATGTACCGTTCGCCCCCCGAGGTGTGGTCACCCGATCAAGCCGGCGACGCGGGCGGCCTCGGACAGCACCGACTCGAGCATGGCGGGGGTGAGGCGGCCGGTGAAGGTGTTCTGCTGGCTGACGTGGTAGCAGCCGAACAGGTGCAGGGGACGTTCGGCGCCGGGGAGTTCGACGTGCGCGCCGTGCCCGAACTTGGGTCGTGGCCGGGGGACGGCCCAGCCGGCGTCGTCGAGGACGGGGAGCAGCGACTGCCAGCCGAATCCGCCGAGCACGATCACCGACCGCAGGTGGGGTTGCAGGATGCGCAGTTCGGCGTCGAGCCAGTGGCGGCAGGTGTCGCGTTCGTCCGGGGTGGGCTTGTTCGCGGGCGGTGCGCAGTGCACCGGGGACGTGATGCGGACGCCGAACAGTTCGAGGCCGTCGCCGATGTGGGTGGCGGTGGGCTGGCTTGCGAGTCCCACGGCGTGGAGTGCGGCGTAGAGGAAGTCGCCGCTGCGGTCGCCGGTGAACATGCGCCCGGTGCGGTTCGCGCCGTGGGCGGCGGGGGCGAGACCGACGATCAGCAGGGACGCGTCGGGTGGACCGAATCCGGGAACCGGACGTCCCCAGTAGGTTTCGTCGCGGAACGACGCGCGCTTCTCGCGTGCGACCGTTTCCCGCCACTCGACGAGGCGGGGGCAGGCTCGGCATTCGATCAGCTGGGCGTCGAGACCGGCGATGTCGGTCAGCGCCGCGCCCACACGTCACCTCCGCCGGGTGTCACCGACTCGACGAGCGACCACGCCTGGTCGGCAGGCAGATCGATCACCAGGTATTTTCCGGTGCCTGCGGGTGTGGCGGCGATGATGGTCGCCACCCCGGCCCGCCGCTGGAAGAATGTCTGCCGGACGGTCCACCCGATGATCCCGTCGGCTTCGAGGCTGTCCCGGGCGCGGTCGAGGGAGCCGCTGCGGGTGATCAGCCACCCGGGGAGCACCGCATGGCCGAGGCCGCGGTACCGGTCCCACGCCAGCAGCACACCGCCGACGGCGAGCGCGACGATCGCGGCCCACGCGGCCCAGAACACGGGCCGATCGAGGATCACGAAGACCAGGGCGACGGCGAGCGCGATCTCGGCGGGAATCAGGGCCCGCGTGTAGCGCCGCCGCTGGGCGACCGGGCCGTGCTGGGTGAGCGGGACCGCGGCCTGACGGTGGTCGTTGATGACGGTGGCCATCACCCGCTCCGCTTCCGCACGCGGGGCCTGGGGGAGCAGGAGCGACGACTCCCGTCTCTCGGCGCTGACGCCGGTCATGACGGCATCCAGTCGGGCGCCGCCGGCGAGCCGGAGGAGGAGCGGTTCCTTGAGGGTCGTCCCACGGAGGCGGGCGCGGTCCAGGGTGGTCTGGCGGGTCTTCAGCAGGCCGTGGCTGACGTGCAGGGTGCGGCCGTTGTCCGTCAGCGTCATGTTGCCGTACGTCAGGAGGTACCGGATGCACGCCAGGGCGCTGGCGGCGATCAGGAGGACGACGATCCCGACGACGACGGCGATCGCGATCCCGACGCGCTCAGCGGATTCGATGCCTTCGGCCACCGTCGACGAGCGGGCGATCTTCGCGCCGATCCCGTACTGGAACGCGAGACCGACGATCGCCGCGATGGTCACCACGCCCGTCACCGAGAACGGGGCGTAGCGGACCCAGGCCGGTGTCCAGTGGCCGATCTCGGTGACCGCTGGCTCCCGCGCGACCGCGGTCGGCTCGACGTCGGGAGAGGGCTGCCGGGCGAGGAGCGCGGCCCGCAGGTCGGGAACCAGTCCGGTGGAGAGGGCGTTGAGTTCGAACTTCGCCGCGTCGGGTTTGGAACCCACCTGCTGGCCGGTGCCGATGCGCACGATCGACAGCCCGAGCAGGCGATGCAGGACCCCCGCCTCCACGTCGACGGACCGGATGCGGTTGCGCGGTACCGACAGCAGGCGTGTGCGGAACAGGCCCTGCCGCAGTTGCACGTGGACCGGGCCGATGCGGTAGCTCGTCGTGAACCAGCGCGAGATGCCGAACACCACGAACACGACGATGGCGACGAGACTCCACACGTGGTTGCCGCTCTGGGTGCCGATCACCAGCGAAATCAGCAATACGGGCAGCAGTTTGACGATCTCGTTGACGGGGTGGACGAGCAGCATCCGGCGGTCCAGGCGCAACCAGGGCTGTTCCTCCTCGGCGGCGACCGCAGCCTCGCCGTGCGCGATGGGGGGAGCGATTCCCGGTTCCGGTGCCGCACTCATGTGGCGTCACCGACATTGGTGCCCGCGATCTCGGTGAGCCGCGCGACGGTGCGGTCGGCGGTGTCCTGATCGAGGGCGGAGATCTTGACGGCACCGGCGGACGACGCCGTCGTGACGGTGACGGTCGCCAGCCCGAGCATGCGGTCGATGGGTCCGCGTTCGGTGTCGACGGTCTGGATGCGGGAGATGGGCGCGATGCGTCGTTCCTGGGTGAACCAACCGCTGCGGGTGTAGACCGCGGTATCGCTGATCTCCCAGCGGTGCACCCGGTACCGCCAGAGCGGGACGACGGCGACGTGGAGGACCGCGAGCACGACGGTGACCGCGAGGACCGTGACGTGCACCCACACGGGCCACCAGTGGAAGACGAGAGCGACGACTTGCACGACGAACAGCGGAAGCCAGAGCAGGGCGGCGTTGATCGCCCACAGTTGCTTGGCCTTGGGGCTGGGCCGCCACAGCGGGTCCGCCATCGTGACGGTGGTGGGCACACTCATGCCCCTACTTTGGCCGTGCCCCGGCATTCTGTCGAGAACCGACCTATCGTGGGAGAACCCCCCGAAGTCAAAGGAGCGCAGACATGACGTCATTCGATGCGGCCGATTCTCCGGAGGTTCCCGAGGCAGACCGGCTCGAGCAGGAACTCGCCGTGGACGACGACAGTTCCGACGAGGTCGAAGAAGTGTCGTCACTGGAGGTGAACGAGGCGGACGTGGCCGAACAGAGCCGGGCGGTTCCGGTCGACGAGGACTACCCCCGCGAATAGCGATCCGCACGGTTCGCGGGAGTCTGGGTGGCAGTAGCCGTCGTCGATGGCGCATGATCGCTGGGTGACCCATTCAGGTGAAGAATCCGGCCGGCCCACGATGCTTCCCATGCCCGGTGTTCCGGCACCAGCTCCGTCCGGCGCCTCTGCGCAGGAAGTGGCCCCCTCCGCCTCCGCCATGCGGCGGGTGCTGCGACGTGCCCGCGACGGCGCCACTCTGAACGTGGACGAGGCGACGACCCTGCTGCAGGCCCGCGGCGACGACTTGGCCGATCTGTGTTCGTCGGCGGCGAAGGTCCGGGATGCCGGGTTGCTGGCGGCGGGCAGACCCAAGGCTGTCACGTACTCGCGTAAGGTGTTCATTCCGCTGACGCGGTTGTGCCGGGACAAGTGCCACTACTGCACGTTCGTCACCGTGCCCGGCAAGTTGCGGGCCGAGGGGCGCGGCGCGTATCTGGAACCGGACGAGGTGCTGGAGATCGCCCGGCAGGGCGCCGAATTGGGCTGCAAGGAAGCCCTCTTCACCCTCGGTGACCGCCCCGAGGATCGGTGGCCGGAGGCCAAGCAGTGGCTGGACGAGCGGGGCTACGATTCGACGCTGGACTACCTGCGTGCGATGTCGATCCGGGTGCTCGAGGAGACCGGGCTGCTGCCGCACCTGAACCCGGGTGTGATGAGCTGGGAGGAGATCTCCCGACTCAAGCCGGTGGCTCCCTCGATGGGCATGATGCTCGAGACGACGTCCACCCGGTTGTTCACCGACAAGGGCGAGTGCCACTACGGCAGCCCCGACAAGGATCCGGCGGTGCGGTTGCGCACGCTCACCGACGCCGGACGGCTGAGTGTGCCGTTCACGACGGGCATTCTGGTGGGTATCGGCGAGACCGTGCGGGAACGGGCGGAGTCGATCATGGCGATCCGCAAGTCGCACAAGGCGTTCGGCCACGTTCAGGAAGTGATCGTCCAGAACTTCCTCGCCAAGCCCGACACCGCGATGCGCGATGCCCCGGACGCGGGTCTCGAGGAGTTCCTCGCGACCATCGCCGTGTCCCGGTTGCTGCTCGGCCCGGGGATGCGCATCCAGTCGCCGCCCAACCTGGTGTCGAACACCGAGTGCCTGGCATTGCTGGGTGCGGGTGTCGACGACTGGGGTGGTGTGTCGCCGCTGACCCCGGACCACGTGAACCCGGAGCGGCCGTGGCCGAACCTGGACACCCTGGCCGAGATCACCGCGGAGGCCGGGTTCGAGCTCACCGAGCGCACGGCGGCGCAGCCGCAGTTCGTGCTGGCCGGCTCGCCCTGGATCGACCCGCGGATCACCGGGCACGTGCAGGCCCTCGCGGACCCGCACACCGGGCTGGCCAAGCTCGACACGAAGCCGGTCGGGTTGCCGTGGCAGGAGCCGGACGAGTCCTGGGAGTCGACGGGCCGGGTGGATCTGAACACCGAGATCGACACCGACGGCCGCAACACCGAGACGCGCAGCGACCTCGGCAGCGCGTTCGGGGACTGGGAGACCGTCCGCGAGCAGGTGCTGGAGTTGAGCGGCCCGGTGCGGGTGGACACGGACGTCCTCGCGGCGCTGCGCAGCGCCGAGCGCGATCCGGCGGGCTGCACCGACGACGAATATCTGGCGTTGGCGACGGCGGAGGGTCCGGGGCTCGAGGCGATGGTGGCGCTGGCGGATGCGCTCCGCAAGGACGCCGTCGGCGACGAGGTGACCTATGTGGTGAACCGGAACATCAACTTCACCAACATCTGCTACACCGGCTGCCGCTTCTGCGCGTTCGCGCAGCGCAAGGGCGACGCGGACGCGTTCACCCTGTCCACCGACGAGGTCGCGGACCGGGCCTGGGAGGCGCACGTCGCGGGCGCGACCGAGATCTGCATGCAGGGTGGCATCGACCCGGAGCTCCCGGTCACCGGGTACGCCGATCTGGTGCGCGCGGTGAAGAAGCGGGTGCCGTCGATGCACGTGCACGCGTTCTCCCCGATGGAGATCGTCAACGGCGCCTCCCGCGGTGGGCAGAGCATCCGGGACTGGCTGACGGAACTGCGCGAGGCGGGTCTGGACACCATTCCGGGCACGGCCGCGGAAATCCTCGACGACGAGGTGCGCTGGGTGCTCACCAAGGGGAAGCTGCCCACCGCCACCTGGATCGAGGTGGTGACCACGGCGCACGAGCTGGGTCTGCGGTCGAGTTCGACGATGATGTACGGGCACGTCGACAACCCGAAGCACTGGGTCGGGCATCTGCGGGTGCTGCGCGGAATCCAGGACCGGACAGGCGGATTCACCGAGTTCGTCCCGCTGCCCTTCGTGCATCAGAGCGCGCCGCTGTATCTGGCGGGCGCGTCGCGTCCGGGCCCGACCAACCGTGACAACCGGGCCGTCCACGCCCTGGCCCGGATCATGCTGCACGGGCGGATCCCGAACATCCAGACCAGCTGGGTCAAGCTGGGGGTCACGGGTACCCAGGTGATGTTGCAGGGCGGCGCCAACGACCTCGGCGGCACCCTGATGGAGGAGACCATCTCCCGGATGGCGGGTTCGGAGCACGGATCCGAGAAGACCGTCGAGGAACTGCGGGCCATCGCCGAGGGAATCGGCCGCCCGGCACGCGAACGCACCACCACACACGCCCGACGCGAGGGAAGGACACCGGCGGCATGAGCGAGACGGATCGGCTGGGCGACGACACGGTCGTCGGCATCCTGGATCGCGCTGCCCGGGGCATCAATCCCGTGCTCGATCTGGCCCTCACGGATCCGTTCGGTATCAAGAGCCGGACGTTCACCCCGACAGCGGAGGACCGGGGCGCCGCGGAGGCGCTGCTCGACGGGATCGCCTGGGTTCTCGACACCGTGCAGTTCCCGGGGACGGCGTCGTGGGAGAAGGCGAGCGACGACGAGCGGGCACGGTGGTGGGTGACGCGGATCGGCGCGCTGAACACGATCGCGGTCGCATTCCCGGGCATGTTCGGGGTGCTTCTCAATCGGCTCCCGATCCAGGACGTGCTCGGGTTCGCGAATCAGGCGGTCGTTCTCGTCGCCGTCGCCCGGGAGCACGACGTGACGAATCGGTCCGACCAGGTGGACCTGCTGGCGTCCGTGCTCTGCCGGCGTGAGACGGACGCGGTGCTCGCCGACACGACGCGATCCGATTCGGCGGACGGCGCGTCCGTGTGGCGCCCGTTCGGGCTGATCGGCGCGCTGTGGCGCACTGCCCGCACGGTGCGCGCGCTCAGTGACGAACTCGACAAGCGTCCCGGGCCGGGCTCGACCTACTCGCTGCTGGGCAACATCCCGGTGGTCGGTGTGGTGGCCGGGTATCTCGGCGAACGGGGCGCGCTGGTGAGAGCGGCGAAACAGGGCGAGCAGTGGATCGCGTTCCACGCGCCGCTGCCCGCGGCGGTACGCCGGGTCAGGTAACCCTCACCGCAGAGAGGTCCGCCGGGCAGGCGATAATAGTTTCTTCCGCGGGGTACAAGCAGCCCGTACCTCGTGCCTACTCGTGTCAGAAAGGCAGGGAGAGCGGCAGTGCCCTACACGATTGCTGAACCGTGCGTGGATGTGTTGGACAAGGCGTGTATCGAGGAATGCCCTGTCGACTGCATCTACGAGGGCGGGCGGATGCTCTACATCCATCCGGACGAATGCGTGGACTGCGGCGCCTGTGAACCCGTCTGCCCCGTCGAAGCCATCTTCTACGAAGACGACGTCCCGGACCAGTGGAACGGCTACATCGCCGCGAACGTCGACTTCTTCGACGACCTCGGTTCTCCCGGCGGCGCGGCGAAGCTGGGCAAGGTCGACTACGACCCGCCGTTCGTCAAGGCTCTGCCCCCCATGGGCGAGGACTAGGTGTGCCTCGTATCCCGGTAGCCACAGCACTTCCCGACTTTCCGTGGGACTCGCTCGAGTCGGCGAAGGCGAAAGCCTTCGCCCACCCGGGTGGCATCGTCAACCTGTCGGTGGGGACCCCCGTCGATGCGGTCGCCCCGATCATCCAGGACGCGCTGACCTCGGTCGCCGCGGTTCCGGGATATCCGACGACGCACGGCACCGAGGAGCTGCGTAACGCCGCGGTGGAGGCGCTGCGCCGCCGCTACGGAATCACCGGCATCGATCCGGCTGCGGTGCTGCCCGCGATCGGCACGAAGGAGCTCATCGCCTGGCTGCCACGCCTTCTCGGGCTCGGCGCCGACGACCTGGTGGTCATCCCGGAGCTGGCGTACCCGACCTACGAGGTCGGTGCGCTCCTCGCGGGTGCGCGGGTGATCCGGGCCGACGGTCTCAACCGGCTCGGTCCGGAGGGTGCGTCGCTGATCTTCGTGAACTCGCCGTCCAACCCCACCGGCAAGGTGCTCGGTCTCGAGCATCTGCGCAAGGTGGTCGACTGGGCGCGTCGCCGCGGCGCCATCGTGGCGTCCGACGAGTGCTACCTGGGGTTGACCTGGGAAGGTGAAGCCCTCTCGATCCTCGACGAGCGGGTGAACGACGGCGATCTCACCGGGCTCCTCGCGGTGCACTCGTTGTCGAAGACGTCCAACCTCGCGAGTTACCGCGCGGGGTTCGTCACCGGTGACCCGGCGTTGGTGGCCGAACTTCTCGAGGTCCGCAAGCACGCGGGCATGATGGTGCCGTTGCCGATCCAGTCTGCGATGACCGCCGCGCTCAGCGACGACGACCACGAGAACGAGCAGCGTGAGCGGTACCGCCGTCGCCGCGAGATCCTTCTCGCAGCGGTGCGCGGCGCCGGATTCACCGTCGACAACTCCGAAGCCGGGCTGTACCTGTGGGCGACGCGCGGCGAAGCCTGCCGGGACACCGTCGAGTGGTTCGCCGAGCGGGGCATTCTCGTGGCGCCGGGGGAGTTCTACGGTCCCGGCGGCGGCACCCACGTGCGCATCGCGCTCACGGCCAGCGACGAACGAATCGCGGCCGCGGCCGAACGACTGGTCTGACCCGAGTCGGCACGAACGGAGCGGTCACGGTGCAAGTATTGGGCCGTGACCCTCGACGACGTCGCCGACGAACTGTACGGCCTCGACCCCGGTGAGTTCGTCGAGGCGCGCACCGCGCAGGTGACTGCGGCGCGGGAGAACAAGGACCGCGCGCTGGCGACCGAGATCGGGAAGCTGCGGAAGCCGACGGTCGTCGGCTGGCTCGTCAATCTGCTCGCCCGCGAGCTCCCCGACGAGGTCGACGCGCTCCTCACTCTCGGTGAAGCCCTCCGCGACGCGCAGCGACACCTGTCCGGCCCGGACCTTCGGCGGCTGAACACGCAGCGGCAGCAGGTGGTGCGGGCGTTGGCGCGCAAGGCCGGTGAACTCGCCGCCGAGCGAGGCCGGACGGTCGGGGAGGACGCCCTGCGGGATGTCGGTCAGACGCTGCACGCGGCACTCGCCGACGCCGAGACCGCCGAACAGGTGCGGCGTGGCCGGGTCGTGACGGCGGCGAGCTACAGCGGTTTCGGTCCGGCCGGACTCTCCGTCGTCCAGGGAAAGACCGCGAAGAAGACCTCGACGTCCGAACCCGCCACCGCGCCCCCGGCCGACAAGCCGGGGAAGAAGGCGAAGAAGAAGCCGGTGGAGCGGGACCGCGACGCCGAACGCGCGGCGGCCGAGGCCGAACTGGCGGAAGTCACGTCCCGGGCCGAGGAGGTCCGCGGTGAACTGACGGACGCGAGAACGGAACTGGAGAAGGCGCGGTCGACGCTGACGGAGATCGACCACCGGATCGAGGAACTGCGCGCCGAACTCGAACACGCCGAGCAGGAGCGGCAGTTCACGCGGAACGCGGAGAAGGCTTCGGCGGAGGCGGTGCACCGGGGGGAACGAGACCTCGACGCGGCGGAGCTGCGCGTCGAGGAAGCGCGGCGCGCAGTCGACGATCTCGGCTGAGGAACGTCCCGGATCCTTGACCTCGAGCCCCGTTCAGGTTCTAGCGTGAATTCATGTCCTTCACTGCGCAGGAACTCGAGTATCTGGCGTCACAACGCCTGGGCCGGCTCGCGACGGTCCAGCCGAATGGAACCTTGCAGGTCAGTCCCGTCGGCTTTCACTACAACGCCGGCACGTCCACGATCGACATCCAGGGCTACAACATGGCGGCGAGCCGCAAGTTCCGCAACGTCGCCGACAACGGGAAGGTGGCGTTCGTCGTGGACGACGTGCCGTCGGTCGATCCGTGGCGGGTGCGCTGCGTCGAAATCCGCGGACGCGCCGAGGCCCTCGACGCCGATGCCGCCCAGGCGAACGATCTCGGCGGACCGACCATTCGCATCCACCCCGAACGGATCATCAGCTTCGGGCTCGGCGCCACCGATCAGGACGTCCATCAACTCGTGTCGAACGCCCGCGACGTGTAAGGCGCAAACTAGGCGGAGTTGCATCCGATGACGCATTCGACGCTTTCGAAGTAAGACGCAGTCACAGCGTAGTCCGAGGCCCGACTCCCAGGAACGCCGTCACGCGGCGCCCATTCCACCAGCATTGTGGGTGTTGTCTTACATGCCGCAATGATCGTGGCGCTACCCCTTCAGCGGCGCGCCTTGTTACCATCACACACTCGCCGAGGCGACCCAGGCCGACGTCGACCGCTATGGCGCTGCCTGCCGGACTCGCGGAGCCGCCGTTGGTCGTGTGAATTGGGATTGGGCTTGCAGGACGAACTGAGGGAATCGGGGCCACCTCCGTTCGCTGCGGCGGCGACAGAATGTGCGAGGGGCACCTTCCTGGTCGACGGCACACTGTCGGTGAGCGCCGGCGTCGTGGAAGGAGAGATGGTTCGGGCGGTGAACCTTCTTGGTTGGCGCGCCATTGGTCGTGAAGCAGATACGCACAGCTGAGAGTTCGGCGAATTCAGTTGATGCCCTTCGCCCACCATCCGGTTGGCGGGGATGCCGCAAGCTCCCAGCGTGGCGCGTAGTGCTCGAGGAATATCTGCCCCACCAGTTCCCCGCGGCTGCGCACCCCGGTCTTGTCGAAGATCGACTTCATGTGGTCTTGAATTGTGTAGACGGATAACGACATTGCGTGCGCCATCTCCCTTGTCGATCGCCCTTGGACGCACAGCGCAGTGAGATGGCATTCGCGTTGGGACAGTCCGTAGGCCATGGCAATGACGGGCGCGATCTCATGCGGCGTCGCGGGTTGGATGATGACGGCAGTGCGTCCGTCTTCGACGCCGGAAAGCCTGGTCCCGTACAGCAACAGCCAGGCGCCGGATCGCGTGCGTACCCGCGAGCGCGCGGCAAGTTCCAGCGGATCGGTGCCCGGTTCGATCGCCCGCGCCCTGGCCGCGATGGCCTGCACGACCTTCGATTCGAACGGCGTCGACGGCGCCGGGACCTCGACAATTTCGTCGATCCAGCGTTCCGCGGCGGGTGAGACCGATTCCGGGTCGCCCGCGGCGTCGAAGACCACCACGCCGGGGCCGTAGTCCACGGTCGTCACGGCGACCTCGACCTCGTGGAGCATCGAACGTCGCAGACCGGTAGCGAGCGCGGGCGCCAGCGCGGCGATTGCGCGGACGTGCTCGGCGGTGTACCACGGCGCGCCCGCATCGCGCAGGAATGCCGCTGCACCCCAATAGACCCCGTCCGACACCAGGGAGACCCGCAGCTCGTCGCCGATTCCGTACGCCTCGTGCGAACGGTGCCGTGCACTGCGGGACAAATCTCCGTGGGTATCCAGACTGAGTGCACCCGCCAGGCGGCCACTGTGCGCAAGAAACGCCCACTTGTCGACGTCCTCGACCTCGTATTCGTAGTGCGCCAACCAGGATCCGGAACACCCAACGTTCCGGTTCACGCTGCCGGTGAACAGGATGGTGCCCGGGTCGACGGTGTGCCAGCAGCAGCGGTCATGTGGGATCACCGTGCGCAGGGCCTCGCTCATTCGCGCGCTGTACCCCACCCAGTCCAGCTGGTCGGCGACGGCACGCGAGATTTGATCGCGGACGCGTGGCAGCAAGCTCTGCGCCATGTCCGAAGTGTATCGCAGCAGGTTAGGGCTGCCTACCCCAGAAATCTGGGTGAATTCCCCAGGATTCAGGGATATGACGCAGAACCGACAACAACGACGCTGGTTTCATGACGATGACAGCCCATACCTCCGCCGAAACCGACCACGACCTGCCTAACCCGGAGCCGATCATGCAGCTGGCGTCCGGGTTCATGGCCGCCAAACACCTCTTCGCCGCCAGCGAACTCGGTTTGTTCGAGGCGTTGGGCGAGGGCCCCACCGACCTGCGTGGCCTGGCCGCCCGCACCGGGCTTACTGCCCGAGCCACCCGGATCAGCGCCGACGCCATGGTCGCGCTGGGTATGCTCGAACGCCGAGGCGAACAGTACGTCAATACCGAGACGGCGGCCGCGTTCCTCGCCGGCGGATCGCCCGCCGACCTGCGTCCGCTGCTGCGGTTCTGGGACAAGATCAGCTTCCCGGCGTGGGAAGATCTGGCCGACGCACTAGCCCGCGGGCCGAAACACCAGATCTTCGACCTCGAAGCCGCCCTGCAACCCATCGCCTCGATCGGTATCGAGGCGTTTTCGGCCGGCCCCTCGCTCGCCCTGCCGGACACGGTCGATCTGTCCGGCAATCGTCGACTCCTCGACATCGGCGGCGGCACCGGCTCCTGGTCCATCGCGGTGGCGCGCCACTGCCCGCAACTGAGCGCGACCGTGTTCGAGCTGCCGGCGGTTGCCCAGACCGCGCAGGACCGCATCGCGTCGGTCGGGCTGGAGGGGCGAATCGACGTATGCGCCGGCGACGCAGGGGCCGACCCGCTGCCCGCCGGATACGACGCCTTCCTGGTCGCGAACCTGGCGCATTACTGGTCACCGGAGCAGAATCGTGCGCTGCTACACCGCATTCGCGACGTCGCCGCACCCGGCGCCACGCTGCTGATTGCCGAGTTCTGGACCGACCCCACCCACACCCAGCCGGTCGCGGCCGCCCTGATGGCGGGCGAATTCGCGGTCCACCTCGAACACGGCGACGTCTACAGCGTCGACGAAGGCATCGCCTGGCTGCAGGACACTGGCTGGCGCTACCGCGACCATCGCTCGCTCACCGGCACGATGAGCGTCATTGTCGCCGAAACCGCATGAAACAAGACAACACCCAAGGAGCACACGATGAGCGAGCATCAAGTCGCAATCGTCGGTGCCGGCACCTCCGGGGTCGCGGCGGCGGTGGCCCTCGCCGACCGTGGCATCAACCCGTTGCTGATCGACCGAGCCGACCAAGTCGGTTCGTCGTGGCACTCTCGTTATGACCGGCTGCGACTGAACACCGGCAGGCAATTCTCCCATCTGCCGAACCGCCCCTACAAGCAGGGCACACCGACCTTTCCCACGCGGGAACAGGTGATCGAGCATCTCGAGCGGCACGCACGCGCGGACGGGATCGAACTGCGCCTGGGCTGCCCGGTGGAACGGCTCGACCGAACTGACGGGCGCTGGCGGTTGACCACCGCTGCCGGTTCGGTCGACGCTGCCGAGGTGGTGGTCGCGACCGGCTTCGATCATGAGCCCTTCGTCCCGGACTGGCCCGGACGCGGGGACTGGCGGGGTGCACTGGTTCATTCCTCGCAGTACCGGAATCCCTCGCCGTACAACGGGAAACGGGTCCTCGTGGTGGGAGCGGGCTGCTCGGGCATGGAAATTGCCTACGACCTCGCCACCGGAGGCGCGGCAAAGGTCTGGCTTTCGGCTCGCACGCCGCCGAACATCATGCTCCGCCAGGGACCTGGTGGCATACCGGGAGACTTCATCGCAACGCCGCTCTACCATGCCCCGGTCCCTATCGCGGACGCAATCGCTCGGTTCGGCCGGAAGAGGAGCATCGGCGACCTGCGCGAGTTCGGATTACCGATCCCCGACGAGGGGATCTTCGCCCGCAGCGCCCGCCTCGGCGTGGCACCGGCGATCGTCGACAAGGAGCTCATCGCCGCGATCCGAGACAGGTCCATCGAGGTCGTTCGCGGAGTCGAGTCACTCGACGCGGACAGCGTGTGGCTGGTGGACGGGATGCGAATCGACCCGGAGGCGATGGTCTGCGCGACGGGGTTCCGCCAAGAACTCGAAAAGCTGGTCGGGCACCTCGGCGTACTGGACGAGCGAGGTTGGCCGCACGCCACCGGTGAAAAGCCGGCCGCCGAGAGGTTGCGTTTCATCGGGTTCGTGCCCAGGCCGTCGCAGATCGGGTTCGCGGCGAAGCAGGCTCGCCGCGCGGCCCGAGCGATCGCGCGGGAACTGCGGTGAGCGTCGGCGGTAGGATTCTC